>NZ_JBUYWT010000036.1:0-86179 GCF_055264925.1 Bradyrhizobium sp. KZN70725
TGGTCGTCGCGCAATGCATAGCGTCGCATCGGCCGGCCCCTCCAAAAGCCGACCACCCATGAATCACTTATCCCCTGATTTGGGAATCCCTCAACTGAAGACAGGCTCTAGAGCATGATCCGGAAAAGTGGATACCGGTTTTCCGAAAAGATCATGCTCAAACAAAGAGATGAGATCATGATGCGATTCCATTGGAAACGCATCATGATCTAGCGCCTGCCGGCGGGCCCGACAAATTTCTCGTTGAACTTGTTGACGGACTGGCTGACGTCGCTGAGCGTCTTGCGGGTCTCGGCGATCATGGCGGTGGATTTCTTGTCGAAGCTCTGGATCAGCTCGCGCAGCGAGATCACGGTCGGCAGCAATTCGCCGCCATATTTGTCGCTGCCGAAGCTTTTCAGGAACTTGTCGGCCGAGTTCATCTTGGCGTCGACCGCGCTGATGCCATCGTCGGCGGCGTCGATGAAGCCGGCGATCAGCTCACCATTGCCGGACAGCGAATTGGTGAAGTTCTCGAGCCCGAGCAGCGAGTCCTTGATGTCGGCCTCGTTCTCGCTGATGACGCGGTCGACATTGCGCAGCGCGACCCGCAGCTTCTCCTGAATCCCCATCGTGCCTTCGGCGTCGGCCGTCAGCTCGGGAATGCCGTCGGCGCCGAGCGTCGGCGGCGGCGCATCGTCGGTGCCGCCGGTGAAGGAGATCGAGGCGATCCCGGTCAGGCCCTGGAATTCGAGGCCGGCCTGGGTGTCCTTCTTGATCGGGGCGTTGCCTTCGATCCGCGTCATCGCCACCACGCGGTGCCGGTCGAGCCTGATCGAGACCACCTCGCCGATCCGCACGCCGGCGAAGTTGACGCTGGCGCCACGGCGCAGGCCGGAGGCCGAGCCCTCGAAGATGACGCGGAACGGCACCATCCGCTTGATGCCGGCATAGCGCTGATAGCCCAGCCAGCCGCCGAGCGAGCCGGCGATCAGGGCCAGCGTTAGGGTGCCGATCAAGAGATTGCTGGCGCGCGCCATGCGTAAAACCCGTCTGCGAAGCAGACCCTAGGAGATAGCGGATTTGCCGCCGATAGTCACCGCGGGCTTTCCTTACCTCGCCCCGCTTGCGGGGTCGAGACGAGCGAAGCTCGCTCTTAGAGGTCGGATCGCATGCAGCGCAGCGGAATGCGGTCCGGGTGAGGGGAGTCTCCGCGCATTCGTCTCTCGCCGTCTTCGCGGAGCGAGCCCCTCACCCCAACCCTCTCCCCGTAAGAACGGGGAGAGGGAGAGGAGAATTACGCGCTCTGCTTCCGCGATGCCGCGAAGACGCCGGCCAGCACCAGCGCGAAGCCGATGAAGTGGAAGGCCTGCGGATGCTCGCCGATGAACACGATCGACATGATGGTGCCGAACACCGGAACCATGTGGAAGAACGGTGCGGCCCGGTTGGCGCCGATCAGCTGCACACCGCGGTTGAAGCACAGATAGGCCAGTGTCGAGGGGAACACCGCGACATAGAACAGCGACAGCAGGTTGTTGATCGTAAGCTGCATCACCGGACGCGTGCCGAGTTCCCAGATGTAGAGCGGGATCAGGACCAGCGCGCCGCAGCCGAAGGTGAAGGCGGCGACCGACAGGCCGTGGATCTTGGGCCGCTTCAGGGTCAGCACCGAATACAGCGCGAAGATCACCAATGCGACGATGAAGATCAGATCGCCCTTGTTGAACTCGATCTTCGACAGCGTCGTGAGATCACCGTGCAGCAGGATCACCAGCACGCCGGCGAGCGACAGCAGCACGCCGAACAATTGCGCCAGCGTCAGCCGCGCGCCGAGCAGGATCAGCGACCACAGCGCGACCACCAGCGGTGCCGCGGATTGCAGCAGCAGCGTGTTGAGCGCCTGGGTGTGCTCGAGCGCCCAGTATTGCAGCGTGTTGAAGGCGCTGATGCCGGTGATCGACATCAGCACCATGATGCCGAGATTGTTGCGGATCACCGGCCAGTCGCGGACGAGGTGCTTCCAGGCAAACGGCAGGATGATCAGGAATGCCGCCGACCAGCGCAGGAACGACAGCGTCACCGGCGGAATGTGGCCGGCGGCGAGGCGGCCGACGATCGCATTGCCGGCCCAGCATGTCGCGGTGATGCAGAGCAGCAGATAGGGCTGGTTGGCGATCCAGGAGCCGGCCGCAGGCGTTGATGTGGTGGAATCGGAGGCAGACATGAAGAGGGCCCGGGTTCACGACGCCGCGGCCTGCCCGGCTGGCACCGCCGGGCCGGTATGGATCTCCCCGGCTCGGATCACAGACACGGATTTCGTCATTCCATCAATGGGGATAGACGCATCGCGACCATGCGCGAAGACCCCTTCACCAAGGCAGCATGGCGGCGCCTGGCCGGGCCAGCCCCGCGCCGGTCGCGCAGGGGATCGAACATTTGGTCCTAGCCGGTCTCCGGCGGCCTGGTTTGGCGCTTGACGATCTGCTCGGCGAGCTCGATCAGGATCCGCTTGGTGTCGGGGTCCTGCACGTCGCGAAACACCCGCAGCATGCGCAGTTCGAGCAGGGACTGCAGCGATTCCGCTGTCTGGCCGGCCTGCGCCGGCGCTGCCGTGACCGGCCGGCGATTGAGGATGTCGGCGGCGATTCCGAGCATCTCGGCGACCGTCGCCAGGCGACCGGTATCGATCTTCACCGTGCCGTCGACGCCGTTCTTTTGCAGGGAGGCCCCTGCGCACAGGATCTCGGCGAGATCCGCCTGTGACAGCCCGATTGCGCGCCAGCGCGCCTGCACCAATTGGTCGATTTGGTCGTCCTGTGATGTGCTCATGATGCGTTCAGACCATCTCCAGCTAGGTCCGTGGACAGCATTTCCGCTACAAAAGTTGGTAGCAAATGAACCGGCGGTTCGTCGCGATGGGACTTCTACGGATCATCGGCTGGACAACGGGTCCTGCCGTACCGGGCAACGTGCAGGATGATCGGCGCCTCGACGCCGGCCGGGCAGTCGCGCCGGACGGGCACCCGAGTGCGCACCCTGGTCTGGGATGCTCGCATCAGCGTCATCCGGCCACGGCCCTTATTATCAAGACCGTGCGCGAATGCAATCAGGGGGCGATCGGGAAGATGAACCCAACCGGATGTGTGACCGCGCCACATATCGCGGTGTCTGGTCCTGGCAGGGCGATGCGGTCGGCATGGCGGCAGCCCCGCCATGGCTGCGCGGCGCCGCTCACAAATCGATGATTCCGAGCGCGATGCTCTTGGCCACCCCATGGGTCTTGTTGGATGCCTCGAGCTTGCGCAGCGCCTGCTTGATGAAGCCTTCCACCGTCTCCGGCGAAATGCCGAGGATCTGCGCGGTGTCGGCCACGGTCTTGCCGCGCGCCGCCCAGGCGATCACTTCCTTCTCCCGCCCGGTGAGCTTGATGGTTTCGGCGGCGTCCGCGGGCTTGAGGATGGTCGGCGCGTTGCGCTGGTCGCGGTTGACGATGTCCATCGCCCGCTGCACCCAGTAGATCATCAACAGATGCAGTTCGTGGCGATGGCAGACGAACAGCTTGTCGAAGTCGCGCGGCTCGTCCTCCCAGAAGAACACCGTCGAGCTCGAATGCACCGCGCCGAGCCGGTCGCGATAGTGGAAGGGAACGACGAAGCCGTCCTTGAATCCGAACTCCCGGGCGGCATCCATCGTCTTGACCTCGGGCGGTCGCTTGCGTCCGCTTCGCTCCGGCAGCTTCAGGCTGCTCCAGCTGAACGGCGTGTTGGTACGTCGTGACCGCGCCAGCGCCGGATCGGCATGAACGAACTCGTTCTGCACATACGCCCGCTTCCAGGCATCGGGAAATGTGCCGATATGATAGGGCAGATCAAGGTCGGGCCGGCCGGCATCGACAAAGGCAAAGCCCGAGAAGCCGTAATTCTGGACAACGCGATGCAATGACGAGCTGAGCTCGTCGATGGTATCCGACGCCTCGATGGTCGAAATCGCGTCTACCAGGCCCATTGACGAAAACCCCCGGTTTTAGGGGGTACCACAGTTAACCCCTTTCGTTCCAGATGTTCCCGCATTTGGAGGAAGGGACAAATGCTTCATTCATTGGACGGCTACCACGCCCTCATTACCAGGGAAGAGCTTGATCCGGCGCATGTCGGGGCGATGTTGCGGCTGCGCAAGCGCCTGTTCGTCGACCATTGCGGCTGGCTTCTGACCACGGTCGGGGATATCGAACGCGATCAGTTCGACTGCTGGTATACCGAGCACTGCCTGTTGTTCTCCGGCGTCGAGCTCGTCGGCGGCTTCCGGGCTATCCGCACCGATTATCCCTATCTCACCAAGTCGGTCTTCCCGCAGCTTGCGCTGCGTCGCTTTCCGACCAGCCGCGACGCCTGGGAGATCAGCCGTTTCGGCGTGCTGCCGAACGTTGCGAGGTCGCAGGCCGCACGCGTGAACTACGCGCTGATGTTCCGCTTCGCCGAGCTGCGCGGAGCGAAGGCGCTCGTCGCGTTGGCCGACCTCTCCTATGAGCGTTTTCTCACCCGCATGGACATCCGCACCCGCCGCTACGGCCCGCCGCAGGTGATCGGCAATGATCGCATGGGGCGCCCGCTGACGGCGCTCGCCGGAGAAATCCCGCTCGGTCTCGCCGCCAATCCCGGCCTGACCAAATTCCTCGACCTTGGACGGCAATTGGAGATCCACGATGCTTCACATGTTCTCGGACGTTCGAGCATTCCAGCGTGATCCGCTGCGTCTGCTGCTGACGCGCGGCAACGAGTCCGCGCTGGGGCTGGTGCCGTTGCAGCTCGGTCCTGCGCCGGTGTTCCTGGTGAACGATCCCGATCTGCTGCGCCCGATCCTCAAGGCGCCGGAGACCGACATCGGAAAGGGCAAGCTGATCAAGAAGCTGACGCCGGTGCTCGGCCGCAGCTCGCTGATGCTGAGCGGCGAGGAGCACAAGCGGCGCCGAGCGGTGCTGCAGAAGCACATGGCCAAGGGCAGCGTCGAGAAATTCCTGCCGCATATGTGCGCCGAGATCCGCGCGGTCGGCGCCAGCCTGGCGCGGCTCGGATCGTTCGATCCGCACCATGTCACCGCGATGCTGGCGCTGCGGACGATCTGCGTCGCGATCTTCGGCTCCCAGGTGATGTCGTCCGGCGACGAGGAAGCCCTGGTTCAGGCGGTGGGCGCGATCGAGGACGATCTTGCGGAAGAGATGTTCCGCGCGTTGCCGTTCGGTCCGGTGGCCTGGTATCGGCGGCGCAAGAACCGGATCTGCGCCAAGCTTGCGATGTCGACGGTGGTGCAGCGCCTGCGCCGCAAGGCCGGCTCGAGCAGCGCGCTGCGCGATCTCGAGGCGCTCGGCCTGACCGATCGCGATCTCGAGGACGAGATCCTGACATTGCTGCTGGCCGGCCATCACACCACGGGTTCGACCGCGGCGTGGATGTTCTACCAGATGGCCGCCGATCCCGCCCTGATGGACGAGATTGCCGACGAGGCGGCGGAGTGCCTCGGCGACGACGGCGAACTGCGGCTCGACGCGGTGAAGCGCGCCAATCTGAGCGCGACGCTGGTCAAGGAGGTCTGCCGGCTCTACCCCAGCGCCTGGTGGTTCTCGCGCGAGGTGATGCAGCCGGTGACGATCGGCGGGCGCGACCTCAAGGTCGGCACCTCGCTGTTGATCTGCCCCTGGCAGCTGCAGCGCGATGGCAGGCATTTCGAGGATCCGGACCGCTTCCTGCTGACGCGGCGCTACAACACCGACGCCTACATCCCGTTCGGCGCCGGTCCGCGCGCCTGCGCCGGGATGGGGGTTGCGATGCTCGAGCTGCAACTGCTCGCGCTCGAGATCGCCGCGGCCTATCGCTTCACCGGCGTCAGCCCGAATCCGGCGCCGTGGCCGAAAGCCTCGGTGACGCTGATTCCCCCGCCGATGACCATCGACATCGAAATCCGCGAGATGCGCCCGCGCATCCCGCATCTCGGCGACGAAGCCGAGCATCTGCCGTACATCCCAACCGTGGGTGCGGCGTCCATCAGCACACTACAATCGGTATCCCAATGACGACTCAGCTAACAACGGCCAGCGCCGGGCAAAGGGCCATGGATCAAGTGCAAGTGCGCAGTTTGCGCGACGTCATCGCTGTCTTGATCGAGCAGCGCAGCATCGTGAGGGCGGCCGGCGCAAGCTTCGCCGCGCATCTGCTCGACCTCGCGATCATGCAGCTGAGGCTCAACGTCAACGATATTACGGCGGAGGAATTATCCGGCCTGTCCGACTTCGTCGGCGCGGAGTTCATGAGGGACAAATCCTCGCATTGATCGCGGCGACCGGTCTTCGGATCAGTCTCGCGCAGGATTCGTCTTGCGCAGGATCAGTCTTGCGCAGGATCAGTCTTGCGTCGCCACCAGCGCCTTCATCGTGGCGCCGGCGGCAAGCGCGGCATCGTTCGGATCGATCTCGATCTGCAGGCCGCGCTGGCCGCCATTGACGAAGACCGTGACGTGGGTGAGGGCGGTCTCGTCGATCGCGGTCGGCACCTTCTTCTTCTGGCCGAACGGGCTGATGCCGCCGACATGATAGCCGGTCAGCCGCTCGGCATCGGCCGGGCGCATCATCCTGGCCGACTTGCCGCCGAGGGCGGCGGCAAGTTTCTTCATGCTGACCTCGCAGTCGGACGGCACCACGGCGCAGACCGGTTTGCCGTCGACCTCCGCCATCAGCGTCTTGAGCATGCGATTCGGGTCGACGCCGAGCGCCTCGGCCGCCTGCAGCCCGATGCTCTCGGCGCTGGAATCGTAGACATAGGTGTGAAGCTTGAAGGCAATGCCGAGCTTGCGCAGCGCCATCGTCGCTTGGGTGGAATTGGGCATGGACCCTGCCGGTTAATCTAGGTGAATGATCGCCGTAATAGGAGCTGCGATCAATCCACAGCAGGTCCGGCGTCACGTTGCCGTAACATTAAATTCCCGCCAGCCCGGCGCGGCCGGGCGCAGCATGGAATTTAATGGGGATATCAAAGGGTTGTAGGTCGTCTAAAAGGCGTAAACGAGCCCCTTCTTGCTTGCGCAGCCGAGCCGCTTCCTTTATCCGGTAGGCGCCTTGCGTGCGCGCGGCCGGGCGCCGCGATTTAGGCTGGGCATATCAATGCAGGTCGCTGTGGGCGGACGCGTTTTCGCCGCGATCATGGTCTGAAACACCTGAAGGGAACATCTTCGCAATGGCCAATGTTGTCGTCGTCGGCGCCCAATGGGGTGACGAAGGGAAGGGCAAGATCGTCGACTGGCTGTCGGAACAGGCCGACATCGTCGTGCGCTTCCAGGGCGGCCACAATGCCGGCCATACGCTCGTGATCAATGGCGAGACCTACAAGCTGGCGCTGCTGCCCTCCGGCGTGCTGCGGGCGAACAAGCTCGCGGTGATCGGCAATGGCGTGGTGTTCGATCCGCAGGCCTTCCTCGACGAGGTCGCCAAGCTGAAGGGGCAGGGCGTGGCGGTCGGACCGGACAATCTGCGGATCGCCGAGAACGTCACGCTGATCCTGCCGCTGCATCGCGAGCTCGACGCCTTGCGCGAATCGTCCAACGCCATCACCTCGATCGGCACGACCCGCCGCGGCATCGGCCCGGCCTATGAGGACAAGGTCGGCCGCCGCGCCATCCGCCTGATGGACCTCGCCGACCTCGACACCCTGCCGCACAAGATCGAACGCCTGCTGGCGCATCATAATGCGCTGCGCCGCGGCCTCAACCTCGCGGAGATCGACGGCAAGAGCATCCTGAGCGAGCTGTCAGCGATGGCGCCGAAGCTATTGCCCTATGCCGAGACGGTGTGGCGGCTGCTGGACCTCAAGCGCCGCGAGGGCAAGCGCATCCTGTTCGAGGGCGCGCAGGGCGCGCTGCTCGACGTCGACCACGGCACCTATCCCTATGTGACGTCGTCCAACACGGTGGCGGCGCAGGCCGCGACCGGCACCGGCCTCGGCCCGGGCGCGGTCGGCTATGTGCTGGGCATCTGCAAGGCCTACACCACCCGGGTCGGCCAGGGTCCGTTCCCGACCGAGCTGAACGACGAGATCGGCGAGGAAATCGGCCGTCGCGGCAAGGAATTCGG
The DNA here is from genome assembly GCF_055264925.1 of Bradyrhizobium sp. KZN70725. Taxonomy (NCBI): domain Bacteria; kingdom Pseudomonadati; phylum Pseudomonadota; class Alphaproteobacteria; order Hyphomicrobiales; family Nitrobacteraceae; genus Bradyrhizobium; species Bradyrhizobium sp. KZN70725. The sequence continues at coordinate 8,099 of NZ_JBUYWT010000036.1, forward strand.
CGTCAATACCGGGCGCAAGCGCCGGGTCGGCTGGTTCGATGCCATGCTGGTGCGACAGACTGTCCGCACCTGCGGAATTGCCGGGCTGGCGCTGACCAAGCTCGATATTCTCGACGGGTTCGACAGCATCAAGGTCTGCATCGGCTACAAGCTCGACGGCAAGGAAATCGACCATCTGCCGGCGGGTGAGGGCGCGCAGGCCCGGGTCGAGCCGATCTATGAGATCATCGAGGGCTGGAAGCAGCCGACGGCCAATGCGCGGTCCTGGGCGGATCTGCCGGCCCAGGCCATCAAGTACGTTCGCCGGGTCGAGGAATTGGTGGGGTGTCCGATCGCCCTGCTGTCCACTAGCCCGGAACGTGAAGATACTATTCTGGTACAGAATCCGTTCGAGGCTTAACGGGATATTACCTATATCCCTCCAATTGTGTGGAAATGGCTGACTACTACCCGCTGATCGCCCGTGCCATCGCCGGATTGGACCCCAACGCCCCCGGCGAAGCCCGCCGTGCGCTGTATGCGCGGGCGCGAACGGCGTTGATCCAGCAGCTCCGCGGCGTGCAGCCGCCGCTCTCCGAGTCCGAGATCACCCGCGAACGGCTGTCGCTGGAAGAGGCGGTTCGCAAGGTCGAGTCCGAGGCCGCGCAGCGCGCCCGCGAGGCCTCCCGCCCCGGCGGCGCTGCCGCTGTCCGCGGCAGCCGCGCCAATGCCCGGCCGCCCGAGCCCGGTCCCGCCGACACTGCCGCGCGCCCGCGGCCCCCGGCCGAACCCCGTCCGCCGCGCAATCTGCGCCCCGACGCGCCGCCGCCGGCCCCGCCGCGGCCGCAAAACCCGCCGGTCCCGCCCGAGACCCAGGCGCCGCCGGTCCGGCCGGGCCCGCCCCGCCGCGGTCCGGAAGGCGCGCCGCCGCCGGTGCCGCCGGCCGCGCCGGGCGTGCGCGGCTTCCGCGACATCACCGCCGATGCTGACGATCTCGGCCGTGCCGCGGCGCAAGCCAGCCGCAACGCGCGCAAGACCTACGCCAACGTGCCGTCGCCCTCGCCGGAATTCGATCGGCTCGAGCCGAGCCTTGAGAATCGCGGCGGCGATCCCGAGGCGCCGTATTCCTACGACGAGTCGATCGAGGAGGCCGAGCGCTACACCCCGCAGCCGCCGCAAGGTCCGCCGCCGCAGCGGTCGCGGGCCGGCAACGGCGAGCGCGAGCCGAAGAAGCCGCCGCGCGTCGGCTCGATGTTCCCGTTCAAGACCGCGATCGTGATCGGCATCCTGCTGATCCTGGTCGGCACCGGCATCCTGTTCCGGCAGCAGGCCATGACCCTCGTCAGCAGCCTGTTCAAATCCTCGGCCCCGGTCGAGGCGCCGAAGGATGCCGCGTCGACGCCTGCGAGCAAGAAGATCACCGACCGCGTCGGCCAGCCCTCGTCGTCGGGCGAGACGGTCGCCCCGGTGGCGCAGCGCGTGGTGCTGTATGACGAGGATCCGTCGGATCCGAAGGGCAAGCAGTATGTCGGTTCGGTGGTCTGGCGCACCGAGCAGGTCAAGGGATCGGGCAACCAGAAGCCCGACATCGCCGTGCGGGCCGACATCGACATCCCCGATCGCAAGTTCAAGATGACGATGTCGTTCCGCCGCAACACCGATTCATCGCTGCCGGCGAGCCATACCGCGGAATTGACCTTCATCCTGCCGCAGGACTTCGCCAATGGCGGCGTCGGCAACGTGCCGGGCATCCTGATGAAGTCGAACGAGCAGGCGCGCGGCACGCCGCTGGCAGGGCTCGCCGTCAAGGTCACCGACGGCTTCTTCCTGGTCGGCCTCTCCAATGTCGACGCCGACCGCTCGCGCAATCTGCAGCTCCTGAAGGAGCGCTCGTGGTTCGACGTGCCGCTGGTCTACACCAACCAGCGCCGCGCCATCATCGCGATCGAGAAGGGCGCCCCCGGCGAGCGAGCCTTCAACGAGGCGTTCGCGGCGTGGGGTGAGTAGCGGCCTTAGCTCTCGCCCCGGTCGCCAGCAATGTCGTCGCCCGGCTTCGTCCGGGCGATTCCGTATCGCAGCAAGATCAGCGGCTGTTGCAGCGCATCGACGTGCAGAGCTCCGGAACATCGCCGCGACTTTCGATTTTTCCCTAGAACCGTCGCGCGACCGCGTTACACTTGGTTGACGTCGGGCAAGGGCACGCCATGAAACGCTATCTGATCTTCGCAGCCATCGGGCCGTTCATCGGCGGCTTCCTGCTGCTGCTCATGACCACCTATCAGTCCGGCTACTGGACCGAGACCAGTGGCGGCGAGGTGACCAAGCTGCTCGTCGTGTTCGTGAAGTCGCTGCAATACAATTATCTGTTCGGCATCGTGCCGTCGCTGATGTTCGGTGCGATCGACGACATCCTGATGCATGTGAGGCGGATCGCGCCGGTGGTGCGGATGCTGCTCGTTGGTGCGGTGGCGTTCGTCGGCGCGGCGTTGACCTACGCCTCGCACGGCTCCGAAAGCGGCGCGGTGCAGTTCATCCTGTACGGAATGGTCGGCTTCATCCCGGGCGTGATCACGTCCTGGCTGGCGCACAAATATGCCGAAGAGCTGCACGCGCCGGCGCAGCCGGCTTCCCAGCATTAGGGCAGGTGCTCAGTACCAAGGGAAAAGCAGAAGTCGCGTTCGGCGACTTCTGACCCAACCGCGAAATGAGCACGTCGCGATCGGACAAGGGCCGCGCTCAACGCCCGGCGCGGAATAGATCGCCCCTTGCAGTAATCGTATCAGCGCGCGTCCGGCTACCTTCACACAACTGTCACATCATCGTCATGCAAACGTAGTCCCAATGTCATGTCCGCGTTCGTCCTCGCGACCCGCGGCCGTCCGGGGCAGCGGCGATGCCGATCCCGGGCGTGCTCTATTCTGTGTTCGCGCATTTATTTCAGCCGTCGCTGCAGACGACCGGGACGTACCGATCTGCGTCCGGATTCGGGGAAAGGAATTTCGAGTGGCAGATGCAAGCTTCAGCCTTCTGACGGGCAACAGTATCGAAACGCGCCTGGTCCGAGCCGGCGGCATTATTTTTCGCGAGGGCGAGCAGGCCAACGAGCTCTTCGTGATCAAGAGCGGCTATGTGCGCATTCAGGTCGGCAACAAGACGATGGCGGATCTGGCGCCCGACACGATCTTTGGCGAGATGGCGTTGATCGACAATGAGCCAAGGAGCGCGACCGCCACGGCGCTCACGGATGTCGAGCTCGTCCCGGTCTCGGAAAAGCAGTTTCTCTTCCTCGTGAGCCAGACGCCGCATTTTGCCCTGAAGGTCATGCGGACGCTGGCGCAGCGGCTCAGAACCATGAACAAGGGCGTCTACTGAAGCGAGCATGGCGGAGCCTCGAAGTAACAGGCCTTGAAGGTGACACAGTGGTAATGTGACGCAACTTGAACCGCCTGCCTGCGTTACCATGTGATGGCCATGACCGAGGACGACATCTTCACGCCCCACGCCGCGCGATCGCGGCCACCCTTTGGCGGCGCGCAGGCGCGCGGTAAGGTCATCGACCAGGACGGGCGCGAACTCGCCGATGGCCCGCTGCATCCGCAGTTCCAAGGTTTTCAGGGAGCCTTTCAGGAAGGCTTCCAGTTCGACTTCCGCAACTCCACCGCCAATCCGTTCGGCAATCTGACGCGCGAGGAGCGGCTCGCGCGGCTGGAGATGATCGCAAGGCTGCTCGACGTCGCGTTCATCGTGCCGGGCACCAAAGTGCGCTACGGCATCGACGGGCTGATCGGCCTGATCCCGGTGGTCGGCGATATCATCACCACCGCGATCTCGCTATGGCTGGTGCGCGAGGCCCGGTTGCTGGGCGCGCCCTGGCACATCACCGCGCGGATGCTCGCCAACGTCGCCGTCGACGGCGTGATCGGCATGGTGCCGGTGGCGGGCGATGCCTTCGACGTCATGTTCCGCGCCAATATCCGCAATGTGCGGATGCTGCGGCGCTGGCTCGACAAGCAGCCGAGATTGTGACCCTCAAAAACAAAAGCCCCCGGAACGATCCGAGGGCTTTTCGTTGAGCGAAGAGCAGAAAGCTTATGCGGCGTCAGCGTCGGTCTGGCTGGCGGCCGGGCGCGGACGACGCGGCAGCGGAAAAGCCTCGCTCTCATAGAGCGAGCGGATGCCGTTCTGGTCGAAACGGGCTTCCTCGACCTGGAGATAGGCGCCGTTCAGCGAGTCCGCCGGCAGCTGCTCCATCGCGAACTGCACGGCCTCGGCAGCGGTGCCGAAACGGCGGTAGGCGAAACCCGCCCGCTTCTTCTTGCGGATCGCGGCGGGGAACAGTTCGGCGGATGTGTTATAGTTGAACGGACGCAGGGGACGCATGGTCGACGACCTCTTGTGTTCTTTTCAGTTGGCGTTGCGAAAGGGATTTTGGGGGACGGCGGCCTATTATCGGCGGCGCGCCGTACATGTCATTTCGACCCCTAATATAGGCCTCTTTGACAAAAATGCGACCCCAGAAGAGCCCCTGACAGGGCACATGCTGAATCCGCGCATAGCACCGGCACCAGCCAGATAAGTCATTTTGTTTCAATAACTTATGGCTCTCAAATCTTGTCGAGCCAGGCTAGGATCGCGACCACGATCAAAATCACCCCGAAAAGGCCCATTCCGGAGTGGCCGAGGCCATAGCCATAGCCGCGAATTCGGCCGCTATAGCCGCCCAGCAGGATAATCAGCAAAAGGATGATGAGGATCAGTCCAAGCGACATGGCGCCCTCCTCAGAACAGGCGGCAGCCGCACGGCGAGACGCCTACGGCCCCGCGAACACCGAGCAAAGCACATTCCGGCCTGCGAGTCGTTAAGGCCGTCAGCCGATCACGAGGATGTTGCCGGGCGCCGGAGCCAAAACAAAGCCCCACGCGACTGGCCTGCTGGTCGCGTGGGGCGCGGCGTGGTGGGCGCCGTTACTTCTTCTCGTCGAGCTTCAGCGCCGCCGAGTTGATGCAGTAGCGCAGGCCGGTCGGGCCGGGGCCGTCGTTGAAGACGTGGCCGAGATGGCCGTCGCATTTCGAGCACAGCACCTCGGTGCGGATCATGCCGTGGCTCATGTCGCGCTCCTCGTCGACATGGCTCTCGACCGCGGGCTTGGAGAAGCTCGGCCAGCCGCAGCCGGAATCGAACTTCTGGTCGGATTCGAACAGCGTCTGCCCGCAGCCGGCGCAGACATAGGTGCCCTTGCGGGGATCATGCTCGTATTCGCCGGTGAAGGGCCGCTCGGTCGCTTTCTCGCGCAGCACGGCGTACTGCATCGGCGTCAATTCCTTGCGCCACTCGGCCTCACTCTTGCGGACCTTGCCGTCGGTCTTGGTATCGGACATGGAAACTCCCTTGTTGGTTGTCATTGCGAGGAGGGAAGCGACGAAGCAATCCATCTTTCCGCTTGCCGCGGCATGGATTGCTTCGCTTCGCTCGCAATGACGGGAAGCGTCGCCTCAGTTGGTGACCTTGGTGCTGCCCACCAGCGTCGGCTTCTCGATGTAGTTCTCCGCGAAGATCTTCTTCAGGTTCTCGACCTTCGGGATGTCGTTATAGGCAATATAGGGTTGGTTCGGGTGCAGCGTCAGATAGTCCTGGTGGTAGCCCTCCGCCGGATAGAAAGCCTCGAGCGCGCCGACCTTCGTGACGATCGGCTTCTTGTAGACCTTGGCGGCGTTGAGCTGGGCGATATAGGCGTCCGCCACCTTCTTCTGCTCGTCGCTGGTGGTGAAGATCGCCGAGCGATATTGCGTGCCGGAATCGGGGCCCTGCCGGTTCAGCTGGGTCGGGTCGTGCACGACGGAAAAGAAGATCTGCAGGATCTTGCCGTAGGAGATCTTCTGCGGGTCGTACTTGATCTCGACCGATTCCGCATGGCCGGTGGTGCCGGTCGAGACCTTCTCGTAATCGGCGCTTGCCTTGCTGCCGCCGGAGTAGCCGGACACCGCGCTGACGATGCCGGCGGTGTGCTGGAATACGCCCTGCACACCCCAGAAGCAGCCGCCGGCCAGCACTGCGGTCTTGATGCCGGATTCCGGCGCGCTCGCGGCCGGCGCCGGGATGATCACGGCGTCCTCAGCGGCAAGCGAGGGCGCAACGGCAAAAGCTGTGACGGCCAGCGCGCCGATCGCGGCGGCGCACAGCGAGAGGCGGCTGAGGGAGCTTTTGGGCATGGGTTCCTCGTGGGGTCGCAAGTGGGGCCAGTCTAGAGCGGGAGCCGGCATTGGCCAATCAGGCCGGGTGGCTCCGACACTTCAAAATACGGGCGAGGAGGCGTTTTGTTACGGCGCCGGCCACACGGTTTCGTGAGGGAAATGCTGGGGATATAGCGCAATCTCTCCTCCCGTCGTCCCGGCGAAAGCCGGGACCATAACCACAGGATTGAATTGTTAGAAGGCTGTGGCCCCAGCGTCGTGCAACAATGACCTTCGGTGGTTATGGGTCCCGGCTTTCGCCGGGACGACATCGGGTATGTTGCGTCATCGAGAGTCATACATTCACGGTCTCTCAGGATGACGGGTCTACAAGTGCGCGGCACGTCACACCACCACGCTCAGCCGCTTCGCCGCCCGCGTGATCCCCGTGTAGAGCCACCGCGCGCGCGAGTCCTGGAAGGCAAAGCTCTCGTCGAACAGCACGACGTCGTCCCATTGCGAGCCCTGCGACTTGTGCACGGTCAGCACGTAGCCGTAGTCGAACTCGTCATAGGGCTTGCGCTGCTCCCACGGCACGCCTTCGACGCCGCCGTCGAAGCACTCGCCGCGCACCGAGACCTTGGTGACCTTGTAGCCGAAATCCTCGTCCGGCATCACGCGCATGGTGATGATCCTGGATTTGGACTGCGCGCGCGCCTTGACCCGCCACAGGCCGCCGTTGAACAGGCCCTTCTTGCGGTTGTTGCGCAGGCAGACCAGCTTGTCGCCGGCGACCGGCAGCGGATCCTCGATGTTCTGCCGCTGCCGCACCCGCATGTTGTAGGCGCGGCGGGTGTTGTTGCGGCCGACCAGCACCTGGTCGGCGCTCATCACGCGGTCCGGATCGAGCTCCTTGCGTGACACCACCTCGCTCTCGCCATGGCGGCCGATCTCGAGCTCGCGACCCTCGCGGATATCCATCGACATCCGCACGATCGGATCGTCCTGCGCCTGGCGGTGCACCTCGGTCAGCATCGCGTCGGGCTCGGCATCGGTGAAGAAGCCGCCGCCCTGGATCGGCGGCAATTGCGCGGGATCGCCGAGCACCAGCAGCGGGCAGTCGAACGACATCAGATCGCGGCCGAGCTCGGCATCGACCATCGAGCACTCGTCGATCACGATCAACTTGGCCTTTGATGCCGGCGCGTCGTCCCAGAGCTCGAAGCTCGGCTGCTCGACGCCGGACTCGCGGGCGCGGTAGATCAGGGAATGGATCGTCGAGGCGCTGTCGCAGCCCTTGTTGCGCATGACGAGCGCCGCCTTGCCGGTGAAGGCCGCGAACTTCACCTCGCCGTCGACGCCTTCGGCGATGTGGCGGGCGAGCGTGGTCTTGCCGGTTCCGGCATAGCCGAACAGGCGGAACACCGGCGGCGTGCCGTTCTGGCCGGGCTTGGCCTTCAGCCAGTCGGCGACGGCTTTCAGCGCAGTGTCCTGATGCGGCGTGAAGATGGTCATGGGCTTTCGGAAGAGTGAGCGCGCGACCGATAGCGCCGCGACTCAGGCCAGCACAAGCTAAACATTCATGCGTTCCGATCAAGCCGTCTCCCGCTGCGCGGAATTGGGGTTTCGCCCCCGAGGCTAGACTTGATCCGGAGCGCCACTAGACTGCCCCAAAACAACAAGCGGTCGAGACCACGATAACTGGTCAAAGAAGCGACCTTGGGAGTGACTCCATGAAATTCGGCATCTTTTACGAGCTGCAACTGCCGCGCCCCTGGAACGACGGCGACGAGCTCAGGCTCTACCAGAACGCGCTGACGCAATTGGAAACCGCCGACCGGCTCGCTTACGACTACGCCTGGGTCGTGGAGCACCACTTCCTCGAGGAATATTCGCACTCGCCGGCGCCGGAATCCTTCCTTGCCGCCGCGAGCCAGCGCACCAAAAACATCCGGCTCGGCCACGGCATCTTCCAGCTCACCACCAATCATCCGGCCCGCGTCGCCGAGCGGGTCGCGGTGCTCGATCTCTTGAGCAACGGCCGCTGCGAGTTCGGCATGGGCGAGAGCGCCTCGATCACCGAGCTGACGCCGTTCGGCCGCGACATGGAGACCAAGCGCGAGGTGTTCGAGGAAGCCGTGCAAGCGATCTTCCCGATGTTCAGCAAGGTCGGCACCGAGCATCACGGCAAGTATTTCGATATCCCGCTGCGCAATGTCGTGCCGAAGCCGGTGCAGAAGCCGCATCCGCCGCTCTGGATGGCATGCTCGCAATTGCCGACCATCGAACGCGCCGGGCAGAACGGGTTTGGCGCGCTCGGCTTTCAGTTCGTCAGCGCCGAGGCGGCGCATGCCTGGGTGCACGCCTATTACAACGCGATCACCAAGCGGCTGAAGAAGCTCGCCGACTACGAGATCAATCCGAACATGGCGCTGGTCTCGTTCTTCATGTGCGCGAAGACCGACGAGGAAGCGCGCCGGCGCGCCGACGGCGCAACCTTCTTCCAGTTCGCGCTGCGCTATTACGGCCAGGCCCAGAACCGGCAGCGGCCGGCGCCCGGCACCGTCAACATGTGGAACGAGTATAACAAGTGGAAGCGCGACAAGCCGGAGGCGCAGGAGGCTGCGCTGCGCGGCGGCCTGATCGGCTCGCCGGAGACCTTGCGCAAGAAGCTGCGGCGCTTCCGCGCCTCGCATATCGATCAGGTGATCCTGCTCAACCAGGCCGGCAAGAACACCCATGAGCACATCTGCGAGTCGCTCGAGCTGTTCGCGAAAGAAGTGATGCCGGAGTTCCAGCACGATCCCGAGCACGATGCCTGGAAGAAGGGCGTGCTCGATGGCTCGATTAAGCTCGAGGAGATCGACACCCAGGCGTTCACGGACCGCTATGGTAAACTCGCGGTCAATGTCGGCTCGAAGGCAGCAGCTGCGGGCTGATCAATTAATGCGCAGCCGCCTCGCGATCGCGTGAAGAAAATAATTCGCTACACGCGCTCGGAGCTTTAAAAGAAACGGCACGCGCGATGCCTGCACCGAAGTGCGGGCATCGCTATTTTTGTGCGGTGCTCGACAGCTTCATTCGCGCGCCCCATCATCCTGACATCGCATGATCGTGCAGCGCGATAGCGCGCTTGATCGTCAGGAGAGTTTGGAATGAAGCGTCGTGAGTTCCTCCAGCTGTCGCTCGTCACAGCCGCCGCCGCTGCGCTGTCACGCGGTGCGAAGGCGCAGGCGGACGCGAAGGAAATTCGTATCGGCTACCAGAAGAACGGCGTGCTCGTTATCACGCGCCAGCGCGAGGCCTTGGAAAATCATTTCAAGCCGCAGGGCATCGGCGTGAAATGGATCGAGTTCTCCTCGGGCCCGCCGATGATGGAAGCGATGAATGTCGGCAGCGTCGATTACGGCGCGGTGGGCGATTCCCCGCCGATCTTCGCGCAGGCCGCCGGCGCGGCCATCGTCTATGCCGCGGCGCAGCCCATCATCAACGGCTCCGGCATCCTGGTGCCGCAGAATTCGGCGATCGCGTCAATTGCCGATCTCAAGGGCAAGCGCGTCGGCTTCACCAAGGGATCGAGCGCGCATAATGTCGTGATCCAGACGCTGGAGAAGGCCGGGCTCACCTATGACGACATCACGCCGGTCTATCTGACGCCGCCGGACGCCGGTCCGGCCTTCGCCAATGGCGGCATCGATGTCTGGGCGATCTGGGATCCGTATTTCGCGATCGCCGAGACCAAGCAGAACGGCCGCATCCTGGTCAAGACGCGCGACATCACCAAGACCAACTCGTTCTACATCGCCAACCGCGACTTCGCCCGCAATCGCGGCGCGATCCTGCAGCAGATCGTCGATGTCACGACGTCGAGCGCGGCATGGGCGCAGGCGCATCCCGACGAGGTCGCCAAATCGCTGGCCGCCGTCACCGGCGTGCCGCTCGATATCCAGACCATCGCGGCGAAGCGGGCGGGCTTCTCGGTCGGACCCGTGACCGACGACATCATCGCGACCCAGCAGGGCGTCGCCGACCGCTTTTTCAAGCTCGGCCTGATCCCGAAGCAGATCGCGATCCGCGACATCGTCTGGCGCAATCCCCAGACCTGATCGGCGCGCGTTTGGTCATTTCCAATGCAGAGGATAGTCCCATGATGCGTTTATTTCGACGCTGGATCGCCCGCGCGGTGCTGTCGCTCAGCATCGTCGCCGCAACCGTCAGCGCCTCCTACGGCCAGGAGAAGGTGGTCCGCATCGGTTACCAGAAATATGGCAAGCTGGTGCTGCTCAAGAGCAAGGGCTCGCTCGAGGAAAAGCTGAAGGCGGTCGGCACCAAGGTGGTGTGGACCGAGTTTCCGTCCGGGCCGCCGCTGCTCGAGGCGCTCAATGTCGGCGCGATCGATTTCGGCAACACCGGCGAGGCGCCGCCGATCTTCGCGCAGGCCGCCGGCGCGCCGATCCAGTATGTCGCCTATGAGCCGCCGGCGCCGAAGGGCGAGGCGATCCTGGTGCCGAAGGACAGCGCGATCAAGTCGGTCGCTGACCTGAAGGGCAAGAAGGTCGCGCTGAACAAGGGCTCCAACGTCCACTATCTGCTGGTGAAGGCGCTGGAGAAGGCCGGCGTCAAATATTCCGAGATCGAGCCGGTGTTCCTGGCGCCGGCCGATGCGCGCGCGGCGTTCGAGCGCGGCGCCGTCGATGCCTGGGTGATCTGGGATCCGTTCCAGGCCGCGGCGGAGGCTGCGACCGGCGCCCGCACCGTCGCCGACGGCACCGGCATCGTTGCGAACTATCAGTTCTACTTCGCCTCGAAGAAATTCCTGCAGGCCGATCCGAAGATCGTCGAGCTCGTGCTGGCGCAGCTGAGCGAGGTCGATGACTGGGCCAAGGGCGATATCCACGCCGTTGCCGAGCAGCTGGCGCCGAGCATCGGCCTGTCGGTGCCGGTGGTCGAGGTCGCGTTGAAGCGGCAGGCCTACGGCATCAAGCCGGTCACCGATGCAGTGGTCGCGGACCAGCAGCAGGTCGCCGACACGTTCTTCGCGCTCGGCCTGATCCCGAAACAAATCAAGATTTCCGACGTCGCATGGAGGCCGGGCACGTGAGCAACCCAACCAACGCCAACATCCTCTGGTTCCTGCCGACCCACGGCGACAGCCGCTATCTCGGCACGTCGATCGGCGGCCGCGAGGTGAACTTCAATTATCTGCGCCAGATCGCGCAGGCCGCCGATCAGCTCGGCTATTACGGCGTGCTGCTGCCGACCGGGCGGAGCTGCGAGGATTCCTGGGTGGTGGCCTCGGCCGTCGCGCCCTGGACCGAACGCCTGCGCTATCTCGTGGCGGTGAGGCCCGGCCTGCAGTCGCCGAGCGTCGCCGCACGGATGACCGCGACGCTGGACCGGCTGTCGAACGGCCGCCTTCTGATCAACGTCGTCACCGGCGGCGATCCGATCGAGAACAAGGGCGACGGCATTTTCCTCGATCATGACGAACGCTACGCGGTGACCCGCGAGTTCCTCAACGTCTACAGCGATCTGCTGGCGGGCAAGACCGTCAATGTCGAAGGCAAGCACATAAGGATCGAGGACGGCCGCCTGCTGTTCAATCCGGTGCAGTCGCCGCGGCCGCCGCTGTATTTCGGCGGCTCCTCGGATGCCGGCATCGACGTCGCGGTCGACACCGTCGACAAATATCTGACCTGGGGCGAGCCGCCGGCGCAGGTCGCCGAGAAGATCGCCAAGGTGAAGGCGGTGGCGGCGCAGCGCGGCCGCAAGCTCTCGTTCGGCATCCGCCTGCATGTGATCGTGCGCGAGACCAACGCGGAGGCGTGGCGCGCCGCCGACGAGCTGATCCAGTACGTCACCGACGACACGGTGGCCGCCGCGCAAAAGATCTTTGCGCGGATGGATTCGGTCGGCCAGCAGCGCATGGCGCAGCTCCATGGCGGCCGCCGCGACCAGCTCGAGATCAGCCCGAACCTGTGGGCCGGCGTCGGCCTGGTGCGCGGCGGGGCCGGCACCGCGCTGGTCGGCGATCCCGAGACCGTCGCCGCGCGGGTCAAGGAGTATCAGGAGATCGGCGTCGATACCTTCATCATGTCGGGCTACCCGCATCTCGAGGAAGCCTATCGCTTCGCCGAATTGGTGTTCCCGCTGTTGTCGCTGGCGCAGGGCGGCAACGTGACGCCGATCCGCGTCAACACCGGGCCGTTCGGCGAGACTATCGGCAACGACTACCGTCCGCAGAAGCAGGCATCGCAATCATGAGTCTCATCGACAGTCTCCCGCGCCGCAAAGCGTTTTCGAGCGAAGTGGATGCCGGTTCCCGTGAAGAAAACGCGTCAAAACAAAAATCTGGAGCTCCGTTCCGATCCCATCGGAACGGAAACAGCTCCAGCGCGCCGAAACTCCCGAAGGTCGATGGCTTGATCCCCTGGATCGTGCCGCTGGCGATCGTGCTGGTGTGGCAGCTTGCCTGCGTCACCGGCTACGTGCCCTCGCGGGTGTTGCCGGCGCCGACTGACGTCGCGGTGGCGGGATGGAAGCTGCTGCTGTCCGGCGAACTGGTCCGCAACATCTGGGTCAGCTTCTGGCGCGCCTCGATCGGCTTCTTGATCGGCGGCGGCATCGGCTTTGCGTTCGGTCTCGCCAACGGGCTGTCGCAGCTGTCGGCAAAACTCACCGACACCACCTTGCAGATGGTGCGCAATATTCCGCATTTGGCGCTGATCCCGCTCGTCATCCTGTGGTTCGGCATCGACGAGTCGGCAAAGCTGTTCCTGGTTGCGCTCGGCGTGTTCTTCCCGATCTATCTCAACACGCTGCACGGCATTCGCACCGTCGACCCGCAGCTGATCGAGATGGGCCGCATCTACGGTATGACCGACGGCGAGCTGTTCCGCCGGGTGATCTTCCCCGGCGCGCTGCCCTCGATCTTCGTCGGCCTGCGCTTCGCGCTCGGCATCATGTGGCTGACCTTGATCGTCGCCGAGACCATCGCGGCCTCGTCGGGCCTCGGCTACATGGCGATGCAGGCGCGCGAGTTCATGCTGATCGACGTCGTCGTGCTCTCGATCCTGATCTACGCCTTGCTCGGCAAGCTCGCCGACAGCGCCTCGCGGGCGCTGGAGCGGCTGACCCTGTCGTGGCATCCCGCCTTCCAGAAGAAGTGAGAATGAGAATGCAAGAAGCGCTTCGTTTCGAAACCGCTGAAGCCGAGCCGGTCGACCGCACCGAGATCGTCGTGAAGGCGCGGCAGTTGCGGCGCGTGCCGGAAGGCGCGGCCCGCGGCCTGTCGCTGACCATCCGCGGCCTGCGCAAGGCGTTCGGCGACAATGAGGTGCTGCGCGGCATCGACCTGCACATCCCGGCCGGCCAGTTCGTCGCGATCGTCGGCCGGAGCGGCTGCGGCAAGAGCACGCTGCTGCGTCTGATCGCCGGCCTCGACGCGCCGACGGCGGGAACCATCGCGTTCGGCGAGCCGCCGCGGGCGCAGGACGTCCGCGTCATGTTCCAGGAGCCGCGGCTGCTGCCCTGGGCGCGGGTGCTGTCCAATGTCGAGGTCGGGCTGGGGCGCGAGCGCTCGTCTGCTGATGCACAGGCGCGCGCCGAGCGCGCGCTGGTCGAGGTCGGACTCGGCGACAAGCGCACCCAGTGGCCGTCGGTGCTCTCGGGCGGGCAGAAGCAGCGCGTTGCCCTGGCGCGGGCGCTGGTCAGCCAGCCGCGCGTGCTGGCATTCGACGAACCGCTCGGCGCACTCGATGCGCTGACGCGGATCTCGATGCAGCAATTGCTGGAGCGGGTCTGGCGCGACCAGGGCTTTACCGCGATCCTGGTGACGCATGACGTCGCCGAGGCGGTCGCGCTCGCCGACCGCGTGCTGGTCATCGAGGACGGCCGCATCGCAGAGGATGTCACGATCGACCTGCCGCGGCCGCGCCGGCGCGGGTCGGCCGAACTCGCTGCGCTGGAGGGCGAGATCCTGAAGCATCTGCTCGAAGGCAGCGAAGACAGTCTGTGAGGTTGCCATGAATTCCATCGTCCGCAATGTTTCGATCGTATCAGCGGTTGCGGCCGCCGAATTCCGCGGCGCGATGCGTCACCTCACCGGCGGCGTCAGCGTGATCACGGCCGGTCGGGCCAAGGATATTTCGGGAATGACGGTGACCTCGGTGTCGTCGCTCTCGGTCGAGCCGCCGTCCTTGATCGTCAGCATCAACCGCGCGGCCTCGTCATGGCCGCTGATCGCACGCCATGGCGTATTCGGCGTCAATATCCTGGCCGCGGATCAACGCGACATCGCCGAGCGCTTCACCGGCAAGGGCGGCCTGAAGGGCGCGGACCGCTTCACCGGGGCCGAATGGACGACGCGGGCGTCAGGCGTCCCGCTGCTGGTCGGCGCGCTTGCCGCGGTTGATTGCGAGGTCGAGGAGACCATCGAACGGCATTCGCACGTGATCGTCATCGGCCGCGTGCTCGACGTGATCGCGTCCGAGCGTACCGCCGCGCTGGCGTATTGGCACGGCGAGTATGTCGCGCTCGACCATGAGGAAGACGCCGCACGGCTGGCTGAGGTCAGCCTGCCGTCGCGTCATGTTCATGTGCGAGGGCCGCGTTAGCGCGCCGTGCTTATCCGGATCGGACTTTAGAAAACTGCGCTCAGCGATGCCGGGCTGTCGATGATCACATTGCTGCCGCGGACGCCAGCCCATACAGCCTGGACGGTCTGAGCTGCATTGGCCAGCGGAATGCCAACGACGAGTGTGGTCGGGATACGGCCAAAGCTCGACGGGGTCTCGTTATAGGTGAAGCTTGCGACGACCGGCGAGACCGTGCCATTGACGGTGACTCCGAACACGCCGCCCGGAATATCATTGCCCGTGGCGTAGGGATTCGGAACGTTAAGGGTGATGATCGCGGTGGTGCCGACGCCCTCCGGAATCGTCAGGCTGAGGCCTTGCATCGGCGTTAAAGTCGCGGAGGTTGTGGACAGGGTGCCGCTGGTCTGCGCGTAAAGGGCCATATCACTCTCCAGTTGTCTAAGAATGTAAATGCAATAGGAGATTGAATAAGGCAACCTGCCGCAAGATTCAAGGGATGAACGGCACCGAGGCCGGCGCGGCTTGTCGGCCGTGGCGCTTTCCCAATCGGCGCATTAAATGGCGCGGATGTTTCGGAGAGGTGACGGTTCGATGAAGCGCGTGGGAACCTGGCTGCTCTACATCGTCGGTGCGATCGCCGTCGCCTATCTTGCGCTCTATGCCTATGTGACGTTCACGGGCCGCGACATCACGCCCGGCGATCCGATCCGGATCTTCCGCAAGCCCGACGCGCCCAGCTATTCGTGAGGCGAGGCAAGCGGCGGGACTTGCCGCCACCAGGGTTTCTCAGCCGGCGTTCGCCATGCGCTGATAGTCGGGCGCGCCATTGCCGGCCGGGGTGATCGGGATGCCGCCGTCGGCATATTCGTTCAGCTTGTTGCGCAGCGTGCGGATCGAGATGCCGAGGATGTTGGCGGCATGGGTGCGGTTGCCGAGGCAGTGCTTCAGCGTTTCCAGGATCAGGTCGCGCTCGACATCGGCGACGGTGCGGCCGACCAGCGCGCGGGTGACCTGCTCGGCGGCCAGCGTGGCGTGCGCGACCGCGGGCGCGGTCTTGGCGAGGTCGAGCCGGTCGCCGTCGGGGGTCAGGATCGCCTCAGCGCCGATCTCGTCGCCCTGCGCCATCAGGACCGCGCGATGGATGGTGTTCTCGAGCTCGCGGACGTTGCCCTGCCAGCGGTTCGCGGTCAGGACGCGGCGGGCATCAGTCGAGATCGGACGCACCGGCATGCCGTTGGCCTCGGCATATTTCCTGGCGAAATGCTGCGCCAGCTCGAGGATGTCGGCCGGGCGGTCGCGCAGCGGCGGAATCTTCAGGTTGACGACGTTGAGGCGGAACAGCAGGTCCTCGCGGAAGGTGCCCTCGCGCACCGCCTCCGAGAGGTTGCGGTTCGAGGTCGCGATGATGCGGATGTCGACCGGGACCGGCTTGGTGCCGCCGACGCGGTCGATCACGCGCTCCTGGATCGCGCGCAGCAGCTTGGACTGCAGCCGCACGTCCATCTCGGAGATTTCGTCGAGCAGCAGCGTGCCGCCGGTCGCTTCCTCGAACTTGCCGATGCGGCGGGCGACCGCGCCGGTGAAGGCGCCCTTCTCATGGCCGAACAGCTCGGATTCAAGGAGGTGCTCGGGGATCGCGGCGCAGTTGATCGAGATGAACGGCCGCTTGGCGCGGGCCGAGCGGGAATGGACGTAGCGCGCCAGCACTTCCTTGCCGGTGCCGGACTCGCCGGTGATCATGACGGAGGCATCCGAGCCCGCGATCTGCTGTGCCAGCTTGATTACCCGGCCCATCGCCTCGTCGCGGTAGATCAGATCGCGCGCGTCGTTGGCGACCGCGGCCAGCACCGCTGCGATCAGCTCGGGGTCGGGCGGCAGCGGGATGTATTCCTTGGCGCCGGCATGGATCGCGGCGACCGCGGCGCGGGCGTCGTTGGAGATGCCGCAGGCGACGATCGGCACGTGGATGTGCTCGGCTTCGAGCCGCATCACGAGGTCGCGGATGTCGAGGCCGACATCGACCAGCAGGAGGTCGGCGCCCTTGCCGCCGCGCAGCACGTTCATCGCCTGTTCGGCGGCCTCGGCGTGGGTCACCGAGGCGCCGTTGTCCATCGCGATCTTGGTCGCGGTCGTGAGCTGGCCCTTCAGGGTGCCAACGATGAGAAGCCGCATGATGATCTCCTGTTCGTCTGGTCGCGCAGGTCCCGCGCGTGACCGCCTGAGTTGTTAAGAGCGTTCTGCCTTGATGATTTCGGTCATGGTCACGCCGAGCTTGTCTTCCACCAGCACCACTTCGCCACGCGCCACCAGGCGGTTGTTGACGTAGATGTCGATCGCCTCGCCGACGCGGCGGTCGAGCTCGAGCACGGTGCCCGGTCCGAGCTTCAAGAGGTCGCCGACGTCCATCTTGGAGCGGCCAAGCACCGCCGAGACCTGCACCGGCACGTCGAACACGGCCTCGAGATCGGCCGCGATGCGCGCGGCATGTTCGTCCTCGTTGTAGCCGATGTCGTCGATGGTGGGCGCGTCGGCGGAGTTGAGATCGGGAAGCGGGACTTGGGTGTCGGTGTCGGTCATGGTTCAGCCCTCAATCGCCTTCAGCCGGCCTGGCGCGGGACGCCAGATAGCGCCCGACGAGTTCGTTGATCTTGCCTTCGATCGCGGCGCGTTCCAGCACGACGCCGCCATCGGCCCATTCGATCCGGCAGTCGCCGGTCGCAATCGTCGGCTCGGCCAGGATCACCAGCCGGCCCTGAAAGCCGGAATGCGCCGCCATCCGCTCGATATTGTCATGCGCCGCCTCGTAGAGCGCGTCGTTGATGCGGACCACGAGATGCGGCGTCGCCACCAGATGCGAGAAGCAGTCGGAGACCAGCGCGGTGATCTCGCCGAGCGGCTCGCGCGCGATCAGCTCGGAACAAAGCTTGCGGGCGACCGCCACCGCGACGTCCACCGCCTCGGTCTCCATCCGCGTCTCGATGCCGGCGAAGCGCGCCGCGATGCCCTTGATCGCGGTGCCGATCTCCTCCAACGCCTGCGCGGCGCGGCGGTCGCTCTCGACCTTGGCCTCGCGCAGCGCGGCCTCGTAGCCGGCGCGATAGGCCCGCGCCTCGGCGTCGGCGACCTTCTGCGCGACCTCGGCCGGCGTCGGCGCGCGTTCGCGTGCGCGGTCCGGCGCCGAGAAATCCGTGTCGAACAGGAATTTTGCGGGCGCGGCCATCAATACACCAGCTCGTCGTCGGCGCGGTTCTTGGTCAGCGTGATCTCGCCGCGGGCGGCGAGATCCTTGGCGAGGTTGACCAGAAGCGCCTGGGCCTCGTCGACGTCGCGCAGCCGCACCGGGCCCATCGCGGCCATGTCGTCCATCAGCATCTTGCCGGCGCGCGAGGACATGTTGCCGAGGAAGAAGCTGCGTACCTCCTCGTTGGCGCTCTTCAGCGCGACGCCGAGCTTGTCCTTGTCGATGTTGCGCATCAGCGTCTGGGCCGAGGCGGTATCGAGCTTGATCAAATCGTCGAAGGTGAACATCAGCGCCTTGATGCGCTCGGCGGATTCGCGGTTTTCCTCTTCAAGCGAGGTGATGAAGCGGGTCTCGGTCTGGCGGTCGAAATTGTTGAAGATCTCGGCCATCACCTCATGGGCGTCGCGGCGGCGGGTCTGCGACAGGTTCGACATGAACTCGGTGCGCAGCGTCTGCTCGACGCGCTCGATGACTTCCTTCTGCACGGCTTCCATCCGCAGCATGCGGCCGACCACGTCGAGCGCGATGTCCTCGGGCAGGATCGCGAGCACGCGCGCGGCGTGCTCCGGCTTCAGCTTCGACAGCACCACGGCGATGGTCTGCGGGTATTCGTTCTTGAGGTAGTTGGCGAGCACCTCTTCCTGCACGTTGGAGAGCTTCTCCCACATGTTGCGGCCGGCCGGGCCGCGGATCTCGTCCATGATGCCGGAGACGCGCTCGGCCGGCAGGTATTGCTGCAGCAGCCGTTCGGTGGCGTCGAAATTGCCCATCAGCGCGCCGGAGGCCGACATCCGCGAGACGAATTCCAGCATCAGGTCCTCGACCACGTCGGCCTCGACGGTGCCGAGGGTCGACATGTGGACCGACAGCTCGCGGACTTCCTCGTCGTCGAGCATCGACCAGATCTTGCCGCCATACTGCTCGCCGAGTGCGAGCATCAGGATTGCCGCGCGCTTGGGGCCGGGTAGCGGCTTGCCCTTGGGCCGGGCGCTTTGCCGGTTCGCCAGCGTCGAGAGGACGGTGGCGATGTCGTTGGCGTTGGTGGTCTGGGGTACGGCGGCCATGTCAGTTCTCTACCGGCTCGCTCAGCCATTGACGGACGATGGAGACGGTTTCGTTCGGATTGCGTTCGGCGAGCTCGCCGACCCGGTGCACGGCCTGGGCGTGGACCTGGCCCTGGATCTGGGCGACGTCGATCAATTGCGCTGCGCCGCTGCCGCTCGGGATCAGCGCCTGACCCGGCGTTGCGGCGCTCTCGGCATGGGCTTCCGCCAGCGCGGGCATGCCCGCGCCGGTCAGCGCCGGAATGACGTCGGCCGCCACGATGCGCTTGACCAGCGGGCGGACCACCATGAACAGTACGACGAGGCCGAGCATCATCATGACGCCGAGCTCGATGACGTACATCACGTCATCCTTGGTGAACTGCAGCATGCCGAGCAGGCCGGTCGGCTCGGCGATCGGCTGCGCGGCGGGCGGCTCGGCGAAGCGCAGGTTGACGACCTCGACCTGGTCGCCGCGCTTCTGGTCGAAGCCGATCGCGGAGCGGACCAAAGCGGCGATGCGGTCGAGCTGCTCCTTGGTGCGGTCCTGATAGACCAGCTCGCCTTTTTCGTTCTTGGAGTAGCTGCCGTCGACCAGCACCGCGACCGAGATGCGGTTGACGCGGCCGGCCTCGGTCACCTCGGTCTTGGTGGTGCGGGAAATCTCGTAATTGTTGGTCTCTTCGCTCTTCTTGCTCTGGTCGCGGGCGCGGGCGGCGTTGTCCTGGTTCTGGCTGCCCGGCAGCTCGTTGGCGACGGTGACCTGGCCGGAATTGTCGGCGGTGAGGCTACTGTCCTCGCGGGTCTGGGTCGAGCGCAGCACGCGACCCTCGGGGTCGAACTTGTCCGAGGTCTGGGTGATCTTGTTGTAGTCGAAGTCGGCGGAGAGCTGGACGCGGGCGCGGCCGGCGCCGACCACTGACGAGACGATGTCCTCGACCTGCTTGCGCATCCGCTTCTCGAAGGCGGCGCGGCGCTCGTCGCCGACCGCGGCATCGGCGTCGGACTGGGCGCCGTCGGCGAGCAGTTGCCCGGCCTCGTCGACGATCGAGACCCGCTGCGGCTTCAGCCCGTTGACCGCGGAGGCGACGACGTGGCGGATAGCCCGGATCTGCTGCGGCTCCAGCGCGCCGCGTACCCTGAGCACGATCGAAGCGGAGGGCTCCGGCGTCTCGCGCGAGAACAGCGGCTTCTCCGGCAGTACCAGATGGACGCGCGCGGCCTGGACGCGGTCGATAGCGCGGATGGTGCGGGCGAGCTCGCCCTCCAGCGCCCGCAAATGATTGATGTTCTGGACGAAGCTCGTGGTGCCCAAGGCATCCGACTTGTCGAAGATCTCGTAGCCGACGCCGCCGCCCTTGGGCATGCCGCCCTCGGCGAGCTTCATCCTGAGCCGCGTCACCTTGTCCTTCGGCACCATGATCGCGGCGCCGTCATTGCGCAGCTCGAACGGGATCGCCTGGCGTTCCAGCTCCTTGATGATTCCAAAGGAATCCTCGGTCGACAGGTCGGTGAAGAGGGTGGTCATCTGTGGCGTCGTGACGCGCATGATGACGAAGGCGAAGAAGCCGATCAGGGCCGCGGTGACCGCAACCATGGCCGCGAGGCGGGCCGCACCAAGACCTCTTAGGAAAGCAACCAGACTTTGCACCAACGGCCCCCAGGATTCGGCCCGCGCGGGTCCGACTGGGCAAATATTGCCTAGGGTATGGTTTCCATATGGTTAACGAAGGTTAAGGACCGCGGCAAAATCGCGGACATGAAAAAAACCGGCTTCGCAAGGCGAGGCCGGTTTTCGTCAAATGCCACAGGATCGGCGCCGAATTACTGCCGATATTGCTGGATGCGGGTGGTGCGCAGCCCGGCCAGACCGTGCTGGTCGATCGAGAACTGCCAGGAAAGGAATTCATCGACGGTCAATGTGTAGCGGCTGCAGGCCTCCTCGAGGGAGAGCAGGCCGCCGCGGACCGCAGCGACGACTTCGGCCTTGCGGCGGATGACCCACCGTTTGGTACCGGGGGCCGGCAAATCCGCAATCGTTAACGGGCTGCCGTCAGGCCCGATGACGTATTTCACCCTCGGGCGATGGGGTTCTGTCATGGCGTACTCACAAACTCTCAACCACTGAACTCGCAAGGGGTAAGCTACGCCTCCCGGTTTAAAATTTGCCTAAGCCCAAGCGTTCAATACGAATCTCGTTGGAACGGCCGGGAACATTCGGGTCTACCCGCCGGCAGGCAGACCGGCGCGCGGCGCAATTCGCGGTTCGGTGCGCTCAAATCGAGGGGCGCAGGGGACCGCGCGCCAGCGTCAGCAAGGCATCGGCGAGCGCCTCCGCGGCCTTGTTCGGCCGTCTTTTCTCGTAGATGGCGAATTCCAGCTCGGGAAGTGGCGGCAGGCCGTCGCCAATTCCGAGAACGCGCAGGCCCGTGGTGACCGCGCTGAGCGGCAGCGGGGTAATGGCAAGTCCCGCGACGGCGGCGGCGCGGACGCCGGTCAGGCTCGGGCTGGTATAGACGATCTCCCAGCCGAGCTCGCCGTCGCGCAGCGCGGAGAGCGCGGCGTCGCGCGACACCGATCGTTCGCGGTACAGCGCCAGCGGCAGCGGCACGCCGGGAACGAGATCGAACGTTTCCGCCGCGGTCCACACCAGCGGTTCGCGCCACACCAGACGGCCTTTCGACGTTCCGAGCGGCCGCTTGGCGAACACCAGATCGAGCCGGCCCGCATCGAGCTGCTCGATCAGTTCGGCGCTGACACCGATCTGCACCTCGAGCTTGACCCCGCGATGCAGCGCGGCGAAGCGGCCCAGCGCCGACGGCAATGAGCCGCCGGCGACTTCCTCGACCACGCCGAGACGAACCGAGCCGGACAGCCGCGGCGCCACGAGCCGCTGCCGCGCCGCTTCCTCGAGCTGCAGCAAACGCCGCGCATCGCCGAGCAGCATCTCGCCTTCGTCGGTCAGCGCGACGCTGCGCGTCGTGCGCCGGAACAGCGGCCGCCGGGTCTCGAGCTCGAGCCGCTTGATCTGCTGGCTGATGGTTGACTGGGTCAGATGCAATTGCTCGGCGGCGCGGTGGAAGCCGCCGCAATCGGCGACCGCGACGAAGGCCCGCAAAAGTTCGAGGTCGAGCATCGATTAATCCATATCTGTAATCAATCATATTATAGAATATCGTTTCTATTATCAATTCCGCCCGCCTACCTTCGCTTCAGATGATCAAGCAAGGAGAGGCCATCATGTCGGAGACGACACCACGAACCGATCGCACGGCGCGCCTCGTGCGCGCGCGAACTGTCTGCGGCACAAACGGAAAGGTCTGCCCGCCCGACCGCGCGATCGAGCTGCTCGAGGCGGTCATCGCATCCGGCGACCGGGTGGCGCTCGAGGGCGACAACCAGAAGCAGGCCGACTTCCTGGCCGCGTGCCTCGCCGGGGTGGACCCGTCGCGGGTGCATGATCTGCACATGGTGCAGTCGGTGCTGGCGCTTCCCGATCATCTCGCGGTGTTCGAGCGCGGCATCGCCAACCGCCTGGACTTCGCCTTTGCCGGCCCGCAGAGCCGCCGCCTTGCCGAGCTCGTTGCCGCCAAGGCGCTGCGGATCGGTGCGATCCATACCTATCTCGAGCTTTACGCGCGGATGCTGGTGGACCTGACGCCGCAGGTTGCGCTCATCGTGGCCGACAAGGCCGATCGCGACGGCAATCTGTACACCGGTCCGAACACCGAGGACACGCCGACCATCGCCGAGGCCGCGGCGTTCCGCGGTGGCGTCGTCGTGGCGCAGGTCAACGAGATCGTCGATCGTCTGCCGCGCGTCGACATCCCCGGCGACTGGGTCGATGTCGTGGTGCCCGGTCCGAAGCCGTATGCGATCGATCCGCTGTTCACGCGCGATCCCGCCAAGGTCAGGGACGAGAACGTCCTGATGGCGATGATGGCGATATCGGCGGTGTATGAGCCTTATCAGGTGACACGGCTCAATCACGGCATCGGCTATGCCACCGCGGCGATCGAGCTGATCCTGCCGACCTTTGCCGCCAAGCGCGGGCTGAAGGGCAAGGTCGCGCGGAATTTCGTGCTCAACCCGCATCCGACGCTGATCCCCGCCATCGAAGCCGGCTTCGTCGACAACGTCTATTGCTTCGGCTCGGAGCTCGGCATGGAGCGATTTGTCGCCAGCCGTCCCGACGTGTTTCCGGTCGGCGCCGACGGCAATCTGCGCTCCAACCGCGCGCTGGCGCAGGTCGCCGGACAATATGCCTGCGACCTGTTCGTCGGCGGCACCTTGCAGATCGATCCCGAGGGCAACAGCTCGACCGCCACCAAGGACCGCATCACGGGCTTCGGCGGCGCGCCGAACATGGGTGCCGATCCGCGCGGCCGACGCCACGACAGCGTTGCCTGGTTGCGTGCCGGCGAGGAAGCAGGCGAGCGTCTGCGCGGCCGCAAGCTCGTGGTGCAGATGGTCCAGACCTGGCAGCCGAACGGCGCGCCGAGCTTCGTCGAGCGCCTCGACGCGTTCGACCTCGCGGCCTCGGCCGGCTTTGCGCTGCCGCCGGTCATGATCCATGGCGACGACGTCAGCCACGTGATCACCGAACGCGGTGTTTGCAACCTGTTGCGTTGCCGCTCGCCGCAGGAGCGCGAGGCCGCCCTGCGCGCGGTCGCCGGCGACACCGAGTTCGGCCGGCGGCAGGACGCCGGGACGACCGACGGCCTGCGCCGCCGCGGCATCGTGATGCTGCCGTCCGATCTCGGCCTCGACGTCGAGACGGCGACGCGCGACTGGCTCGCCGCGAAATCGATCGACGACCTCGTCACTGCATCGGGCGGCCTCTACGTGCCGCCTGCCAAATTCCGCCGCTAGAAGGAGGCTCCCATGACCCACGCCGAGCACATCCCAGGCAGTCCACCGGCCTCACTCGACAAAGCAAGGCAACTCGCCGCGGCATTGTTGTCCGAGCGCGGCGAAGCGTCGGGCGCCCTGATCGCGCGCCAATTGCAGCAGACCATGCGTGCGCTCGATGCCACCGGCCGGCACGGCTTTCAACGTTATCTGGCGAGCGCGTTTCAGCCCGACGCGGCGGCGCTGCAGGATGCGGCGAAGCGTTATCTTGCCGACGGCACCGCGGCGGCCGCGGCCGATTTGGCCGACGCCGCGGATCCGCCGCGCCAGGAGGTGTTGCGGCGGATGAACATGGCGCCCGGCGGCACGGCGAGCCTGATCGCGATGCGCAGCGAGATCGCCGGCCGTTTCGGCTCCGAACCGGAGCTGAAGCTGCTCGATGCCGATCTCAAGCATCTGTTCGTCTCATGGTTCAATCGCGGCTTCCTCGAGCTTCGCCGCATCGACTGGCAGTCGCCGGCCGCCGTGCTCGAGAAGCTGATCGCCTATGAGGCGGTGCACGAGATCAAGGGCTGGGACGATCTGCGCCGCCGCCTTGCGCCCGACCGCCGCTGCTTTGCCTTCTTCCACCCCGCGCTGCCCGGCGAGCCGCTGATCTTCGTCGAGGTCGCGCTGGTGCAGGGATTGGCCACCGCCGTGCCACCGCTGCTGGTGCAGGATGCGGATCAAGACAGCGCAGGCCTCAGGGCCGCGCATGCCGACACCGCGATCTTCTATTCGATCTCCAACTGCCAGGACGGACTGCGCGGCGTGTCGTTCGGCAATTTCCTGATCAAGCAGGTGGTCGAGGAGCTGCAAACGGAATTCCCGCAGCTGAAGCGCTTCTCCACGCTGTCGCCGATCCCGGGCTTCCGGCGCTGGCTCAGCCAGCAGCCGCAATCCGGCGGCAACGAGGTCGCGATGCTGCGCGAGCTGGAGC
The DNA here is from genome assembly GCF_055264925.1 of Bradyrhizobium sp. KZN70725. Classification (NCBI taxonomy): domain Bacteria; kingdom Pseudomonadati; phylum Pseudomonadota; class Alphaproteobacteria; order Hyphomicrobiales; family Nitrobacteraceae; genus Bradyrhizobium; species Bradyrhizobium sp. KZN70725. The sequence continues at coordinate 32,960 of NZ_JBUYWT010000036.1, forward strand.
GCGAGGGCTGGTGGCACGACGCGGCGACCTGCGAGACCTGGCGTCCGGTCCTGATGAAGCTGTGCGCGCAATATCTCACGCGCTCGCCGGCGTCAGGAAATCGCATCGATCCGGTGGCGCGCTTCCATCTCGGCAACGGTGCCCGGCTGGAGCGGATCAATTGGCTCGGCAACACGGCCGACCGCGCGATGGCGGAATCCTTCGGCATCATGGTCAACTATCTTTACGATCACGACAGCATCGAGCGTAACCATGAGGCCTTTGCGCGCGTAGGAGAGATTGTCCGTTCACCGCAGGTGGACGCGCTTCTCTGATTTTCAACTCAGCATACAACAACGGAGCAGTAACATGATGATGAACAGACGCGCCTTCTCGACCGCCTTGCTCGCTGGAGCCGCGGCTTCACTGGTGTCCACGCGCGGCATGGCCGCCACCACGCCGCCGGTCAAGGCGCGCAACGTCGTGCTGGTGCACGGCCTGTTCGCCGATGGCTCCTGCTGGTCCGAGGTCATTCCGCGGCTGCAGGCCGCCGGGCTCAACGTCACGTCGGTGCAGAATCCGTTGACCACGCTGCCTGAAGCGGTTGCCTCCGCGCAGCGGGTGCTCGATCGCCAGGATGGTCCGACCGTGCTGGTCGGTCATTCCTTCTCCGGCATGATCGTCACCGAGGCCGGCGTGCATCCGAATGTCTCGGCGCTGGTCTATGTTGCGGCGCGCGCACCCGATGCGGACGAGGATTACACCGCGCTGGCCAAGACCTATCCGACGCCGCCAGCGAGCGCCGGCATCGTGTTCGACGGCGACGAGGGTCGGCTCGGCGAAGAAGCGTTCCTGCGCGATTTCGCCGGCGACCTGCCGGAGGCGAAGGCGAAGGTGCTCTATGCCGTGCAGCAGCCGTTCCAAAAGCAACTGCTGGCCGGCAAGACCAGCCATGCGGCCTGGCGCAGCAAGCCGAGCTACTACGCCGTCTCGACCGAAGACCGCACCATCAATCCGGATCTCGAGCGCTTCATGGCCAAGCGGATGGGCGCCACCACGATCGAGGTGAAGGCCAGCCATCTCGCGCTGATCTCGCAGCCCGACGCGATCGCGCGGCTGATCCTCGACGCCGCGCGACAGTCGAGCTGAGCGTCGGCGCCAGCCGTGCGTGGGAGAGCATCCGCTTCTCCCGCGCACGATCACGCGATTTAAAGGATATGCGCGCCATGACCGTCGAAGATGCCGCGATCGCCGGCGCGCGGCACAAGATCATGTCCGGCGGCATCGACATCCGGCGGCCGGGCGCGCTTGGTGCCGAGCGTGTTCAGCAGCGCCGCGACCGCGACCATCACAAGGACACCGGCAAGACTGAGTCCGATCTGCATCGAGAGCCGGTTCGAGATGTCGAACAGGTCGCATTGGCTGGCGAGCGCCAGCAGGACGCCGAGACAATAGATCGGCAGCGAGTTCTCGCCACAACGCCTCGCGCTGCGCAGCATCGGCGTCGTCAGTCCCTGCCAGCCCGCTGGAACGAGCCATGACACCACGATGGCGAGCGCCAGAAAATGCAGCAGCCGCAACGGGCTCAGATTCGACTTGTCCATCGGAAACAGCAAATCCGTCAGCGCCTGCGGCAGCAGCGGCGGCTTGATGCCGTGGCCCAGCGCAACGACGAGGCCGAACGCGAGATAGAGCGCGGACAGAACCAGCGCAGGGCGCGACGTCACCCATCCCTGGATCGTCCTTCCCTCGATGACGTACCATGCGCCCAGCACGACCGGAAGCTGCCAGGCCAGCGGGTTGAAGAACCAGACGCCGTCGGGCCAGGAGGGAATGCTCCAGCCGAAGACATGCACCAGCGCATAAAGCGACAGCGAAAGGCCAAGCGTCAGGTTCGGCGCCCGCAGCAGCAGCCACAGCAGCGGTGCGAATAACACGTGGCAGATCACAAAGACCGGCAGCACGTCGGTATTGACAGGGTGGAATTGCAGGACCGCGGCGTGCGCAAGCGCTGCGCCCGGACGTTCGAACAGAACCCGCGTATTGCTGTCGTCGGCGAGGCGATCGCTGCCCGCGAGGTAGACGACGATCGCGCAGGCGAGCGTCAGCAGCAGAAAGGCGGCATAAATATCCCATCCTCGCCGCAGCGAACGGCCGATCATGCCGCGCCAGCCGTCGCGCTGACGCGCTCTGCCGTAGGCCAGGGCGCAGGTGACGCCCGAGATGAACATGAAGATTTCGGCGGCATCGCAGAAGCCGTAGTTGCGCAGGGTCAGCCAGCTTCCGACGTTGTCTGGAATGTGATCGAGAAAGATCCACCACAACGCGATTCCGCGACAGACATCGATGCGCGGGTCGCGGCCGGTCGATCTGAACTCCGGCGGGGTCTCGCCGAGCAATCGCTTCGAGCTGCGGGTTCGATCGTGCATCTGTCGATCTGTCTGGCGGGCGCGCGCGGCCTCATCGGACCTAGGTCCATGAGACGCTCGGGTGCTCCGAGGCGTGCGCGTGCCGGACTAGCCTCCGGTCAACCTGTATGATTATGCGTTGCGGCTACCCGAGGGTTGGCGGCGCTTCCGCCGGCCAGCCGCAATCACGGGGACCGGGTGGATCGCTATCCTCTGACGGCGCCGCCTGCGCGACGTCGCCGATGGCCGGCAACAAATGCTGCTTTCGCATTTCGGCGAGGCGGGCGCGACAGTATTCACGATAAAGCATGTCGAATATGATGGACATGATCGAACGCCTTCTTGATCACCAGGTTGACTTTCCCACGTGACAGATTTCGACCATTTCAACCGGCGGCGATAACCGACAGTGCCGCAGGCAGTCCGACGCAACCAAAATCGATATCAGTCGTTCTACTGAATGACCTGCGCGTGGCGTCTTAGCCAGGAAACCGCGTACGGGGCACGACACTGATTTGCGCTTGCACGGAATGTTTGAAACGGATCCGATGGCAGCAATTATAAATAGAGCGATCGCGACTGCTTCTTCTTAAGAGGGAAATTTGCCGCGATTTTCATGATGTCATTATATACGTAATATTCTAATCACCAAGTGAACCAGTTCACATCAGTATCAATCACAGGCGAGCAAGACTAGCAGACCGGTAGCGTGGCTTCTTGGACTCATGCGCACGGATCGGGCGAAGACCGGTGCGTGAATCGCAAAATGCAGATACCGATTGTGGAGTGCCGCAACATTTCATTCCGACGTTTTGTGAAGGCTGGAGGTCCCCATGCCGATGGACGCAGCCAATTTCGCATCGTATCGATTTTCGACGTGCGAGCTTCCGGAACGCATTCGTATCCCGCTCTGGCGCGAGCACTTTGGCCGATGCATCGTGCACGCCGATATCGAGCCTCTATCGAACGTTTCATTCCAGGCCGATGCGTCGCTGCGATCGGTTCAGGGATTGCGCATGCTGGCGCTGAAGGGCACGTCGATGCGGTTCAAGCGTTTGCAGGCGAACCTTGCCGATGGCGATGACTCCATCGGGGTCATCTTCTGCTCTCCGGGCAGATGTCAGCTATCGCAGCGCGGCCGGGACGCCGATTTTCGCGCCGGCGACGCAATTGCAATTCTGCATTCCGAGCCCGCCAGCGTCACCTATATCGACGGGTTGCAATTCGGCCTGGCCGTGCCGCGCGAGGCGCTTGCGCAGCGCGTGACCGACGTCGAAGGTCTGGTCATGCGGCCGATTTGCCACCGGACAGAAGCATTCCGACTGTTCATCTCATACCTGAAATCGGTGCTTAAGACGAAAGCGCTGAGCGCGCCGAAGCTTCGCGATACAGTCGTGACCCATATCCACGATCTCATCGCGCTCGCGATCGGCGAGTGTGCTGCGTTGGGCGAGAGCAGCGCGAGCGCCGTCGTCGCTGCGCGGCATCGTGCTATGCTCGACTACATCGCCGCACACTTTGAGGAGCCCGGGCTCAACGTTCAAACGGTTGCGCGTGGCCAGGGCATCTCGCCGCGCTATCTGCAGCGCCTGATGGCGTCATCAGGCCCGTCGTTCACCGAGCGCTTGAATGAATTGCGGCTCCAGCGGGCGCTCAAATTGCTCACCGAGCCAGATGCCGGCCGTCGGCGAATTTCCGATATCGCGCTCGAGGTCGGTTTCTCGGATGTTTCGCATTTCAACCGTCTGTTCCGAGCCCGCTTCGGCGATTCGCCACGCGGTGTGCGGCTCGCACGAAAGGGCTCTCACTGAGCCGCCGCCCCTGATCGGGATGTGCGCGAGGTGCTGCCTAGGGGCGCTCCGGAGCGAAGGGCGAGGTGGGTTGAGGCCGGCTGCAAGTCTGGTTGGGGCAAAACCCGACGTTGGGGCGGGCCCGAGCCTCGAACGCCTCGCGGCTGTGCGCGCATTAGCTTATGTGAATCGACACAACTTATGTGAATCGAAGCGCTATGGTGGCGGCTCTGCTCCCGGAGTGGCGAGCCATTGGTCGATCTGGACGGCGCGCTCGGCCTCGCGGGCCTTCTTGAGAAGTCGTTCCCGCTCGGTGCCGGGAGGCAGATGCGAAGCCCTCGCGCGGGCCGCTTCCTCCAGCTGAATGAGGCGGTATGCGAGCGTCGTGGTTTGCTTGAAGCGATTGCGACGTTTCATGTGTGCAATTGGTGTTTCAACCCTGATGTAGGTCCGAACCGCGCTCGTCGTCGTTTGTTCCTATTGAACGGCGGGGCGTGGCCTGTCCTGGTCGCGTCCTTGAGAGCACCATGCGGCGGGCCGGCCAAGGAATGCCGGACATCGGCCGGCAGCGTCGATCTGCAGGAAGCGAGCCGAGCCGAGATGAGAACGATCATTCCCCGTCAGACGCTCGTCGAAGCCAGGGGGATGCGGAAGAGTTCGCTATCGCCCGCATCGCGAACCGAAATGAAATTGCCGTCGCGAACCATCTCCGGCTTTTCAGTGCCGATCCGGTGAGCGATGAAGCTGCCGTGATCCTGGGCGTCCTTGTCGTCGGCACAGTCGTGACCGACGACGTCGTGTGCGGGGATGTCGCCCGCGAGATGGAAGAAGTATCTGGGCATCTAGGTCAGCTTGTCCAAATTGCCGAACGGCTTCGCGGGCGGCGCGTTCTCGGCGTTCTTGATCTGCTGCGCGCCTTCCTCGGCTAGCCTGCCATCGTTGATGATCTCGGCGTTGAGCTGCTTGACCCGTCCGCCGATCCTGTCTGCAATGCCTGTCATGGCTTACCTTTGTTCGTGCTGCCGCCCGCGGCCTCTCACGACTGAAGTATCGCTCGTGGAGAATGTTCCTCCGAGGGGTGAGGACCCAGCCATCCAAGAAAGGAACAAATGACTGTCCGGAAGATTGGATCGCCAGCAACGGCCGAGGCTCAGGCCGAGCGGTTGACGCGAGAAGTTCAGTGACGAAGCGCCTGACCAGGAAAGAGCAGTTCGATCGATCGAAGATCAACATGCACGATCTGCTTCAGGTGAGATGCTGGACACATGCCCTCGGCGTGTCGCGCGAACAGCTGCGTAAAGCCGTCGAGAAGGTCGGTGACTCGGCCGTGACGGTTCGCAAGGAGCTCGGAATTCCCGAGGAATGACATGGCCACCGAACAGCAGATCCGGGACTACGCGCGGCAGCTCTGGGAGAAGGCCGGAAAGCCCGACGGCAGGGACGAGGAATTCCGGCACGCGGCCGAGGTCGAGCTGAATGCGGAGAGCGAAAGTCCGGACGCGCCAACACTGGACCAGCCGAACAAGACGTCCATTCCCGGATGAACGCCTTGGCGCGAGGAGCGCGCCGGCAACGATTGATCGGGATCCTCCGTTAGGAACATTGCCATTCTGTCGCGGTTCTCGAAACGCCGCATGGAGCGGTGAGGAGGACGTTATGAAGAAGCTGGTTCTGATTTCTGTTGCCGCCGTATTGGCGTCGACGGGCGCTTTTGCCCAGAGCACGATTGTCGGCACGACCGGTGCCGGACATGCCGCCACCGTGCAGATCGAGCCGCAATATCGCACGCGAATCCACAGCTATGTGACCGAACACAAGATCCGTCCCGTCGAGACGCGGGAGAGGATCGTCGTCGGCTCGCCTGTGCCGCGCGAGGTCGAGCTTGAAGCGGTGCCTGCCGATTGGGGTCCGTCGCTCACCAGATATCGCTATGTCTATACCGGCCAGCGCGTGATGCTGGTCGATCCCGACACCCGTACGGTCGTGCAGGAAGTCGAGTGAGGCCGCTCTGATGGCGGGCCGCCTGCAACGGCGGCGGCCCGCGCTCAGCCGGAACGTCCGATCCGCGGGGCAAGCGCCGTTCCGTCAGCGGCCATCGACCGCGTCGGCCGTCAGAGACCGATGCTGGCCACAGCCGCTTCCGCGACGCCCTTCGCGTCGAGGGCGCCGGTCTTGCCGATCTCGATGACCTTGCGGGCCACGATCTCGCAAAGCGGATCGTTGCGATCGACCAGACCCATCGAATGCAGCGCCAAGCTGAACGCCCTGTTGAAGAGCTCGATTTGCTCCGGCGTGTATTCGCCCGTCTTCAGCAAGCGATTGATCGGCATTGTCGAGCCCCACAGCAAGCAGCCAAGTGACGTGGCTATAGCATGGAACCGTCGCGATCGGCACCCGGCTTTCCCTGCGCGCCCTACAACAGTGAAGGCGGAACGAACAGCAAAGCTCGGGCAAATCATGTCGCGAGAATGCGGATGTTTGATTCACCGGCCGAACCACATATTCGGTGTCGTCCCTGCGAAAGCAGGGACCCATTACCCCAACTCTCAGTTGTTGCGCGACACTGGGGCCACGATCCCGCTTATCATCAAATGCGGTGGTGATGGGTCCTGGCTTTCGCCAGGACGACGATACAGTGTGGTGAGCGCGGTCGCCCGCTCAAAGCGCGGCTACGGATCGTGGCAATGTGCTCAGCTCGAGCCAGTCGCCCCGCGCACCACGCGCTTGATCTTGTCGGTGGTATAGGTCTGCCCGCCGATCGAGAGCAGCGGCGGGGAGGCGGTCAGGTCGACGGAGTCGACAACGCCCTGCACCTCGGTCGAGATGGCGATCGGGTTGCCCTTGGAATCCTTGCCGGTGGCGGTCAGCGTGTAGGTGCCGGCCGGCCATTGCGTGCCGTCATTGCCCTTGCCGTCCCAGACGAAGCTGGCGTTGCCCTGCTTCAGGCTGAAATTGCCGGAATAGGCGGTCTGGCCGGTCGCGCTGGTGATCGTGATGGTGGCGCTGGTGGCTTGCGGGGACACCAGATTCCAGGTCGCGGATTTGTCGAACTGGGTCTTGCTGCCGTCGACCGCGACCGTGTTGCCGACATAGACCAGCGCCTGGGTCGACTGCGCGCTCTTCTCGATCTCGATCAGCGACTTCAGCTGATCGTTGGATTTCAGTTGCTGCTCGACGCCCGCGAACTGCACCAGCTGCTGGGTGAACTGGTTGGTGTCGAGCGGGTCGAGCGGGTTCTGGTTCTGCAATTGCGTGGTCAGCAGCGTCAGGAAGGTCTGGAAATTGTCGGCGATGCCCTGCGAGGAGGTCGTCAGGCCGCTGCCGCTGCTTCCAGAGTTCGTTCCGTTGCTGGTGCCCGGTGCTGAGACGACGGGCGTCGGCATGGTTGCATCGACTGCCATGGTGAACTCCTTACACTCTGATATCGACGCCGCCGAGGGCGCCGGTTGCACGGCCGTAGGAGCGGCCCGCCGCTGCGGCGGGAACGCTGTCCTCCTCGGTGACGATCAAACGATGGGCGTTCGGATTGGACTGGCCATTGTTGTTCTGGCCCGACTGCGACTGGTCGCGCAGGCTGAACTGCAATCCGCCATTGCCGGTCGAGAGGCCGGCATTGTCGAGCGCGCGCTGCAGCTGGTTGGCGTCCTGGCGCAGCATCGACAACGTTTCCGGGCGTTCGACGGTGAGATGCGAGGTGACCTGGCCGTTGCGATCGACATCGATGCGGACATCGATGCGGCCGAGCTCGGCGGGGTCGAGCCGGACCTCGAAGCGACTCTTGCCGCTCTTGGCGGAGGCGGCGATCTGCACCGCAAGCCCGCTGAGCGGCACGGCGGCGCTCTGCGCGGCGTTGGTCACGGTCAATTGTGCGGTCGCAGACGGCGTCGTCTGGGTGGTCGCCAATTGGGTCTGGAACGTATTGGGCGCCTGAGCGCTGGAATCGGGCGTCGCGAGCGGGGATTGCACAGCCGCCTGGCCGCCGACCGTCGGCGCGGCGTTGCCGTCGCCCTTCGCATCGGACTTGATGGCATCGGCTGCACCGTCCGCGGCGGCCTTCGCCTTGCCGGCGGCGGCGGCCGATTGCGCGACCGCGGGGACGATGTTGGTCGGAGCGGCCTGCGCGGTGTTGGCGTTGCCCTGGGCTGCGCCGTCCTGATCGGCAGGCGCCGTCGCGGCCGCCGCGTCCGTCGTGGCGACCTGCGCCTTGGCCTGCGTCGTCGTCTTCGCGGCGGGCGTTCCGGCGGCAACCGTGGCGGCGAGTGCCGCATCGCCGGTCGCCGTCGCGGCGCCCGGAACCGTCGTCGCATCGGCGGTGGTGATGATCTGCGCGTCGGTCTTGACGCCGGCTGCCTTCGCGACCTTGTCGGCGTTCGCTGTGGTGACCGCCGCCGCTGCGGTGTCGGCGCCGGCAGGCGCGCCGCTGCCGGCCGCCGCACCGGTGCCGGCGATGGCCGAGCTTGCCGCGATGGCCGCTGCCGCGATCGCGAGTGGTGCGGCCGGCTGGTCGGACGGCGCGGTGGCCGCCGGTGTCGGGGCGGTCGCCGGTGTCGCGGCAACAGGAGCAATCACGGCATTCACGGTTGCCGCACCGGGATCCTGCTGCGCAGTAGCCTGCGTCGCGTCCGGCTTGTCACTGGTCGATTTCGCATCGGAGCTCGATGTCGAGTCGTCCGATTTCGATTTCGACTTGGTCCTGGACGGCGCGTCGCTGTCGACCTTGTTGTCGTCGCGCGAACTGGCGGAATCCCGCGACGTCCGGTCGGAGCCCGTGCTGGTGTCGCGGGAGCGTGCGTCGGTCGTCGAGGGCGGATCGTCGGACCGCCGCGAGGGCGCCGGCTGGGAGTCGTAGCGGCTGCTGTCGTTTGTGGACGCAGTGTTGCTGTCGACCAGCGCGGCAAAGCCGTCGTTCCCCGCCTGCGAAGCGGGATCGGGCCGCGCCGACCGCTGCCTCGCGCCCTGAAAAGACCGGCCTGCCAATGCTTCCGACGTGACGCTGACCACTGCCAACCCTCGCAAATGAGACTTCCGGCGTTTTGTCAGCAAGGAGTGGGCCAACAAGGGGGCGGCAATAAATAATGAGTTATTTCAGAAGGTTATGAGCTATCTTGGTCGGCTGGAACGGGTTCCCGGCAGGTCTCCTTTTTGCCCGGCGGCAAGATTTGCCGTCCAGGCGCGGCACGGCACGGCTTCCGCGGATTGCCTCACCGGAATACGGCCTATATTAAAGGTGGCCTCCAACGCGTCCGAACCGACCGAAGCGGCCTTGGATGTGTTCTAAGGCTCTCTGGACAAAAGGCTTTTTCCAATATCGTCGCGGAGCGCATAAGCTCGCCGCGACAGTGACCAATGACCGCTTAAAGATGCTCAACAGTCTGGATCTCGAAGGCCGCCCTGAAGACACACGGATCGTCGTTGCCATGTCCGGCGGCGTCGACTCGTCAGTGACGGCTGCGCTGTTGAAGTCGCAGGGTTACGACGTGGTCGGGATCACGCTGCAGCTGTACGACCACGGCGCCGCGACCCATCGCAAGGGCGCCTGCTGCGCCGGCCGCGACATCCACGACGCGCGCAATGTCGCCGAGCGGATCGGCATCCCGCATTACGTGCTCGACTACGAAAGCCGCTTCAAGCAATCGGTGATCGACAATTTCGCCGACAGCTACGCGCTCGGCGAGACGCCGGTGCCGTGCATCGAGTGCAACCGTTCGGTCAAGTTTCGCGACCTGCTCGCGACCGCGCGCGAGCTCGGGGCGCAGGCGCTCGCCACCGGCCACTATGTCGCCTCGCGGCGGCTTGCCGACGGATCGCGCTCGCTGGTCTGTGCCGCGGATGCCGATCGCGACCAGAGCTATTTCCTGTTCGCGACCACGCGCGAGCAGCTCGACTTCCTGCGCTTCCCGCTCGGCGATATGACCAAGCCGCAGACCCGCGAGTTGGCGCGGCGCTTCGATCTCGAGGTCGCCGACAAGCAGGACAGCCAGGACATCTGCTTTGTGCCGACCGGCCGCTACACCGACATCATCGGACGGCTGAAGCCGAATGCGATCGCGCCGGGCGACATCGTCGATCTCGACGGTCATGTGATCGGCCAGCACCAGGGCATCGTTCATTTCACCGTCGGCCAGCGCAAGGGGCTCGGCATTGCCTCCGGCAGCCCGCTCTATGTGGTCAAGCTCGATGCGGCGACGCGCCGTGTCGTGGTCGGGCCGCGCGAGGCACTGCGGATGGATCGCATCGCGCTGCGCGACGTCAACTGGATCGGCGACGGCGCGCTGGATCGGGTGATCGGCGAGGGCATCGAGATCTATGTCCGCGTGCGTTCGACGCGCGCGCCGCAGCCAGCGTGGTTGCGCGCCGTCGATGGCGGCTATGAGGTCGAGCTCGTCGCCGGCGAGGAGGGCGTGTCGCCCGGCCAGGCCTGCGTGTTCTACGACGCGGCCTCTGGGCAGGCGCGTGTGCTCGGCGGCGGCTTCATCAGGAGTGCAAGCGCCAGCCGCGCAATACGGGCCGCGACGCAGGACGTGTTGGCGCCGCTTGCGGAAGCGGTTCGCGGATAGACAGAAGAAACGTCGGGGCAGGGGAATGGCTGGGGACATCGACCGCGAAGGGGTCGAAAAGGCGTATGGCCGCTGGGCACCGATCTACGATCTGGTGTTCGGCAAGGTGTTCGATCAGGGCCGTCAGTCGACGATCGCGGAAGCCGACCGGATCGGCGGCCGCGTGCTCGACGTCGGCGTCGGCACCGGGCTCTCGCTGTCGGAATACAAGCGCACCACAAAGCTATGCGGCGTCGATATTTCCGAGCCGATGCTGCGGCGGGCGCTCAAGCGCGTGCGCACGCAGGGCCTGACCAATGTCGAGGCGCTGGCGGTGATGGACGCCAAGAATCTCGCATTTCCGGATGCGTTCTTCGACGCGGTGGTCGCGCAATATGTCATCACCGCGGTGCCGGATCCCGAGGCGACGCTCGACGATTTCATCCGCGTGCTGAAGCCCGGCGGCGAGCTGATCCTGGTCAATCACATCGGTGCCGAGAGCGGCCCCCGCCGCGTCTTCGAGCTCGCCTTCGCGCCGCTGGCGCGGCGGCTCGGCTGGCGTCCGGAGTTTCCGTGGGAGCGGCTGACTAATTGGGCGGCGAAGCATGGCGGGGTCAGCCTTGCGGAGCGCCGGCCGATGCCGCCGATGGGGCATTTCTCGCTGATCCGCTTCCGCAAATCGTGAGGTTGCGGCGATTTTGCGAGGGAACATCGACGCGTCGTCACGGTTTTCTCGTCATGAGGATCAGTCGAACACTCGCTTTATCCTGTGTGCTGATGCTGGCACCCGCTGTTGCCTCGGCGCAGGCGCCGCCGACATCAGCCACGCCGCCGGCACAGACCGCGCCGCCGGCGCCGCAGCGCGCCGCCGCGAATTGCGCGCCGCAGCAGCAGCCGTCGCATCCCGGCGCGCCGGCTCCCGAGGGAACCACCACCGGGCAGAGCAGCCAGCCGCTGGGCGACAAGCTCGCCAAATCCGACGGGGTGTTGTGCCCGCCGGCCGGGGTCGATCCCGAAATGCGTGCGCCGACCCCGCAAGGCGGCAACACGCCGGTGATTCCGCCGCCCGGCAGCCCCGGTGGCGACCCATCGGTGAGGCCGAAATAGCCTCTGCCTGCAATAAGTTGCTGCCCCGTCCGGGTTTGCTTGACAGGCGCGCATGCCACTCTTTATATGCCGCGCGTTCGCACCCGCGGCTCACCAGCCGCCGATGGCGAGCCCATGGCGGGGTAGCTCAGCTGGTTAGAGCACGGGAATCATAATCCTGGGGTCGGGGGTTCGAGTCCCTCCCCCGCTACCATCTTTCCCCACACTCCTTTGACTTGGTTTGGATAGGCCTTTTCCCCGAGCAGGGCGTTTAGCCGGCCTGCTATCTCCACGGCTACACCACCTGGGCGGCCTGGATCGCGGAACACGGTGACCGACTCAACCAAGTCTCTGATCGCTTCTGCGGCCTCTCCGTCGCCCGCACTGACACCTTTACCAAGTGCTTCTTCAAGCCGACCGAGTTGCTCCTCATATCGTTTGAGGATGGCCGGATGCAGTGCGACTTCCTTCAGGGCGGGTGGTTCACTCTGCAACTCCTCAGATATCCGCTTTCGTTCGGCATCTAAGGCAGTCGATCGCGGTCCGAAAACGGATGGATCGCCATGTCCTTTCGCGATCGCATCCACCAGTCGTTCGATTTCCCGGCTTATTTGCCCAAGCTGCTGCTCAAGGCGCTGCCGTTTTGCATGTGAGGTGGCCGCGAGGCGCTTCCGCTCCTCAAGATACGTGCGTACGTATTCTGAGATAACCTTCGGTGCGCGCAATTCGGCCTTTAGTCCGTTGAGGACCGCGCTCTCGACAGTGTCTAAATAAAAAGTCTTGGCGTCCGGACACGTGCCGCTCTCCGTCGCCGCCGAGCAGCGAATGCGAACGCGCCCTGATTTGTCCCGCCCATTGGTTGCCATGCCCGAGCCGCACGAGCCGCAACGGAGCAGGCCAGACAGCATTCGACGAGGCCGGCGTTGATGGCTGGGGTGGGTGTGACCGCGTTCCTCTTTGCGCTGCTGAGCTGCTCTAAATAGCTCTGGATCGACAATTGCAAGATGCGGCACTTCAGCCACCTGCCAGTCACTCTTAGGATTTGGTCGTGACAGGCGCTTTCCCGAGTCGGGATCTTTCACCATCCTGACTTTGTTCCAGACGAGGCGCCCTACATAAAGCTCGTTCTGCAGAATGCCGGCACCTCTTGCGAGATTGCCATTGATAGTTGAGGCATTCCATGCCCGCCCTCGCGCAGGTGATACCCTCTCTTTGTTGAGATCGTGCGCGATTTCGCGAGGCGTCCGACCGTCCACGTATTCCTGGAAGATGCGCCGGATCACTTGTGCCTCGGCCTCGACGATGACCCGTTCGCCACTCTTTCCAGCGACCGCAGCGTATCCGTATGTTAAGCCACCTCCCGCCAAACCCTGCTTGACCCGGCCTGCTTGGCCACGCCGCACCTTGTGCGCGTTGTCTTCGCGATAGAGTTGTCCAACGAGGCCGCGAAGACCGACCAGCACGGTATTCACGACGCCTTCGTGGACTGCCCGGATCTCGATGCCGAGAAAAGATAGTCGCTTATGGATACCTGCTAGATCTTCCATATCGCGAGAGAGGCGATCGAGCGCTTCGACAATCACCACGTCAAAGGATCGCTCCCGCGCTTGGTCTAACATCCGCAGAAGGCCTTCGCGTCCCATGACCGAGCCACCTGAACGAGCGCGATCTTCATGGGTGCTGATAACCGTTAAGCCTTCGCGCTCTGCATAGGCTTGACAAAGTGAAAGCTGATCTTCAATCGAACGCTCGCTCTGAAGATCGGTTGAGAATCGAGCATAGATCGTCGCTCTCTTCCTTGTCTCTTCGATCGGCGAGCTCTCTTTCATGATCCTCCCTCGCAGCCAGACGAGCAAGTACGCGCGCAAGGCGTAAGATCGCCTTGTCTGGATTCGTCTGCAAGGACAATTTGCGAGGCGCTTCACGCACGATCGAACCTCTAGGTGATCGCGCAACTCAACGAGGTGTACGCACCTGCGCTGGCGCCACTCCACAAAATGTCGGCGTTGGTGATCATCCAGAGCATCATGCTTGGGCGGTGCCTAAGCGGAATGGCCGCTATGAGTTCGTCGTGTAATTGGATGCCGCGGCGAAGAAAAAGGGATAGAGTTCAGAAGGCCTTCACCGCCGAAGTGCGTGCTGCTAGGCGTTCAAGCGGACTGTCGACGAATGTCGATATGAGATCGCCGGCAGCAAGACCGCTTGGCTTTCGGCGAAGTACATGATTGCCGCGTCTACCCCCTTGATCGGGTGCCCAGCTTTAGGAATTGTCCTTGGAGATGAGATCGATCCGATGGAGTGCGGCAGTCCGGATGGATTCCGTTAGCTGCTTTGGAAGGTGCTTGGGAAGCGCCGTCTCATCTTTCTTCGAAAGCCCTCACGTCCTGGACGAGCAGGAGCATCGCTTGATAGTCGATGACATCGCTGCTCGCCGTCGTGGAGAAGGCAGATGCGCGACCCCGCCTTGGACCAATATATCCCAAGCTTTGTCCGAGCTCGACGTTATAGACGGAAGGCTGTCCGACGTTCTCAAGGGCGGGTTTCGAGCCCTATGAGCGGGCGTTGGCGCCTCCTCAACTAACGGTTGGAAAGTAGTGGACTATCACTTCGGCGTATAGCCGGCAGATGAATGAATGCGTAAGAGGGCGTTACGAACGTCTTGCACGAGAGAAAGTATCATGGCCCCAAGCAGGGCGGAGAAGGCGACGTCGTTCCTGAAGGGATACAAACCCGCGCCGAACGATCTGGTTGGCGGAGATCCGGCGCGCGGGCGACCGGCTCTTTTCAGGGCGCGCAATCCGGAGGGACTTCCGGTTCTGGTCAAGGCTTGGAACCGAGAGGGCGCCGCCTCAGATGCCGACATGAAGGACATTTGGCGGAGCGAGATACGCCAACTGCAGAGGCTTGCTGCAGTTCCGAAGGCGGATGACCTCTTCGTTCCGATGATCACGGCCGGGTCGGACAAGGATGGATTCTATATCGTGCTGGATCCCGGCCGCGGCGATCCCCTCGAGACTTTTCGGAACGCTACGTCGAAACCACCAGTATTGTCAGCCCCCAGGTTGCCGCGGAATCGCAGGTTGCTGTGGGACAATTTTCTACGTGTCGCCCGGGCTCTCGAACTACTGCACTCGCAGGGCATCATACATCGAAATCTCGACCCCTGGTCGATCGTCGGATCGTTCGGGGAGGAGCCCGATTTCCGGTTGACCGGCTTTGAGTGGTCCATGCGACTGGCCACGGTCGAAGACGTCCCGCGCGCAGGCGCCGGTGGCGCCGTATCGCAAGCGGCATCGTTCGGACAGGACTGGCGCAATCTAGGCTTGATGATCTCGGAGCTGCTCGACGTATCGCCGGGAAGGGTAATCGACCTGCGCTTGCTGCTCTCCGAGGTCGCCGACCATCTTTCGGTTTCCGAAGTGAGGATCTTGCGTAAACTTACCGGTACCATCCCCGTCGAGCGTCTTGATGGTGAACAGATCTGTCGCGAGATCTCCGACGTGATCGAAACCATTCAGGCTCAGGCTGCAGGGGGAGAGCTCAAGCTCGCGGCGGCCTTCCGGCTGGATCCGCGCTCGCAATTAACGAAGGACATCCGGCTCGCTACGGGAAATGAGATCGAGGCGAATGACATCGATGGTTTGATCGCCTACGTTAAGGACGATCTTGCGGGCGAGCCATATCTGACGCTCGTGAAAGACGGCCCGAGCGGCGTCAAGGTCGCGTTGCTGGGCAATCAGATGACCTACTGGCTGTCTCCCTATCGTGCCCCGGAAACCACCGATGTTCCGACCTTCGAATTCGTGGTTTGCGAGAAGGCGGAGCTTGCCAGGCCGCATGCGATCATGGGTTCGGAAGTTTTGCTTCCGGAAATGATCGAAATTCTGCCCACAGGTAAGGCCCAGGAACAGAGCTTTGCCCGACGTCGAGGCCGCGTGGCTCATTGGCAGCCGCACATCGACGCCCTCAAGCCTGCGGAGCAGCGGAAGACCGATCTGGACCGCAAGTACGAAGCCTTCGCGCTGCTGACCGCGCTCGAGATGGCTTATGCGGTGGCAGATATCTTTCCTGTTTCCGTGCAGCCAGGCCGGCCGTCGGAAGGGGGGAATCACGGTGTGGTCGCCACGTCGCGGCACGATGAAGAGAGGGAGGCGCTATCGAAGGCGCTGCTCTTCCGCACCTCGCCCGCGGTGCGCCTTTCCGAGCTGCTCGACAAGGGAGAAGCGACCGACAAGAGCAACGATGGTTGGTCCCTGGCCCAGACCGGATCGCTGGGCGAACGAGACGTCGAAAACCACTGGCGATACGTCGGTGTCGATGCGGCGAAGCAAAGGGAGACCTTCAAGTTCGAAGGCTCCTTCGCGACAAGGATCCGCGACGAAGCATTTTTGATCCCGGGGGAGATGCGTGGAAAGCTCACGCAATTGCGCCGCCGTCTGAAGGCGCTCCGTGCGTTGCGGGAGCATTCCGAGTTGCTGCGTATGCTGACCGATCCACGCGGTCGCATCGAAGATAGTCACGATCCCGTAAAGCAGGACAGTGATTTCAAGAGCCTGGACAAATCGAAACAGGAAGCGTTGACGAACATTCTCTCGACCATACCCTTCTTTTTGCTGCAAGGTCCTCCGGGTGTCGGCAAGACCTATGCTGTGTCCGAAATCGTGCGACGTCGCTTCACGGATGAACCGACCTCGCGACTTCTGCTTTCTGCGCAGAGCAACGCTGCTATCGATCACTTGATGCAGGAAGTGATGGCGATGCTGCCGAACGACGTAGAGCCGGTGGCTGTCCGGGCGCGGCCGGCTGATGACGACGCCAGCGATACGGATCTGGAGATCGATCGCCAGGCGGACATCTGGCTGGACGCTCTGGCCGACAGCGATCTCGTCGAGGAGGCCGATCCGAGCGTCCGCGACAAGATCCGGGACTTGGCGGCCGCCCGCAAGGCAAAAGGCTCGGGTAAGTCGAAGGCCGCGCGCGCGATGATTGCGGAGGCGCGAGCGTTCGAGGCGATGATCCTTCGTTCGGCGAACCTCGTGTTCGCGACGACGAACTCCGCGGCAGTCGAGCAGTTGATCGAGGAATCCAGCCTTTTCGACTGGACGATCATCGAGGAAGCGGGCAAGGCGACGGGCAGCGAACTGCTTTCGCCTCTGCTGCTTTCGCATCGGCGGCTGATGATAGGCGATCATCAGCAATTGGCGCCTTACGGCGCCGACAACATGATCAAGCTTCTGTCGAGCGCCGAGTCGGTCAAGAAGGCGCTGCGGGCGGCGATGCCGTACATAGCTCGGTACCAGAAGGAGCCCGGTATCGAGGAAATCTTCAACGTCATAGAAGTCGATGATGCGGATTTCGGTCGACTTTGCGCGGATACGCTCGCCGTCCTGACGCTGTTCGAAACGTTGGTACGCGGCGAGATTGCCGCAAGGACCGATAACGGCCGAATACGGCGCCCGATCTTTCACAAGCTCGACGAGCAACATCGCATGCATCCGGCGATCGCAAAGATCGTGTCGGACTGCTTTTACGATGGCACTATCAAGACGAACGAGAAGGTCGAGAAGAAGTATCGCGAAGGCAAGCCTCCGTTCAGGTTTTCGGACGCTCGGCTTCCGGAACGGCCGATTGTATTCATCGATATGCCTTATAGCCGCGAGACCATCGGTTATCGGGGCGGTGATCGCGCGCCCCCATGGATAAACCCGGATGAAGTGACCGCTGCGCTGCAGGTGCTCCGATTGCTGCGAGTGACCGATCGCTCGCGACCGTCGCTCGCCGTGCTTTCTCCCTATAATGAGCAGGTCAAGAGGCTGCGACAGACCATCAGATCGGAGATGGCGGGCTCGTTGAAGCAGCTATCCCAGTTTGAACCGGCATTGGGCGAGGACGGCTATTGCGGGACAGTAGACTCCTTTCAGGGCGACCAAGCCGACGCGGTTTTGATCTCGCTTGTGAGGAATAACGAAAAGGCGACAATCAAGAGCGCGCTCGGATTCCTCGAGGACAGCCGTCGGATGAACGTTCTGCTCAGTCGCGCGAAGTGGCGCATGATTGTCATCGGCAGTCTGAGCTTCTATCGTCACGTGATGAACTACTCGGAAAAGGTGCCCACGGCGGATATCGGATTTCTGAAGAAGTTCCTGGCCTGCTTGGAGGCGGCTGAACGAGATGGGGACGCCAGCATCGTCCCTTGGGACACATTACGGAAGAAATCATGAGCTTGATCGAAGTTGCCATTCCGATGAGGAGAGGTCGGCGCCGCTTCCACGTCGAGAAGGGGCGGCGGTGGAGCGTCATTGAGCACCTAATGCTGGAGGCCGTGTCGCGGGCGCCAGCCACGACGGCGGAGCTCTCGAAACGCTCGAACTTGCATCGCCGGATCGTCGTCGAGGCGTTCATCCGTCTGATGCGGGCGGGCTGGGTCGAGATCATCGACAATCCGAGCGCGACGATATTTCGGGCGACGGTCGCGGGTAAGGAGCAGATAAGGTTCGGAGAGCTAAGGGGACTGACGACGATCAGACCCAGAACGATGAGTTTCGCCTATGATCGCGTGACCGGGCAGGCGTTTCGAGGCAGCGAATTTTCCATTCGAGCCCGCAATCGGATCTCGAAATCGTCGGATGCCGATGCGCTGGTATTTCTCAGCCCTGACCCGCGAAAAGATGCGGAAGATCTGAGCCAGATCTACAGTGCATTGGAAGGAGACAACGAGGTCATCATCGGATCCGACTCCTCGCCGCACCTGCCGATCGAAGGATATGCGGTCGTGAGAGTGATGGGGGGCGTGATCGATGACGTATCCGCGCGGGCGGAGCAGCCGTTGCGCAGTGCCATCCTGAAGGCGGCCGCGGCCGCAGCGACGCCTGCAGCGAAGACGAACGCCGGCACCGAGGTGACGGTCACCGATCCTACCGACTGGACCGAACCCGTAGTGGACGCACTATTCGATCAGAACGACCTGATACTTGGAGACGGGGAGCACAAGACGGCCTTCTTGGATGCCTTGTCGCGCGCGCGCGAGCATGTCGTCATCCATTCGACTTTCATATCGGATCGTCAGGACGATTTCCTAAAGCCGATACTGGCCGCGGCGGCGCGGAATGTACGAGTCGATATCTTGTGGGGGCAATCGGACGATCCTACCGACAATTCCACCTCCCGCACCGCGTCGTCGACGCTTAGACAGTCGATCCAGCAGGCCGGGCGCTCGGACCTGGTCAAGGTACATACTTTGACGACGGATTCGCATGCCAAGATCATCGCCAGCGACGACGGGAACGGTGCATGGAGCGCATTGGTCGGTTCCTGCAATTGGCTTTCGACGGAGTTCGACAGTTTCGAAGCCACGGTCCGATTGAGGGATTCGCGGCTTGCTGGACGCATCGTAAACCACGTAGCGGCTATGTCCTTGGGCTCGCGCGGAGTTTGGCATCCTTTGGCGGACGAACTCACCGTACTCGCCCGTCGTATCGCGAGCACCAAACCCGCATCGGGAAGAAAGGCTAAGGTACGAATTCTTTTGTCGCCGGATCATGCATCGATCCCGTTGGAAGCGCGCGACCACGCGAAAAAGCGGATCGCCATTACCAGCCATCGCATTGGTATCGCCGGGCTTCCAATGGCGATTGTACCAGCCGTCACGGCTGCACAAGAGAGGAAGATTCAAGCGTCGCTATTTTTTGGACGTGCTACCGGCCCATTGTCTGGCGTCGATGCGGCTGAACTTACACGCGAGTTCGAGCGTCAAGGCGTCCGTATCCGTCCGATCTTCCAGCCGAGACTTCACGCGAAGGTCCTGTGCTGGGATGATGACGCACTGGCGGTGAGCAGTCAGAATTGGCTGTCAGCGAGTTCGTCTCAAGCTAGTCCCCGAAAGGAGATTGGCGTATTCGTCGAACTCAATAAAATCGCCGACACTTTCGTCCGACGCTTCGAGCATGCGCGGTCGCAATTCTCGTGACCTCGTGCTCCCGTGCATGTCGTTCCGAGCACGTAGGCGTGTCGTGCAATACCTCCGGGGATGGAGGAGCGAGGCAAGAAGAGCGGAAAGCCGGCCAAGAAGCGCTCCTCATGACGTCGGTCGCCGCCGGGTTTCGGCGCGCATGCAGTCATCGCTCGCGAATTGAGCTGCGGCGGTTCCATCACGTATGTCGCGATCGCGGCCCGGTACCGCTGGTCGCAGCCCGTGATCATGTCCTACCAGGCCCTGCCGTCGGCGAGATGCCCGAAATCCACGAGCGCAAGGACGCTGAGCAACAATCTGAGCTCTCCGCACGCACGTCCGCGCGTAGCGACGCGCCGCCGTCACGAACGACCCTATACTTCGGGCATTGACGGCGAGGGCTCCATCTGGTCGTCGTCATCGTCAGTCGCGTCACGTACCCGGCGGGTCTTCCTTGACGCTGCGGGCGACGATCCGAAGTGTCTCGTCCGGTAGCGGCCGCTGCAGTTTCAGGGCTTCGTCCGCAGGTGCTGTCATCCAGATTTCGACTTCGTCCGGCTTCGTTAGGATCACTGGCATCGCCTTCGGGTGGATGGCCGCGACATCGGCGTTTGGCTCCGTCGTGAGGAACGCGAAGAGGTCGTTGGTCGTCTCACCTTCCTTGACCTTCCGGACAGACGTCCAATTGGTCCAGATGTCGCAGCCGGCTGGCGAGATCGTGCACGAAGGTGGTAGGCGGGTGCTTCATCGCCGCGAGGTCCACGTCGCTCGGCGTCTTGCAGCGCGCGCACCTGATCTCCAGCCAGGGGAAGCCTCCATTCACGGCCTGATCGATGGTCGGCGATGGATCGATCGGTTCGCCGTCACTCCACATCCGCTCGTTCCAGCTTTCGCAAAGCAGCGTGTCCGCTTGCTGGATCATTGCTTCGCCCTTGGCCCGCATCTCCGCCGATTGGCCAGCCAGGATATTCGCCATCGCGCGTGCCTTGCCGAGCTCTTTCGCCAGAGCCTTGCGATCGCCGCCCGACAGGGGCGTAGGATGATACTTCGGGGCCATCCGGACATCCAGGCGCAAAGAGATCGGATCGGCAAATCCTGAGCAAACTACGGCGTCTCGAACGCTGGCCAGCACCCGTCTTCTTCATGTCTGCCGGTGCGCTGCTGGCAGGTGTTGTCGAGCAACCGTTGCGCCACGTCCTTCCAGACGGCGTTGGCGCCATACAAGCGGACGGCATCGGCGGTCTGGATCTCCACGGTCCGCTCGCAGCGGCGGCAGGAGACGCGCAGCACGTGGGCCTTAATTTCCGAGAGGCGTCGCTGTCGAGCCTGGGCCACGGCCGGGCCGGCGCGAGGGTCTTTGAGGACCGATTCCCAATATTCGGCCGGGAGCGGAGCATCTGGACCCGCAGCGGACGGCGCTCGTCTACGGTCGGCTTCAGCGGTCAGTTTTTCCATTTGCTTCGGGTTCGGCATGCGCCAGCTCGCGGGTCGGTCGGTCATGTCCGAATTAGAACATAGCAAGAACACTGTCGAGTCCGACCGGGCAGCCGCCGAGAAAAAATCCTCCTGTCGGACGGGTCGCGATGTCGGAACCAAGCCGGGTCGTTCGTCTTGAATCCGGTATCAGTATCGGAGTTCCGCCGGCATGGCCCACCGCGCTAACTGGAAAGGCTTCCTGCGTCTTTCCCTCGTCACCTGTCCGGTCGCGCTCTATCCGGCCACCTCGGAATCTGAAAAGGTCTCGTTCAACCAGCTGAACCGAAAGACCGGCCATCGGATCAAGTACGCCAAGGTCGACGCCGACACCGGCGAGGAGGTCGACAACGAGGACATCGTCAAGGGCTACAAGGTTGATACCGATACCTTCATCGAGGTGACCAAGGAGGAGCTTGAGAACGTCGCGCTGGAATCGACGCGAACCA
Source organism: Bradyrhizobium sp. KZN70725 (assembly GCF_055264925.1). Classification (NCBI taxonomy): domain Bacteria; kingdom Pseudomonadati; phylum Pseudomonadota; class Alphaproteobacteria; order Hyphomicrobiales; family Nitrobacteraceae; genus Bradyrhizobium; species Bradyrhizobium sp. KZN70725. The sequence continues at coordinate 54,629 of NZ_JBUYWT010000036.1, forward strand.
TCGAGATTGACGAGTTCGTCGACCGCAGCGAGATTGATCCCCGATATCTCATTCGCCCCTACTATCTGCGTCCCGACGGCAAAGTTGGGCACGATGCCTTCGCCGTCATTCGGGAAACCATCCGCGAGATGAACAAGGTCGCGATCGGCCGCGTGGTGCTGACCAATCGCGAGCACATCATCGCGCTCGAACCGCTCGACAAGGGTCTGATGGGTACGCTGTTGCGCTACCCTTACGAAGTCCGCTCCGCCGAAGAGTATTTCGACGACATCCAGGACGTCAAAGTCACCAAGGACATGCTCGATCTCGCCAAGCACATCGTCAATCAGAAGGCGGGCCATTTCGAACCGGACAAGTTCGAAGACCAGTACGAAACCGCCCTCATCGATCTCATCAATCAGAAGCGCGCCGGCAAGCCCATCACCGCGAAAGCGCGTCCTCGAGGTGAGAACGTCGTGGACCTGATGGACGCGCTGCGCAAGAGCATCGGAAGAGAGAGGGCGGCCGCGACAGAGGCGCCGAAGAAGACAGCCAAGAAGCCGCGCAAGGCAGCGGCCGGGCAGAAGGAAATGCTGATGCCGATCGCAGGCAAGAAGCCGGCGAAAGAGGCCGTGGCGAAGAAGCCGGCAGCCAAGCCGCAGCGGAAGTCGGCTTAGGTGTCGTGAAGCATCCGGTGACGCCGGACGGCCACTCCTTCGTCGTCCGCGGCAGGCTCTGGCAAATGGCGTCTCAACGAGGTCACGCGAGATCATCTCGTCGGCCGTCTAATGGCGGCCCGGTGCGCGCGCCAGGAAGGCGGCCGACCGCGAGGCCGAAGTAACGGTGCATCGGACCGCGGACGAGGCTAAGCAGGCGCTCGGCGAGCGCGGTCCGGTATGGCGGGACGACGGCTCGCCGGCTCTCGGTTGCTCTGCAAAGTAGGAGCGATATGGCCGCGATGAAAAAGACTTCCAGATCGACCTTGAGCGCAGGCATTCTCGCATACCGCAAGGGCGCTCATGGGCTCGAGGTTCTGCTCGTTCATCCCGGCGGCCCGTTCTGGCGTAAGAAGGATGATGGCGCCTGGTCCATTCCTAAGGGCGAAATCGATGCCAATGATGCTCCGGAGCACGTCGCTCGACGCGAATTTGCCGAAGAACTCGGCCCGAGCGCTTCGATTGGTCCGCTCCAGCCGCTGGGGGAAGTCCGACAGCGAGGAGGCAAGCGCGTCATCGCGTTCGCCGGCAAGGGCCACTTTGACCCGGGGACGCCGACCAGCAATAGCTTCGATATCGAATGGCCGCCCCGAAGCGGTCGACGGCAGAGCTTTCCCGAAGTCGACCGAGCGGAATGGTTTGATATCGAGCTCGCGCGGACCAAGATGCTGTCCGCCCAGGTCGAGTTTCTCGATCGTCTTTTGGCAATCGCAGTTGAGAGCGCCGTCAAATGATGTTCCGGATCGGAATCATTTCGGACACGCACGGCCTGTTGAGGCCCGAGGCGGAACGAGGCCTGACGGGCGTCGATCACATCATCCATGCCGGCGACATCGGGCGCCCCGAGATCGTCGACGCGCTTCGCCGGATTGCGCCCGTCACGGCCATTCGTGGAAACGTGGACAGTGGCGAGTTGGCTCGCGACTACCCCGACACGAACCTTGTGCGCCTGGCGGGAAAGTCGATCTACGTTCTGCACGACCTGAAGACGCTGAAGGCCGATCCCGGTGGCGGCATCGACGTCATCGTCTCCGGGCATTCCCACGTGCCGAAGATCGACACGGTCGGTGGCATTCTCTACCTGAATCCCGGCAGCGCGGGACCTCGGCGTTTCAAGCTGCCGATCACGTTTGCGACGCTCGAACTCACGCCTGACGGCATGCGACCGGAAATCCACGACCTTGAAGGCGACTGAGTGCCACCGCGGAGGGCCGGAGGAGGCGAGTGCGTCAATCCTTCCGTTTGCCGGGCTACGCCCCCGGGGGGAAGCGCTATTTGCGCGGACGTTCTCGCTCGCGCACGACCTCCTTCGCCCGCTTGTCGGACCTGAGCCCGAGATAGACGGGCTGGCGCAGTTCGCCCTTGCTCGTCCACTCCGCGAATTTGACCTCGTCAACCAACGAGGGTTTGACCCAGGTCGTGGCAGCCTCGTCCTTCACTTTGGCAGGGAAGGGTGATTTAGGGGTCGTCAGCTTCACGAGCTTGGCATGGAGGTCTTCCAGGACCTTGTGGCTGAAGCCAGTGCCGACATGTCCGATGTAGCGCCATGTGTCGTCTTCCCGCACGGCGAGGACCAGGGCGCCGAAGAACGGTCTGGTGCGCTTAGGCGCTGTGAATCCCGCGATCACCACTTCCTGCCGCTTTGCTGTCTTGATCTTCAGCCAATCCGCCGTCCGGCTTCCGGACGCATACGCGCTGTCGGCGCGCTTCGCCATAACGCCTTCCAGACCTTTCCGCTCGGCCTCGGCGAAGAATTTCGTGCCGTTCGCTTTGCGGTGACGGCTGAAGGCGATCAGCCGGTGGCTCGGCAGGATCGCTTTCAGCCGCTCCTTGCGCTCGAGAAGAGGCCGTTTGCGCAAGTCAATTGCGTTCTGAAACATGAGATCGAAGGCACAATACAGGAGCTTTGCTTCATGACGCAGCGCGTTCTGCAGCAGCTGGAAATGCGAGACGCCGTCCTTTCCGATCGCCACGAGCTCGCCATCGATCACGGCGTCGCCCTTCACGCCCTCCAGCGCTTTGGCGACCTCGATATAGCTGCGGCTGATGATCTTGCCGTTGCGGCTGTAGAGCGAAACCTTGCCCCGGCGGATTTCCGCGATCATCCGGAAGCCATCGTACTTATCCTCGAAAACCCAGCCGGGGTCGTCGAACGGCGCGTCGGTGAGCGTAGCGAGCATCGGCTGTAGGCGTTTGGGCAGGGTCGACGTCCGGCTCATTCAATGGCCAATCCTTCAGAGCGTGTTGTGTAAGGCACGGACGTCCTTCAAGAATGAGGGAACGCTGAAAGCCATGGCATGTTCCGTCAGACGCCGCGGCATATCGCAGGGTGCGCGACGTTAACTATCGAACGGGAAGGTCTGATCAGACCGATGGCCAGAAAACTGAGAACCTACCAGACTTCGCTGGGCTTCTTCGATCTGGCGATAGCCGCTCCTTCCATGAAAGCGGCTCTGGAAGCGTGGGGCGCAGACAGCAATCTCTTTCATCAGGGCGCGGCGAAGGAAAGCGAGGATCCGGACGTCATCGCCGCAACCATGGAAAAGCCTGGCGTCGTGCTCAGGCGCCCGGTCGGATCCGACGGATCTTTCAAGGAACGTGCCGAGCTGCCCACGGATCGTCTTCTTGCCAGCGACCGTCAAACTAGTCAGCCAGTTGTCAAGTTCGCCGCCCCGAGTGACAAACACGCCATAGATTTCGAGCGTGTCGAATAGCTAATCGGCCGCACGTCGACTCTTCCATCAAGGAGTCTTACCTGCCATCCTGTCCGAAGGTCGGGGCCATACTGCGGTCGACTTCGTCGAAGCTGGAGTGGCGTTCTTCGACCGCGAGAAATACCCCGACTGCGAAATCTCGGACGAAGAATTTGCATCCCTGCACACATCGCGAAAGTCTGAGGACGTTGTCGAGAGCAAACCGTCTGCGGACATCCGTTTTGTTGGCTGCTTAATGAGCAATGGGCGCTACCTGTCGGCGAGAGGGGCGCCAGACAGGAAAAGTTGGACGCTCAACGATGATCCATCTTGAATGCCGATGACCAGACATTGTTTCGCTGAGAAGCTGTGTTACAAGCCGCTCCTAAATCTAAGGAGCTGTCATGGCGAAGAAAGCAACAAAGAAACGTGCCAAGCGTCGCGAATGGACCAAGGCCGATGTCAAGGAATTGAAGGCGCACTCGAAGGCACGCACTCCGGTCGTTAAAATAGCCAAGATCACCAAGCGCACTGTCGGCGCGCTGCGCCAGAAGGCGCTACATCTCGGGATCGGGCTCGGACATCAGCGGTAACGAATAGAAGAGGGGGCGCGTCGTTGACGCGCTCCGCCAGCTTACGGCCTTACGCTGCAGTAAGCGGCGGCACGAAGCTTCGAGGCGGTACGGGGCCAATGCGGCTCGCGGTTGTGGCTGTCGTGCATTCTTGAGCTTTGCCTATCTGCCGGAGCCTTGCGCTTGCGAGCAGACTCTTGTCGATTACTTCCATAGTTTTTCGAGAAAGCTAGGCTCGCACGGCGCGACCGCCATGCTTTTGAAGCCGGTGGTCTGGTACGACATCACCTAGCGCGTTCTCATTTTCAGACGTCGCCCACGAGGCCTCACCACTCTCGTCGGTATGTTCTGGGGCCTGCGACCCCCAGGCCGTGAAGGCCAAGTCCCCATGAAGAATGGGGGCGGAAAACGGCGGGCCGTGTAGTCGCCTCACTTCGCTTGGCTCCGGCCCGCACCAGCCCCGCTCGTTTTCCGGCCTGTGACGGCCACCCCCCGCTCATTGGCGCTGGCCTAGTTCCGGTTGCATGCGCAACCGGCAAACTAGGAGAAGCTCATGAAAGCCAACGTTTACCAGAAGATCACGGATCAGATCGTTCAGAAGCTAGAGCAAGGCGTAAGGCCTTGGCACCAGCCGTGGAAAGCGGAACATGGCACGGGGCGCATCTCGCGACCTCTGCGCGGCAACGGCATTCCTTACAATGGCATCAACATTCTCATGCTGTGGTCGGCGGCCGTCGCGAACGGTTACACCGCACCCATCTGGATGACTTACAAGCAGGCCAGCACGCTTGACGGCAAAGTCCGCAAAGGGGAGACCGGGACGCTTGTCGTTTATGCTGACAGGATCATTCGAAAAGAGACCAAGTCCGAAACAGGCGAAGAGGCCGGACGCGCGATCCCCTTCATGAAGGGCTACACGGTCTTCAATGTCGAGCAGATCGGCGGGCTTCCGTCGCACTACTACGGCCAGCCAGAGCAGCCGACCGCCCCCATTCAGCGCACCACCCACGCCGACGCGTTCTTTGCGGCAACCGGAGCCAATATCGTCCATGGCGGCAGCCGCGCCTGCTATGTTCCCTCGACCGACAACATTCATATGCCCTGCATCGACTTCTTCCGCGATGCGATCAGCTACTACGCAACGCTTGCGCATGAATGCACGCACTGGACAGGCCATGAAAGCCGGTTGAATCGTGACTTCGGCCGCAAACGTTTTGGGGATGAAGGCTATGCGGTGGAAGAACTGGTCGCCGAACTGGGTGCGGCCTTCCTGTCTGCCGATCTGGGCCTCACGCCGGAGGTGAGGGAGGACCACGCCGCCTATATAGCGTCCTGGATCAAGGTCCTGAAGAACGACAAGCGCGCCATCTTCACCGCCTCATCGCATGCGCAGCACGCGGCGGATTATCTTCACGCGTTGCAGACAGAAAATTCCGCCGCGGCCTGAGCCGCGGCGTCTCGATGCAGACATGACCGGACTACGTAGCGGAGCCGCGCGAGCGTCCCCCGGCAAGTGCCAAAATTTCGGCCGCGCGCCTGACCGGCGCGCGGCCGATCTAGTTTGCGTACAGCGGCGGCGACCGCTGCTTGGAGGCCCCGTCATGATCGAGACCTCGATCACCTTGATCTACGCCGTCTGCGGCCGCCAAGGGATCGTTATGTCGTGCTCGTCATTCAGCATCGAGCGAGAAGGCCGAACGCGCTGCTCGTGTAATGCCTGGAGCATTGAGATTGCGGTCTGTCGCATCGCTTCAGGCGTAGCTTCGCCTCGGCACGCGGGACTGCGACGAGGGACGCTGGTGTTTGCCGGCATACGTCTCCTAGCTGTTGATACACCAAATGTCAGCATGTGCCCGATCGATTTGGCTCAAGTCCTTGTACTGCGCTGGTGTCGGCCGCCACGGTGGTCTCCGTCGGTTCGTTCATGGCGCGTCCAACGCAACCTCGAATGGGCTGATCAGGCCCGAGGGGCGGCCAAGGCCTCGATCGCCTTCCCGCAACGGCTGCGCCCGCTTTTTTCCCCTGCCGCGAAGGAGCGGCATTCCTCGCGGGAAGACAAAAATGGCAGGCTATCGCCGTCCTCCGCTGCGCTGCGGGCCCAAAAAAGTCTGCGGGCCGATCGCTCCCCGGGCCAAGGATCGCCATCGAGGCTGCGATGGGCGCGGCCCGAGCAACAAACGGAGACTATCATGGCTACCATCGGCACCTTCACCGCTTCGGACAACGGCTACGTCGGCTCGATCAAGACGCTGACGCTGAACATCAAGGCACGTTTCGCCGCATCCGAGAAGGACAACGACAAGGCGCCCGACTACCGCATCTTCGCCGGTGTGACCGAGTTCGGCGCCGCCTGGAAGAAGACCGCCCGCGACAGCGATCGCGAATACCTCTCGGTCAAGCTCGACGACCCGAGCTTTCCGGCCCCGATCTACGCCTCGCTGGTGAAGGTCGACGGCGACGAGGGCTTCACCCTGATCTGGTCGCGCCGCAGCGGCAACTGATCGCTGGCGATCATCGGCCCCGCCTCCCCGGAGGCGGGGCTTTTTGCGCTTCTTGCGCGCTCTGAAGGAAACGAAAAGAGCATTTTCCTTCCATCAGTTCGTGACAGTAACTGCGCAATGATGCTCGTCCTTAAATCGAGCAGCCAAGCGGCGAAGACCGTCGGCTCCTTCTGATACCAAGAGTAAATTAGAGCTTGGGACTTCTAAGTCGGACCCCTTCGCCTTTTAAGTCAGCGGAAATAAATTCAATCCCGGCTTTCCTAAGAGCAGCCTCGATTGCATTGGTGGTGCTCGCACGAGGGTCCGAACTTCCCCTCTCAATCCGTGCGATCGCGTTAATGGCAACGATCGCCTTGTCTGCCAAGTCCTGCTGGGTCCAACCTAGAAGGGCTCTGGCCGCCCTAATCTGTCTTGCGGTGATCATGCAGATCACCATTGCCAGCTCTAGCAAATTCGCCAGTAATAGGGTATTTATAGATGCAACTAGGTGTATTTTCGACCTAATCGCAGAGGTAACTAGGCTGCCTGAGTTCCCGAGTCAGAAAATGCACTTTCCGAAGTCGAGAGCACGTGGCATGCCAAAGATGCTTATTTGAACACCGCACATCCCATGTCTCTTCCTCGTAAGGCGTAGCCTCCGATGTCCAAACCGCCGCTCAACCCCGATGTAGCGGACGCTGCACCTAGCGATCAAACCGCAACATCCTATGACCATCAGCATGCCATCACGTATTTGCGTCTGCTGCAGGCCGAAAGTGAAGGCGCCGACTGGAGGGAAGTCGTTCGAATCGTGTTGCATATCGACCCCGAGGTTGACCCTGACCGCGCGCGCAACGCATACCAGAGTCACCTTGCGCGCGCGAAGTGGATGACCGAGAAGGGCCGTCTCTTGCGCGGCGCGGAGGCAAGTTAGAAGAGTTTGTCGACCAACGCGCCGGCTTGGAAATCATCCTCTCCCGCCAAAAACATGGTCATCGAGAAGCACCACGTAGTGCCAGACCAGGGGCGTCCTACAACTCGCTCGTTCACAATTGTTGCACCGCAATCCTTGTTGATTGCGTGCATGCGGGTGGAAGCAATACCTGGGTTCGACTGACGGCTGCTGGAATTCTGCTAGAGCCTTCAGGACGCTGAGATCTCCGACATCGCTCGGGAATGTCTTCGTCGTAACGCGGACACCGGCGCGACTATGAAGCGATGGTCGGCGGCAGCCCAGGTGGCGAAGTGACATCCGTATTCAGGAGGAGACGCGGTATCTGCTTTCGCCCATGACCCGGAGAGATTGTTCAAGCAACGGACGATCTTTTGGCCGCTCGATGGGCTGCCAACTACCGTGCCGGTCGCGGTGACCGCGTCCCTCGTCCGGAGTGGCTCAGAGTCTCGTCCGTTGCTCGATCTCGCGGCTGGCCAGGTCCGCCGCGGAGGCGACGGCTGCCAGGTAGTGCTGCGCATCGGCGCAGTTGATCACCGTGTCTGGTCAAGAGAACCGCCCAGCCGTGACGCTCATTAAGTAGTCAAGTTGGCGTTCGACGGCGAATGTAACGCGTGGGCGTGCGCGGCCCGACGACCTTGGCGCGGCATGCACGGGCGTGCGCCAGGTCCATCCGTTTACGAGTTATCAGCGACGCGAGCGGTTGAGCGCGGCTCCTTGCGCGCGCGATCCAGAGTGCCGGCAGCACATATCGCGCCATCACAGAAGCGCGGTTCGCTGAGAAGCTTATCCCGGATCGTGCCTGGAAAACGCACGACCTGCGCAGCCGAACCGTCCGTCTGACGCAGAGGCAACGCTTAGGGCGCAGCCGGCCGTTGCTCAAATGGGATGGCTGTCGCGTGGTCGGCGAGCGCGAACTTTCTCTCATAAACTGGCAGTCCGATGATGCGCTGGATGGCCGCGAGATTGCGGGACCATTCCTCCCTCCAGACCAATATTTACGGGGCCGGCGAGCGCGGTAGTGGTCCAGGGCGGCCACTCCACCGGCGTGCAGCAGCTTTACCCTGGAAGGGCGCGAGCACGACGGCATGCTTGGCTCCGTCGAGATGCGCGCGTTTGGGCTGTTGTGCCGCTGCTCTTCGCTTTGAGGCTCTGCAGCGGTCTGCTCTTGCGAAGAAACGGCGTCGCAGCCGGCGGCGAGCTGCCGCATCACCGCGGCCGGAGTGCTGCCGGCCGGCGCAAAGACACGCGGTCCATCGGCCAACTCGATCGCGACCGTGCCGTCCGGCGGCTGCACCAGATCGCGCAAGATAGCGAGCGCTGGGAGCTCATTGGCCGCGCTGTCGGCGAGCGTAACCATCGCGAGTTGCGGTGCCTTGCGAACGGTCAGGCCGAACTTGACCCGCCGGCGGACCACCATGCTGGTGGCGACGCCATGGCGGCAGCAAACCTGCGCCACGCTGACGCGGGGTTTCTCCGTCTCCCGCACGATCACCCGCTTCTGCCCGTTGCTGAACCGACGCCGCCTCGACCGCCCGTCCACCGCTTCCGGCGTCAAGCGGCATTTGCATGGCGCGCAACTGGCAGCGCTGCTTGTTTGAGCCCAGGCACTCGGATGAAGCAACAATCGCCACTCCGTCTCGTCGTCGGAGTCTTCGAGACGATCGCGCCAGATCCGCAACGAATCGGGCGAAAGGCCGAGCGCCGCGGCATGCTTGGCATGCCCGATGCAGCTCCAGTTCGTCGCCTCGACATGCATGCTCCAGAACGCTCGAAGCGCGATCGGACCGCAGTTCGTGCGCACGCTATGGCGATAGCGCGTGACCTCTTGCGTCGCTTCGGCTGCCGCTTCTTGCGCTGACGTTCTGCCGTTGCTTGGTACAAATTCCGGAGCTTTTCCGCACGTTTGCGTAAGTCTTCCGGACTCATCAGATGGCACACCCACGCTCAAACGTTGCCATCGAAAGCATGCGCCGGCCGCAATATTCCTCCGCATCCTGGTCGCTGCGGTACCGGCTCTCAACGTGCGTGGGTGTTGGCCTTTGCCCACGAACGGCGAAGCGCCGTCGGACATCCTCCACTGCAGCAGAGAACCCGAAATGGAACGAGAACACACTGTGGAAGAGTTGTGCAGGGACCGGACGCTTAAAGACGACCGAGCGATGGCAAGATAAAGCGAACTGTCGTTCGCACCTCGCGGGCTCGGCAAGTGATTGTCTGCACATTGTCTTTGGCACCTTGCGAGGGCGATCTGACGGCGTTGTGCAATGTGCGCATGCCGCCGCCTCAAGGACGTTCTTGTTTGTTTTCAAGTTCGGAACGGTTGCCGCCCGCAATGTGCGCCGGGGCTTGCCCCGCCATCTCTGCACTGCCGCACCCCATTCTGCGACGCTTTCCGATCGATGATTTTGAGGCTTGCGCGGCGTGACTCCCGCGCCGATCGTCACGTCATGGCGAGCGATGAGCACGACGATTTCCGCATCAGGCCTGGTCGGGTGCGCAACCGGGGCACGCGCGTCAACGCGCGCGATCTGCCCTTCCTGACCGAGGTGAAGCTCGCCGTGCGCAAGGCGGGCGGCAACCCCAGGCAGATCGGCCGAGGCCCGGAATCGGCGGGCAGCCGGAACGGGCAGGGCCCCGGCCGCTTCAACGCGCGCGGCCGCGGCGCCAGGGTGGTGGCGTCCTTTCCTCGGGACGGCGGCGGCTGGCAGCAGGACTCCAGCGGTCGCTTCCGCGCGCGTCGGGTCGTGGTCAAGGCGCGGGTGGTGAAGCTTAACCCGCAACGAGGTTCGCGCGGGCCAAAGATGCGCGGCGCACCGAGCAGGGCGGCCGCCGCACATTTGCGTTACCTCGAGCGCGACGGCGTCAGCCGCGGCGGCGAGAAGGGCCGTGCTTATTCAGCCATTGAGAACGAAGCGGACGGCAAGGCGTTCATCGAACGCGGACGTGAGGATCGCCACCAGTTCCGGTTCATTGTCGCGCCGGAGGATTCCATCGAGATGGCGGACCTGCGCGGTTTCACCCGCGACCTCATGCGCCAGATGGAGACCGATCTCGGTACCAGGCTGGACTGGATCGCCGTCGATCATCACAACACCGGCCATCCGCATACCCATGTCATGGTGCGCGGGGTGCTCGATGATGGCCGCATCCTCAACATTGCCGGTGATTATATCGCTCATGGCGTCCGCCATCGGGCGAGTGAACTGGTCACGCTCGAACTTGGCCCGCAGACCGAGATCGAGCTTCAGAACAAGCTCCACAACGAGGTGCAGGCCGAGCGCTGGACCCGGCTCGACAAGATGCTGGCCTCCGAGCAGCGCGACCAGGGCGTCATCGATCTCAGGCCCGGCGAAGGGGCGAGCTATCTCGTCCGCGAGAACCGCGCCAACCTGATCGGGCGCGTCCGCCAGCTTGAGCGGTACGGCATCGTCAGCGAGGCCGAGCCGGGTCGCTGGACGCTCTCGGGCAAGGCCGAACGGACCTTGCGGGAGCTTGGGGAGCGGGGCGACATCATCAAGACCATGCATCGGGCGCTTGCCGAGCATGGCATCGCCTCCGAGCGCGGGCCCAGCCAGTACGTCACCCACGGCAGGCAGATCGCCGGGCCGGTCGTCGGCCGGGTGCTGGCGAAGGGACTGGCCGGCGACGAGATGAGCGACCGGTTGCATCTCGTTATCGATGGCGTGGACGGGCGCACCCACTATGTCGAGACGGCCGATCCGGCCAGGCTAGACGAGATCAAGCGCGGCCACATCGTCGCGCTCGAGCCGGTGCTGAGCAAGCCGGAGCCACGAGCTGCGGACCTCAACATCCGCGACAGGGCGGCCATGAACGGTGGCCTCTACCGGCCGAGCGAGCATCTGGTGGCCGCGCGCCCGGAGATCGAACGCTTCAAGGGCGACCCGGACGCGTTCGTCCGTGCCCACGTCCGCCGGCTCGAAGCCCTCCGCCGCGCCGGCCATGTCGAGCGCATCGACGCCGACCACTGGAAAATCCCCCACGACATCGCCGAACGCGGCATGGCCTATGACGCCCCCGGCCGGCCGAAGGACTTTGCCATTCGCACGCTCTCCACCCTCGATCTTGAACGCCAGATCGGCAGCGACGGCGCGACCTGGCTCGACCGGGAACTGGCCTCAGCCAACCGGACGCCGCTCGCGGAGGCGGGCTTCGGGCGGGAGGTCACGGACGCGATGGAACGCCGCCGCCTGGCCCTCGTCGATCAGGGGCACGCCACCCGGCTTGTCGACGGCCGCGTTCGTGCGCCGAAAGACCTCATCGCCCGCCTTGAGGCGACCGAGATCAGTCGCGTCGGGCGGCAGATGGCGGCCGAGCGCGGGCTGACTTACCTGCCGGGCAAGCCGGGCGAATTCGTCGCCGGTAAGCTTGCGGGCGTCGCTACGCTGGCCAGCGGGCGCTTTGCCATGATCGACGACGGCCTCGGCTTCCAGCTCGTGCCCTGGCAGCCTGTGCTCGACAAGCGCATCGGTCAGCACATCAGCGGCGTAATGCGCGACAGCGGTGGCATCGAATGGGGGTTCGGCCGGAAACGTGGGCTGGGGCTATGAGCTGGAGCCTTTTGCCTGCCCGCCGACCGTCTTCCGACCGGCGAGAGCGCGGACGAACGATCGGGGTCTTCGAACCGCGAACGCAGCATACGCGTTCGATAATCAGAGACTTCTGCTGATGAAGCTGCCTTCAGCAGTGAGCACCTGAAGGGTTGGTACGGACTTGGCCGGGCACCACTTCGAAAGCGTCATCGGTCCGCCGATCCGCTATCGAGGCTTCGTCCTCTTGCTGACCGGCTTGAAGAATTCTGCCGGTTCAACATCAAGGACGGCAGAAAATTTGCCAATGATTTCCAAACCTACGTAGGTAATGCCCCTTTCCACCTTGCTCACATGAGCGCGGTCGACAGCTGCCTCATGGGCCAGCTCTTCCTGGGAAATTCCCCGCTGGTGCCGAATGCGGCGCAAATTCGTCGCGAATAGCTGACGCAGATCCATTGCGCCAGCCAAGCGGTTTGTGGTTTATTGACCCACGGCTTTAAAACCGAATTCGTGGGGTGCGAGTGGATGGGAGGACCCTATGCGTAATGCTCTGACCCGCCCCGGTGTTGCGGCAATTGCGCCGGCCGATCCGGCCTTAACCCCCTATGACCACGCCCACCGTATGACTTATCTGAGGTTACTTGACGCTCACGCTGAAGGTACCGACTGGCGCGAGGTCGTACGAAATGTGTTGTCCATCGATCCTGATCGAGAGCCGGTACAGGCGCGCAAAACGTTTGACAGCCATCTAGCCCGAGCCAAGTGGATGACGGAACACGGCTACAGACACCTGTTGAAAGGTGCATTTAGATAACCGGTCGTAAATGGGCGGTACTGATGGCCATTGTTTTACCTTCGCAATGGTCTCAAACATCCCCACAGCGCCCCCGCCAAACGGATTGAGGGCTTCCGCTTTCGCCTTTGCCCACTCGACCCATGCCCTCAACGTGCGATCTGAGACCGTGACGTCACCCTCGGTCGCGAGCCGAGCCTCGACCTCTGCGAGAAATGTCAGCAATCTCTCCCTCTGTTCCCAATTGATGGCGTACTCGCGAAACTTGTTGCAGCGCTTCTCGTCGATTTCCCGCAATCGATGGGCTTCGCTTCCTCTTCACGGTAGCGCTTCTCCTGCTCTTCACGTTCACGCTTCATTTCTTCAAGGGTCGGCCCTGCCGCCATTATCGCGCCGACGATAGTTGGCATGAGTTGTCCAATCTTGATCTTTTGCGATTCGACCCACTCAGGCCGCCGACCTTGCAAGTAGGTCGTGATGCTGACCCGCAGAAAGCCTGAAGAATCCTGACCCGACTTGCAATACTCGGCGGACGCGGTCCATTTGCGTTGTTCCTGCCATTGCTTGAGGGACTGCACCATCTTTTCAACGACTGAGCACTCGACTTGATGCCCGTCGATCAAGAACGTTATCTTGCCTGACGCTGGTGATTTCTCGATTGTGCCACCAGCCTTCTCAACTGCATAAAATATCGCGCTGGTGGCTCTGAAACGATACAGATCGCGCTCTGACAGGTCAGGGATCGAGGGTGACGTCCAACCGATCTCCCGACGACGATTCCTGTTCTCCAGCTCGCGCTCTTTCTGGCGTTTCCTGTGACTGGCGATCCACGTCTGCACGCGTGGGTGAAGGTTCTCGTTGCGCTCAGGCACCGCGACATCACGAATGCGATTGGCCACCGTCGCGGCGGCTTGTTTAGCCGCAGGGGAAGGCGCCGGCTTTGGCGGCGTAGGGTGGATATCTGCCGCGCTTGGGATCCCGTCCCGCCGAGGTGGAAGCTTTAGTGTGACGACTGGCTTTCCGGCTTCCTTCTTGGCCCAGTGGCCGCGCGGAGGATAAGGCACGTCCAGCCTGTCGCAGACCTTGGCCAGACCGTTTCCGGTGATTCCGAATTCCTCGGCAAGCCGGATCATCAGCTTATCCCAGACCATCCGGTACAGCTCTTCGCGCGTGACGCGCCGCGCATGCGACACTTTCACCGAACGCGAAGGTGATCAGGATCATGATAGAGGCACTGCGCAAGCGATACGAAGAGCGATTTGGCGTCATTGAATGCCTCCATTCAGGCGTGTCAGCCAGCGCAAGCCACTCAGGCTAGGGAGGAATACGTGTTCACCTCCGCGGACTACCGTGAAATCGGGCAAGCCTTTAAGGTGCCGACGAGCTGGGCGCGCTGGAAACGCGTAGTCGTCCGCGTGGTCGCGACGGCCAACGATAGGATCGCCGCGCGCGCCTTCTCCGATAAAATTGCCGTCGTTGATCCACTGCGACTGTACAAATTCGAACTGGCGTTCTGGGTCAGCATTGATCATTGCGAGGACTATTCCACGGTCTTTGCCATCGTCCTCCGTCGCGTCCTCAGGCAGAAGCGGACCGTACGCTGATCCGCGGCGAAGAACTCTGTGCTGGCGAGTGTCGGTTATCGTGCCATCTAGCGCAGCCCGCGGATTGACGCGGCGGATGTGACTGCCGACTGGTGTTCTTCTTCCGTCGGGATCGTCTTGATAGTTGAATTCGTTGCGGCGCATGACGTCGCTCGCGAGCGAGGGATCGTCGGTGTCTGGAGATAGCGCGAGCGGGCAGCCGCTGCGCCACCGGCCCATCATCTTTGCCGCCAGGAACTCCTGGCCAGTCGAGCTATCTGCGTTGTCGCGTAGGAAGCGGCGGAACGCCGCAACGTTCTGCCTAATCTTTCGGATTGCGATGAAGGTTCCATTGCGCCAAAGCTCAGGTGGCCCACCTGCACTGGCAATCGTGCCGAGCTCGTTCTCATATCCAAGTACGAACTCGCCCGCTTTCGCAGGTTGACCTTGACCCGGTAGAGGAGCGCCGCCTTCGCCCTCGATGAACGGCCGACTGATCCCGTCAGCGAAGCCGAAATGTTCGCGAAAGGTTGGAGGGATACCGACATCCAAGCGAGAGATAAGCCGGAGTGTGGGGAGGCCGCGCATTGCCTCGTGGCCAATGGCAAGCTTCGCGTCGCGAGCGGCTTCCGTCTGCCCCATGAGGAAGAGGCCCATGTGAAAGCCATTACCGCCGTGAGGCCAATCCCAATTGGCCGGATCGCTATCTCCGACGTCGCCCAAAAATGTTTTGCGCGCTGCCATCCCCTGTTGAAAGGCGCGCGGGAATCCGGCCAGAATCTCGGCGTTCACGCCCAATCGTCGAAGACCTTCGGCTGTGTACACAACGTTGATCCAGGCCGCATCCGCCGGCGCCTCCCAATCGGCAGCCGATGTGATGTGGGGAAGAAGTCTCGTCAACGCCCGTCGAGCACAGTCCGCATCATCGATGCGGAAGACGAGATAAGAGCCGTAGTACGGCATTGGCCTATTTCGCAGGACGGTCCCTTGGATATCGGCCAGTTCGAGTTCTGCCCCCATCACGAGAACCTCAGTTCGCCGCGTCCAGAAGCTCGGACACGGCGCCGCCCAATCTCTTCAATCTTGTGACGTCTTTGACCGTGAGGTCGTGGTGACAGACGTAGAACATCTCTGCCGTCACGAGGCTGTCCGCAATCATCTTCTGGGTTTCGGGCTTAGAGGATCGGTCGTAGCCATCCCACACACCAATCATGAGGCCGTCGAACCAGGGGCCAGCCTCGCGAACGATATCACCAAGATAGGGTACGAAGTCCCCATCGTATGTGACCGTCACCAGAGCCTGCGTGTCATCGTTGATGATGATGACCCGGAGCTCGTGAACAGTGCCGATTCTTCCCTCCCAGTAGCGCGACTCTGCCTGAAATTGACCGATGCGTTCGCGCAGCAACTTCGCTCCGCCTGGTAAGAACTTTACGACGGCAGTGGCTTCGCCACGTTTGCCATAGCGAAGCCCGGGTCCATCTGGTTGATGGCGAACCTCAAAGTTATCGGTGGTCCGGTCGTTCTCAACGAAATTGGCCATTGGTTTGTCTCCAGTGAGGGTTAGGTGGACTTTGCAGCGTGGCGCCAACCGCCACTTCGCAGCGCGGCCGACAGTTCATAGACACCGCGTCGGATCTGAATGATCGGATCGTCAGTGGTCTCGAGGCCGTCCACGAGCGCCGTCGGATCGTGGTTCATGACGACATCGCCGAACTCCGCTTCGGTTGTCGGAGCGGAAACAATCAAGTGACCGATCGAGACGCGCTTTCGTCCATCAGGCCAGAGGACGGTCGCGTCATCAAGTATGTCGTCAGGCTCTGCGAGCTCGAGTTCGAGTTCAAAGGCAATCGGCCGTTCCTTGAGCCGCTCGTCGAGCTCCGTGAATAGGACTGACACGTCCTCATGTGCTAGCTGGGCGACCGGCTGGCCTTTTACGCCGGCCACGGGCGTCCAGTGGATGCGGGCCGGAGTCGTTACGTTGTCGGAATTGGTAAGAAGGAACGTGTGGACGGCGTGGAATTGCGTGTGCGCGAAGCTGATGGGCGCGGGCGACTCAGCTCGCATCTTTAGCACGGCCGCGCTGTTCGGATGTTGGGGGAGAATTGCCTTCAGGCCGTCCATGTTCGGAGGCTTACCCGGCTCGGTCGGAGCGGCGGCCTCAACGAGCGCGATGAATTGGTCAATCGATCGCGCGATGAACAGCTTCTGGCTGAGCATTACCAGGTTGGTGACGCGACCGTCCGGTAGATAGAAGCGTGTTGCCATTCCGACAGTCGAGCTGAAGTGCGCGAACGGATCTCCGCCTCCTTTCGAGAAGCGCACCGTCACCGGCACTTCTTCCCCCTGTAGATGTACGGCGCGCGTGAATTCCCGGGCGACTGAGTAGGCCTTGAAGCTTCCTCGGTACAGACGTCCGTCTGCGTGGAGCGTGCGGTAACCCGGATACCGACCGAGTACTGCGTGAATCTTTTCGACGATCTCTGCGGCTTTTCGATACTGGCTCTGCTGCGTCATTTGGGGCCTCTTCGTTGAGGGCCGATCCTAAGCAGGGCCTGTCTTTGGCCGCAGTAAGGGCAGGCGAGCTAACCGTAAGGAAACGCGCCGTCACCTCCATCAATACGCCCCAAACCGTAGTACGTCGCATGACGCCTTGAGGTGTAGAGCTAGGACGGAGACAGTTCGATGACGAACATGACGAGCGATCTGAAAGGCAAGGTAGCGGTCATCACCGGTGCGGGTGGTGGGATCGGATTGGCTCTCGCGCTAGAGGCGGCTCGACGCGGAATGAAAGTCGCTCTTGCGGATGTCGGGGAAGAGGCACTGGTTTCAGCCAGGGATCAGGTGGAAGCAATCGGGGTGAGCGCGACTGCGTTGAAGACCGATGTTCGAAACATGGCGGACATCGAGGCGCTCAGACTTCAGGCGACCGATCGACTAGGGCAGCCATGGCTCGTTTGCAACAATGCCGGCGTAGCAAAGATTGCACTGACGTGGGAGACGTCAGAGGCAGATTGGCGAAGGTTGATAGACATCAACGTGTGGGGCGTCATCAACGGCATCAGATCTTTTCTGCCCGGCTTGCGCGCGCGGAAGTCAGGATACATCCTCAATACCGCGTCCGTTGGCGGACTTCTGAGCATGCCGGCAAATGCCGCGTACGTTGCCAGCAAGCATGCTGTCGTCGGCCTTTCGGAGACGTTATACAGGGAGCTAAAGGCAGACAATTCCGGGGTCGGGGTCTCTGTACTGTGCCCCGCGTTGGTCAAGACAGCGATTGCCGGCACGCGAGAGGTCGACGGTAAGAAGGTCTCCGCGATCGACTCGCCACATGCCATGGAGCCGGCAGATGTCGCACGGATCACGTTCGATGCCATCGAGACAGGGCAGTTCTGGATTCTGACGCATGCCAGCCATATAGCGCCCCAGATGGCCGCGCGCCTGGCGCAGATGATCGGGCAGAATAATCCGAACCGTGACAGCGTCGATCCGTCGATAGCCCAGACGGCGACAGCGGCCACCGGGGTTGATTTTATTCACGCTCCGTAGCGCGTCAAACGCTTAGGTGTATCGAGATCTCAAATTGGGCGGATCGAGTCATGCGTGCCGCCCTTTGTAGCCGTAGCGCTGCAACTCCTTGCGGCCGGCGATGTCGAACTGGACCAGTGGATTGAGCCCGCCTGTTCGAGCCATCTGCCGAAGTTCTCTGAGATTGCGATTAGGCTGCAGGTACGTGTCGACTATGGAGTCCATCGTCCTTTCCGCTGCCTCGATGACGTTTTCTGAGCAGATAAGCCTCATCCGTCCGATCAAGGAATAGAGTTTGACCAGATCCGCAATTTCGTCCTTACCGTGGCTGAGCGCGTCGCTGTATAGCCGTGACGCTTCTGTGACGAACTCGCTGAATAGCTTTTCCCGTTTAGCGGTTTCGGTCAGCAGGCGCTTCTCCCGCATGATCGTAATCTGTGTCAGCCAAGTCGTCGCAAACGACGTAATACCGCCAACGGCCACGCCAGCGAGCCCAACCAGCGCGGAAAAATAAGGAGAAGCTTCCATCGAAACACCGGAACGCGGGAGGTGTACGACTCTTACAGGGGAGAAGGAGCATCCGTCTAAGGCGAAGACGTTAGCTGGAGGATTCACTTATGCTTACGTACAGGTAATATAACACTAAAAGGTCCGAAGCGGGACTTTTGGATTTTTTTGAAACGTTTTCATTGGAGGTCCGTCCAAGTCTTTTTAGCCTCTGTGTCTGGCGTGCAGCGGGGCACGAAGGACCGGAGGCCTCATGAACCAATTGGCAATCTCAGATGCAGCGATCATTCGCCAAGAACTGCGTTGCCTTGAGGCGAGCTCCATTTTCTCGAGAAGCGGTAACCTCTTCTCACTCTTGAGGTTCGTGGTTGAGGAGTCGTTGGCGGGACGCGGAGAGACCCTCAAGGAACTTGTCATTGGGGATGCTCTCTATGGGAAGCAACAACCATACGACCCGCGGATAGACTCGACGGTCCGGGTTGAAGCGCGGCGCCTTCGGCGAAAGCTGGACGAATACTACCGAGCCGACGGAGCCAGCCGCCCGATCCGTATTGAATTGCCGACGGGCGGTTACAGACCTCTATTTCGCGACACACCTGTCAGGTCGGCAGATGGCGTGCCGAACAAGCTCAGAGCGCGCACCTCGACAGCGTCCGTTGATCTCGCAATCTTGCCGTTTCGGGCACTTTCAGCTGAGTCCGAAGACCACCGCTTCGCCGACGGCCTTACTGACGATGTGATCTATGCGTGCGGAGCTTTGCCAGGGCTGAGAGTGGCTCCCCGGCTCGTCGTCTTCCAATATAAAAACAGAAGCTACTCGGTGGCCGAAGTCGCCAGTGAACTGGGCGCCGCACTGGTCCTTCACGGAACTATCCGCGCCGAACCAAGCCGGAGCAGAGTGACGATTGAGATCTCCGATCCGCAAGGTTTCGTTGCTTGGTCGGATCGGGTAGAGTTCTTGAGCTGGGATAGCATCGGGGAACAGGAGAAACTGGCGGGTGCCATCGCACGTCGAATCCCAGTTGGTATTGCACAAAGCGTATCTTGCTGCAGCAATTCGCAATGCTCGGCGGTCGCCTGATCTCACGTCGAAATTCCGAATCAGCCGTGAGAACTTGGAGCGCACCTCTTGAGCAAGGGGGAAACGACGATCACTGGGCCAGTCGATATCCTCAAGTTCGGCCCATTTTGGCTCATCCCGAACCAGGGCGTACTACTCAAGGAAGGCCGACCTGTTCGACTGGGTAGCCGGGCATTCGACATTCTAGTCTTGCTTGCGAGAAATGCCGGCCGCGTTCTCTCCAAGCAGGAGCTCATGGACAACGTATGGCCAGGCACAGCCGTCGTTGAGGCAAATCTTTCCGTACATATGGCAGGGCTCCGCCGTGCGCTCGATACAGGGCAAGCCGGTCCGCACATTCTGACGGTCTCCGGACGAGGATATCGCTTCGTCTCGAAGGTCGAGGTCATCACGAGTGCTGAAAAATATCCCGTCACCGAGACCACAGGAAACATACCATTCATGTTAACGCGCCTGATCGGTCGGGATCAGGTGTTCGCCGAAATTTCGAAACGTGTGGCGCCCCACAGATTGCTTACCATCGTTGGGTCAGGAGGTGTCGGTAAGACCGCTCTGGCGCTCAACATCGCTGAAAATCAACTGCCGCATTGGCGACATGGTGCGTGGCTGATCGATTTCTCGCCCTTCTCCGATCCTGACCTGGTTTGCGCGGCGCTTGCGACGGTCCTCGGGTTGGAAATAAGGTCGCAAAACCCGACTCCGGCCCTCGTCACCGCTCTCCATGACAAGGAGATGCTTCTTGTCTTCGATAACTGCGAGCATTTGATCGAACCTATTGCAGCGCTGGCTTATGCAATTCTTCAAAGCGTGAGTACGGTGGGGATTATCGCGACCAGCCGCGAACCACTGATGATACCTGGAGAGCTGGTTCATAGACTTGAGCCGCTTGAAGTCCCTTCTGATGTCAGTCCGGTGGGCGCTGTTGAGGCACTCGCCTATTCATCCGTAGCGCTACTTCGCGAACGAGCGCTCGCTGTCATCCCGGAATTTGAGATTCGGGATGAGGATGCGCTAGCTGCGTCGCTCATTTGTAGAAAGCTCGCCGGCGTGCCGCTCGCGATCGAGTTCGCGTCCGCACTCATTCCATCCTTCGGCATCAGCGAGCTGGCTTCGCGCTTGGACGATCGTATGAGACTACTCCGCGGAGAACGGCGAGCGGCCGCGCCTAGGCACAGGACATTGATGGCTGCACTGGATTGGAGCTATCGACTTCTAACTCCTGCCGAACAGCTCGTTCTGCGCCGATTGGGTATCTTCTCCGGTGGATTTACCACCGATGCGGCCGATGCCGTCCTGTCGGATCCCGACCGCCAGCTGGACGTGCCGGGCATTCTAACGAGTCTTGTCTTAAAGTCGCTGATTGCGGCCGATCTTCGCGATAATCACTCCCGCTTTCGTCTCCTGGAGACGACGCGAGCGTTTGCGCTAGAGCGGATGGAAGAAGAGTTTGAGCGTTTAGATGTCGAGCGCAGGCACGCTGAGTACTTTGCGCGGCTTTTGCACGGAAAGCAGGGACTGCCGTCGGCGCGCACAGATTACACTTCGTTTACTCCCGATCTCGACAACATACGTGCAGCATTGCAGTGGGCCATGTCGGATCGCGGCAATCACCATCTTGCCGTCTCGATCGCGGCGGGCTCTCTGCCGATATGGTTTGGCCTGTCCCTCTTCGCTGAATGCGGCTCGAAAATGAGGGCTCTCTTCGAGATGCTCCCGGCGGAACTCCGGGATACCCCGGAGGGGCAGTCGGTTCATATTGCCACCATCGCTACGGATATCTTTTCGCGAGGGACGCCAGCGGATAGTTACGACGAATGGACGAAAAAGGCGGCCGCCGCGGAGGCGCGGAATGACATTCGCGGACGCGTACGGCTGCTGATCGCAAGATGGACGTATAATGTTCGTGTGCCTGATTATTTGGCAGCGGATGAACAGTCGCTCGCCTTCGAGGCCATGGCGCTATCCTCGGAAAGCCTTGCCCATGAGCTTCCGCCTGCAGATGATCCCTATTACGCGCTGGTCGCTCCTGAAAGCTTACGTGCGACCACGCAATGGATGCGCGGGACGACCTTGCATCACATGGGCAGGTTAGATGAGACTATGGCGCCATTCCTCGCGTTTCTTCGGGAAGAAACCCCGGAGTTTCGTACCTGGTGGATGGCGGCAACGGGTTTCGATCGACGGTCGGACACGCTTGGACTGATCGGCCTGACGAAATGTGAGCGAGGTGACCTCTCGGACGGAATGGCCGACGCGGAGAGTGGAATTGTGGTGGCACGCGAGACAAAGAAAGCTCTGGCTCTCTGCCAAGCCTTACAGTGGTCGATCGCTTGCCGGTTCATTTCGGCAGCGGACGTGACGAACATGAGTGTCGATATCGATGAGATGACGACTACAGCCGAACATCATTCGCTCACCAGCCATCTGGGCATGGCGCAATGCTTCGCCGGCTGTCAACTCGCCCTTCAGGGACGATATGCGATCGCAGCACAGCAATTTCAACACGGGCTCGAGAACCTTGATCGCGCCAGATATGGCGTGTTCAAGCCAATCTTCGTCGGCGTACTAGCTAGTGTCTTCGCGGCCGCGGGCCAAGTCCGAGACGGCCTGCGACTAATCGAGCAATTCGAATTGAAAGGCGATAGTCCGATCGGATTTGGATATGCCGAGTATCTTCGCCGAAAAGCTCAATTGTTAATGCTAGTCGGGCGCGAATCTGATGCCGAGGATGTACTCAGAAGGGCCGTCGATATCGCCAAGGACCAGGGAGCGGTACTCAACCACGTTAGGGTGGTTACCGATCTGTATGCATTGTGTCATGAGGCAGGTCGCCGCACTGAAGCCATCTCGGGCCTACGTGGAGCCGTTGAGGCAATTCCAACGACACTTCAGGGACGCCATCGCGAGCGCGCAGAGAAGCTTCTCGCTGCCTGGCAGTAACGATGGGTGTGATAAAGTTCATGCGGGCATAACGGATGGCGCCTGAGCCACTGGGAGAGTTGCGGTTCGGTCGGTTTCGGCTTCTTGCCGATCAAGGCATGCTGCTTGAGGGTGACCGTCCGGTTCGTCTCGGAAGCCGAGCATTCGACGTGTTGAACTTGCTGGTTAGTAACCCTGGTCGGGTGCTGACGAAACAGGAGATCATGGACGCCGTCTGGCCGGACACAGTTGTAGTCGAAGCCAATCTATCGGTTCACATGGCTGCCCTTCGCCGGGCTTTGGGGAACGTCGACAATAGCGGTCAATACATCATCACGGTACCGGGCCGCGGCTATCGCTTCGCCTCCAGGGTGGACGTGGTCGCCCGCACCGAAGGATTCTCCGCGGCGAAGCCGATCGGCAATCTTCCGCTTCTGCTCACCCATCTGATCGGACGCGACGCTAATCTGGCGGATATTGGCCAGCGACTGAGGCCTCACAGACTCCTGACCATTGTGGGCTCCGGCGGCGTCGGAAAGACCGCCCTGGCTTTGAATGCTGCTGAGGCACAACTGCCGAAATGGAAAGGCGGCGTCTGGCTCGTCGACTTTGCGACGTTCTCCGATCCGGAGCTTGTTCCCACGGCGCTTGCTACGGTTCTTGGGCTCGAAGTACGATCGACAAGGCCAATACCTTCTATAACAAGCGCGATCGCCAACAGAGAGTTGCTTCTAGTCTTCGACAATTGCGAGCATTTGCTCGAGCATGTAGCGGCTCTGGCCCATGCGATCCTGCAATCCACGAGGTCAGTCGGAATACTTGCGACCAGCCGCGAGCCGCTGACAGTTCCGGGTGAACAAATTCAGAGACTGGAACCTCTCGACGTTCCGCCGGAGTCTATGCCTATCGGAGCGGAAGAAGCTCTCGCTTACCCATCGATCCAGCTTCTTTCGGAACGTGTTTGTGCGCTCAACGTTGACTTTGTCTTGCGCGACGAGGAGGCATTGGCAGCGTCCTTGATTTGCCGCAAGCTTGGAGGAGTGCCGCTTGCGATCGAGTTCGCATCAGCGCTCATTCCATCATTTGGTGTCGTTGGCCTAGCCTCTCGTCTTGACGATCGGTTGAGGTTGCTCCGTACGGAAAGAAGAGCGACGTTGTCTAGGCATCGTACCTTGGCTGCTGCTCTCGATTGGAGCTATCAACTGCTGGACGAGACGGAAAAGCTTGTTCTGCGGCGGCTTTCGGTGTTTTCGGGCGGATTTACCATCGAATCCGCGGCTGCCGTGGTGCCGGACCCGGACCAACAGATCGACCTGGCGGCAACGGTTGCAACTCTTGTCCTCAAGTCACTGATCGCACCGGATCTTCGTGATAGCCAACCGCGGTTTCGCCTGCTGGAAACGACGCGCGCGTTTGCCCTGTCGCTCCTGACAGAATCGTTCGAGCAACAAGAAGTGGGTCAGCGACATGCTGTCCACATTTCGAAGATGTTGAAGGGTAAAGAGGGGCCTTCACCCCATCTCAACGCTACTGCGTTCCTACCGGAACTCGACAATATCAGGTCAGCGCTGAACTGGTCACTGTCGGAGAGCGGAGATCTGGCTCTGGCCGCGTCCATAGCGGCCGAATCATTGCCAGTGTGGTTTGGCTTGTCTCTCCTGACCGAGTGCGGCGCCAGAATGCAAGTCGCGTTCTCGAAATTGACGCAAGGTCTTCGGGAATCGTCTGAGGGGCAAGCGATACATGGAGCGATCACGTCCACAGAGATCTTTACGAGTGGAACCGCGGACGCGAGCTATCGCGATTGGATGCGTAAGGGCGACGCGGCGGAAGCAAGCAAGGATGGTCGCGCCCGGGTCAGGCTCCTGGTGGCGACATGGACGTTCAATATCCGACTTCCCGACTATCCGGCAGCCGACGAACAGTCGCGGATGTTTGAAGAGATCGCGCTGAGCTCGAACAGCGCCAATCTCAAAGCTTCGATCGGTTGGATGCGCGGTACGACGCTGCATCATATGGGACGTCTAGGTGCGGCGAGAGCTCATTTCGAGCAATTCATCCGCGACGAAACTGCCGAATTCCGCGCCTACTTCATGTCCACAACGGGCTTCGACCGCCGTTCCGACGCATTCGGCCTTCTGGGCCTCACCAAATGCATGCAAGGCCACGTGGAGGAGGGGCTAAGGGACGTAGAGACCGGCGTCAGCGAAGCGCGTTCGACTCAAAAGGCGCTGCCGCTGTGCGAAGCGTTGCAGTGGTCGATCGCCGCAAGGCTCATATCTGCCGCGTCGATCAGGACGATCAGCTGTGAGACGGAAGAACTCTATTCGACCGCGGAGCAGCACTCCCTATCAAGTCATCTGGGGATGGCGCTTTGTTACAAAGGTTGCGCGCATTCGCTGCAGCAGAAGCACGCCTCAGCAGCGAAGTTTCTTGAGGCTGGACTCGATAGATTGAAGAAGGCGCGATACGGTCCTTTCGATCCGCTCTTCGTTGCCGTTCTCGGGTCGGTGCGCGCCGCTATCGGGCAGGTCAGGGAAGGCCTTCGCGCGATGGAGAGCTTCGAAAGCGACCAACAGTATCTGATGGGCTTCGGTCGTTCCGACTTTCTCCGCAGAAAGGCGCGTCTCAAGATGCTTATCGGAGCGTTCGCGGAAGCAGAGGGACTGCTACGCGAAGCAGAGAGCGTAGCAGCCGATCAAGGAGTCGCGGTCTGGGTATTGCGGGCCGCAACGGATCTAGCCGAATTTCTTCACGGACGAGGGCGGATCGACGAAGCGTCCGATAATTTACGCAAAGCTATCGCGACCGCCCCGACGGGACTGCAAGGGCCGCACCGTCGGCGTGCTCAAGATCTACTTGCGCTTTGGAACTGACGCCCGCTCTCGTATTCATGGCGCTGCTCTGAACCCATCATTTAATCGAGCGATCTCCCGACATAGCTAGTTCCACCGCCGCCGTGGACTAGAACCGAGTTGGCCACCCGGGGGGCAGGTTCTGCGGTGGGCTTCTTAACCGGCTTGTCCTGCTGCTTTGACCAGGAACGATAGTATGCGACGGCGGTCATTGCCGCGATGCCCACGATGCTGACGAAAATTTGCATCGGAATAGTACCCGAGACCTCCGCCAGGACGAAGTGAGCGGCGAACGAAAGAAAGATGCCGGCACAGAACACTTCGAGAGATTGTTGACCACACTTGATCGCTGGACGGAATCCCTTCCATTCCAAACCAGGCCAGTCGCGAGGCAGAAGCCTCACTACGAGGAAAGCAAACACGATGAAGTGGACGAGACGGTATGGCGCCAGATTCGTTTTGTCGTTCGGAACGAACTGGTCGTAGACAATATCCGGAACGAAACTCCTGACGACGGAAAAAGTCTCGCTGAACGTGATAATCGCTGCGAATAGCAAGTATGCGACCCCGAGTGTCAAAGCTGTTCGCGACCGGATGAACGTCATGGACGTTCCAGATCCACCGAGTGCAAACCAAGCGCCAAATACGAACAGCACCTGCCAGGCAAACGGGTTGAAGTACCACCTGCCGTGCGGATAGGCAGGCAAATTCCAGCCGAAATGGCGGGACACGAGATATAGTGCGACGGAGCCAAGCATAGTTAGATTGGGAGCGCGCAACATCGCCCAAAGGACGGGTGGAAAGAGCCCAATCAGAACAATGTAGAGCGGCAGTACGTCCATGTTCACTGGCTTGAACGCCAACATCAATCCATAGAACAGCGTCTGTGCAGGCTGTTGGAGGAAGATGTGGACGTTGAACTGGTCGAGAAACGCCTCGCCGCCATATTTTGGAGCGAGGTATCCGATCTCCGTCAGATAGATGACGAACAGCATTACGTGCGCGACGTAGATCTGCCAAGCTCGCCGCAATAAACGCGTGGAGCCAACGACAAACCCGCGATCAATCATACTCTTTGCGAATACGAATGCGACCGTATAGCCGGAAATGAAGATGAAGAGGTCGGCAGCGTCGCTGAAGCCGTAGTTGCGCGTAGTAACCCAATTTAGGACGTTGTTGGGGATGTGATCTAGAAAGATCGCCCAGTTCGCGATGCCCCGAAAAAGGTCGAGCCTCAGGTCGCGGCCCTGCGGTGGCAGAACGGCTTTAAACGACGCTGTCATCGGAAGTCCTCCCCTGGATACCGACGACTTCAGCCATGGTATCGCCCGGAGAGGAAGAAAGCTGGCGTTAGCTGGACGAGCACGCGGCGCTAACGGTTAGCGCAGAGAGCATCACCCCGGCTTACGACCGCCAGGGGTTTCAGACGACTAAGATCTCGCCGACAAAACGCCCCTGCAGGGAGCGCGACATAGGCGGGTTCGATCGTGACGCGACCAAATCATTCCGGGCTGCATCGGATACTAATTGTCGGAGGTGGGGCAGGCGGTTTGGAGCTGGCGTGTCGCCTAGGCCGGACGCTCGGCGGCCGCATGGCCGAGGTCACGCTGGTCGATCGCAACGCCTCGCATCTCTGGAAACCACGATTGCACGAGGTTGGTGCGGGCCTCGCTGGCGCGGCCGATGACGAAACCAGCTACCTCACGCTGGGACATCGGCATGGCTTCGAGTTCTGTCTGGGCGAGTTGGTCGGCTGGTCGAGGAACGAACGATCGATCGTCGTCGATAGCGTCACGAGCGCGCTGAGCGAGGATGAATTACTAGAACGGCGTATCGTTCCGTACGATACGTTAGTCTTCGCCCTCGGCAGTCGGGTGAACGACTTCGGTATCTCGGGCGTCAGAGAGCACTGTCACATGCTCGACAGCACCGAGCAGGCTCTGCGCCTCCAACGCTGCTTTCTCGAGGCGGCCGTCAAGGCCAGTGCAGGAAAACTTGCGCGCGTGCGGATTGGAATTGTCGGCGCGGGCGCGACGGGCGTCGAACTCGCGGCCGAGTTTCACCATGCCGGCCACACCATGGAACTATACGGAGGTCTGGGGGCAGCGGGAAAGTTGGACATAACGCTAATCGATCGATCTACGCGAGTCCTTCCGGCCGTTGATCCTCGCACTTCCGCGAGTGCGCAGAAGGCGTTGCAACAGCGCGGTATCAAGGTCTTGCTCGGACAGCAGGTGAGCCAAGTGTCCAAGGACGGCCTGCTGTTGGCGAGCGGCGACAAGCTCCCATGCGACATTATGGTGTGGTCATCGGGCATCGTTGGGCATCCCGTCATGACGAGCATTGGTCTACCGACGACGAAGGGCAATCGCGTCGATGTCGACGATTGCCTGGCGTGTGCCGGCGTACCCGATGTCTATGCGATTGGCGATTGTGCCGCCGCACCGAGTGCTGACGGTAAGGGTGTCCTACCACCTACGGCACAGGTCGCTCACCAACAGGCCGAATACCTCGCCCGTGCGCTTAAACATCGGATCCAGGGAGCTGCCAGCCCGCCATTCGTGTATCGGCCGAGAGGGACGCTAGTGTCGCTCGGCGCGAGAGAGGCTGCGGCGGAGTTTGAAGCGCCAATCCGGCAAAATCGCGTTCTTCCTGCGCACGGTGCCTTTGCCAAATTGCTCTACGCAATGCTCCATCATGCACATCGAGTGACCCTGCACGGGGCGGGACGCGCCACGGCATTGTTCTTTTCGGATCGATTGAGGCGTGCGGCATTTTCTGCCGTCAAGCTTCACTGAACGGTCTCATACGGTCCCATATCGCGAGCTTACAAATGAAGAAATACGCCCGCCTGGTCATTCTGATTGCGGTGTTTGCGGCTCTAGGCGCAGCGATGTGGGTTGCCACGCGTCCGCCCCCGTTGGTGATTCAGGGAGAGGTAACAGCAGACCGCGTCGATATCAGTCCCAGAGTATCGGGTCGAATAGTGAAGCTTAATGCCAATGTCGGTGACAATGTCACGACTGGGGAAGTCATAGCAGAGTTGGAAAGTCCGCAATTGGGGGCGGCACTTCTTGCTGCGAGGGCGACACTCGCGGTGGCGCGCGCCGACCTTGATAGGATTAATAGTACCCGACCGGAGAACATCGCAGCGAGGAAGGCGGACGTTGCTGCCGCGCAGGCCGACATCACTCTGAACCAAGAGACTTATAATCGGCAAGCTGAGCTGGTGAAGACCGGTAGCACGCCTCAATCGCGTGTCGATGAGGCGACCCGAAATCTCGAAGCCGCAGTCCGGAAGAAGGAAGCTGCGGAGGCGGCATTCCAACTTGCGGTCACAGGAGCAAGCAAGGAAGAGCGGGCATTGGCGGCCGCCCAAGTCAAGCAATCGGAGGCGTCTCTAAATCAGCGCGAAGTCGACGTCGGTGAACTCACGATCCGGGCGCCGGGTCCTGGGCAGGTCACTACCAGAGTCGCCGCCTTAGGCGAAAACTTCAGCGCCGGCGCGCCTCTCTTCTCCATGATCGACATGGGCAATATCTGGTTCACGTTCAACGTTCGGGAGGATTTGCTGAAGGGTCTCAAGATCGGTGACACCTTCGATACGGTGATCCCGGCTCTCGGATCGCGGCACGCGACGGTTCGCGTCACCATGATCAATGTGCAGGGGCAATACGCAACCTGGCGAGCAACGCGCGCAACGGGTGACTTCGATCTGCGTACCTTCGAGGTGAGGGTCGTTCCGACAGAGGATTTAGTCGGACTGCGGCCAGGGATGAGCGTTATCGCGGCTTGGGCCGCCGGGGCGCGCTAAATGGTCGCGCGCGTTGGTCTACGGTTCGGCTTCTGGTTGGTTTTTGTTCGCGAGATCAATTGGCTTCGCCGTCGTCGCTTTCTATTGGCCTTGACGACGATTGTGCCGCTGATGTTAGCCGCGCTAATGGTGTCGATCTTCAGTGCTGGATTGGCTACGCGATTGCCAATCGCGGTACTTGATCTCGATACCTCAAATCTCTCCCGATCTATTATTCGGCTGGTCGATGCTACGGGCGACACGGCCGTCAGCGTTAGAGTCTCCGATCTTTCCGAAGGAAGGCAACGTATTCTCTCTGGGGACGTCCATGGTCTCCTGATGTTGCCGAAGAATCTTGAACGAGACGTGTTCGCAGGCCGTCGACCCGAGGTGGTGTTCTTCTACAATACCCAAACCATGACGACGGGTAATCTTACCCTCCGCGGTGTCAATGCCGCGCTTCCGGCCGCGTCGGCAAGCATCAGGTTGTCATTGAGGACGGCGAAGGGTGAGCCATTTGAATATGCGCAGGCCGATTTGGCGCCGATTCCGGTTCAGACGCATTCGCTGTTCAACCCGACGCTCAATTATGTTCACTTTCTGCTCGCCGCATTGCTGCCCGCGATCTTGCAGATCGTGATTGTGACTACTTCGGCCTACTCCATTGGTCTCGATATTGAGACCCCGTATCGGCTGCGCACACTGCGGACGATCGGAAGAGGCCTGTGGCCGGCTTTGTTCGGCAAGATCTTGCCTTACACGCTCTTGTTCATGATCGTCCTAGGGGGGCCTGACACGATCCTGTTTCAATATTTCGGTCTACCTTTGCGGGGGCATCCTGGGCTTCTGGTTCTGTCCGCACTGCTGTTCATCCTATCGTGCCAATTCTTGGGGATTCTACTGGCTCTGGTACTGAAGCCGACTGCCAGCGCAATCAGCATCGCCACGCTGCTGACTGCACCCGCCTTCGGATTCATGGGCATCGGCTTTCCTCGTCTGGGGATGAACCTGTTCGCGCACTATTGGGGCGCTGCGTTACCTGGGACCTGGTATCTTATGGCGCGTATCGATCAGACGATACGCGGCACACCGGTCGATCTCTCTTGGCAGCCGATCGGAGCCTTGTTCTGCTTCACGGCGGTTCTGGCCAGCTTGGTCGCCCTGAAGCTTGAAATGATCGGAAGAGGTTCAGAAAGGCAAAGACGGCGCATGCTTGTCAATGCGACGGGAGAAGCGCGATGATCTCCGTCTTCCTATCCGAGCTTCGTCGGGTGACCTCTCAGAAGGCTGCATTTTCGGTGCTCATATTGAGCATGATCCTTTACGCGCTGTTCTACCCCCAACCCTACCTCAACGAAGCCTTGCGCAACGTGCCCATTGCGGTGGTCGACAAGGACGGAACGGCAACGAGCCGGCTCTTCGCGCAGTTGATCGATGCCACCCCGGATATCGAGGTAGCAAACGTATTGCCCGACCTGGTGAGCGCAGAACGCGAGGTGTACCTAAGGCACACTTTCGGTGTTCTGGTGATCCCGCAGCACTTCGAGCGTGATCTGCTACACGGGCGTCCTTCGCCGGTCGCACTTTATTCAGACGCCAGCTATTTTCTGCTCAATCAACGGATGACGATCGGTGTATCCGCCGTTGCCAAGACCATGGGCGCGGAAATCGAGACGGCGCGGCTTGTAAATATCGGCATCGATCCCGTCCTGGCTTCGGCCGCGGCCGATCCGATGCCGCTGACTGCCCAGCCGCTGTTCAATCCGCAGGGAGGTTACGCGACATACATTCTACCAGCAGCGTTCGTTTTGCTTCTTCAACAGACACTGCTGATCGGTGTCGGGCTGTTGGGTACACTTCCGGGTGCGGTCAAGGGCGCAAGCGCGGTCTCGACGGTGGGAGGTAAACTACTCGCGTACTCTGCTCTTGAGGTGATTCTGCTGCCAGCTTACCTGATCGTCTTGCCATATCTTTACGGCCTGCCGAGGTTAGGATCTGTGCCACTAATACTGCTGCTCGGCATCCCGTTTGTCTTGTCTGTGGGCGCGTTAGGTTTGGTAATCGCAGCACTGTTCCGCAAACCCCTTACCGTCCAATTGGCTATGGCCGCGGTCGGAATGCCGTTTATGTTTCTATCGGGCTTTTCCTGGCCATCTGAAGCTATTCCGCCCGTTGTAAACGTGGTGGCCCGGTTGCTCCCCAGCACATCCGCTATCGATGGGTTTGTACGAATCAGCCAACTCGGGGCGTCGCTCTACGAGGTTCGCGCAGACTTGCTCGTGCTCAGCACGCTAGCGGTCGTCTATACGTCAACGGCAGTGTACCTAGAAAGCCGGATGAGTGCCCGATCGCCATCAGCGGCGCGAAGCGCTGCTGCAGATTTCGCCTAGGCAGTCATTTGAGAAGTTACGGCCGCGTTAGCGCTTCGACGGCCTCCTAATCTTACTGTGTCATAAGTGGATCGGCGGGTCGCGCCCTTTGATGAGCCGGATGCAGCAAGGACACCTTTGCATGCGGCCGAGGAGCGCGACGCTCAAGCGGCGTCGC
>NZ_JBUYWT010000037.1:0-85626 GCF_055264925.1 Bradyrhizobium sp. KZN70725
CTGGTTCCTCTCCCTCGGCGATCCATCTCGGCCTCCTCGACCACGTTGAATCTCCCTTAATATGCGATTCTCAACCCTCCAGATCGCGGCTTTCTGACTCAGTAAGACTAGCGTCCCGTGAACTGAGCCTTGCGTTTCTCGACGAAGGCCTGGCGGCCTTCCTTCGCGTCGGCGCTCTCGCGGATCACCTGCTGGAGCTCGATCTCGCGGCGAAACTGATCGGCGTAGCTGGCGTGCTCGCTCTCCTCGAGCAGCTGTCGCGTCGCGACCAGCGCGCGCGTCGGTCCGTCCGCGAGACGACCGGCGAGCGCCTTCGCCTCGTCGAGCAGTTTGGCATCGTCGACCACGTCGCGCACCAATCCCCACTCCTTGGCCCGCTCGGCCGGCAGCGGCTCGTTCAGCAGCATCAGGTCGAGCGCGCGTTGGCGGCCGATCAGGCGCGGCAACAGCCAGGTCGAGCCGAGATCGGGCACCAGGCCGATCCGGCTGAACACCTGGATGAAGCTCGCCGAGCGCGCCGCCAGGATGATGTCGCCGGACATCGCGAGGCTGAAGCCGCCGCCGGCCGCGACGCCGTTGACCGCGACCACCACCGGCACGCGGCATTCGCGCAAGGCCTGCATCGCCGGCCAATAATGCCTCATCACGCCGGTGTAGATATTGTCGCCGAGCGACTGGAACGCCTTGAGGTTCTGCCCGGAGCAGAAGCCGCGTCCCTCCCCGGTCAGGACCAGCGCGCGGATGTCCGGATCGAGGCTCATCTCGCCGACGGCGCGCGCGAGATCGCCGAGCAGTTCCGGCGTCATGGCGTTCAGGCTCGCGGGATCGTTGAGCGTCAGGATGCCGACCTTGCCGTCCCGTTCACGCTTCACACCAGTCATTTTCCGCTCCCTGAAATTGGTTCTTGTTGTTGCACTGACAGTGCCATGCTTGGCATGCTACGCCAACGTGTCCCACCCGCAACAAGAACAGCGAAAGCAACGCCATGTCCGACCAGTTCTCCAACTCGCAAGTGATCCGCAAGCCGGCCGTCAGCGCCAAGGGTGGCATCGTCGCCGCACAGTCGCGCCGGGCGGCCGAGGTCGGCGCGGAGGTATTGGCTGATGGCGGCGATTGCGTCGACGCCGTGATCGCAACCACCTTCGCGCTTGGCGTCGTGGAGCCCTGGATGAGCGGCGCCGGCGGCGGCGGCGCGATGGTGCTCTATCGCGCCAAGGAGAACCGCGTCGAGGTGATCGACTACGGCATGCGCGCACCCGACGGCCTGCGCATCGAGGATTATCCGCTGACTGGCGGTGCGGCCTCCGACCTGTTCCCCTGGGCGCGGGTCAAGGACGACCGCAACCTGCACGGCCCCGGCTCGATCGCTGTGCCCGGCGTCGTTGCCGGCATGGAGGAAGCGCATCGCCGCCACGCCAAAATGGCGTGGAAGGATCTGCTGGCGCCGAGCGTCAAGCTCGCCGGCGACGGCCTTTTGGTCGATTGGTGGACCACCGCGATGATCGCAAGCTCCGCGGCCGATCTGCGGCGCTATCCCGCCAGCGCGGCGGCGTATCTGCAAGATGGCCTGCCGCCGAATGCGCAATGGGGCATCAGGTCGGTGGTCCGCATGCCGCAGGACAGGCTGAAGGCCACGATGGCGCAGCTCGCCGCGGCCGGCCCGCGCGATTTCTACGAGGGCGATCTGGCGCGCAGCATCGCCGACGACATCCAGGCCGCCGGCGGCGCGCTGTCGGTGCGCGACCTCGCCGCCTTCCGCGCCCATCTGCGCGAGCCGTTGAAAATTCCGTATCGCGGCGGCACGGTCTATGCGACGCCGGAGCTGACCGCGGGTCCGACCATGGCGCGCACGCTCGGCCTTTTGCAAAAGGCGCTGGCGCCCGCGCAGGGCGGTCCGGATGCGGCGGCCTACGCAGCCTATGCCGAGGCGCTGCAAGCCGCCTATCGCGAGCGCCTGAAGGACATGGGCGACGTCGATGGCCGGCGCGCGCTCGGCGCCGAAGCAATCGCGCCAAGCTGCACCACGCATTTCTCCGCGGTCGACCGCGACGGCAACATGGCCGCGGTGACGCAGACGCTGCTGTCGACCTTCGGCTCCAAATTCGTGACGCCGAACACCGGGCTGACCATGAACAACGGCATCATGTGGTTCGATCCGACGCAAGGCAATCCGAACTCGCTCGCGCCCGGCAAGCGCTGCCTGACCAACTACACGCCGGTCGTGGCGCAGGCCGCCGACGGCCGCACGCTTGCCGCCGGCGCATCGGGCGGCCGCCGCATCCTGCCGGCCGTGTCGCAACTGCTCTCCTTCGTGATGGATTTCGGCATGGATCTCGACGCCGCGATCCACCAGCCCCGGATCGACGCCAGCGAAGGCGCCGTGGTGATCGGCGACAAGCGCCTGCCCGCGAGCGTGCGCGAGGCGCTGCGCGGCCGCTTCGACTTCGAGGAAGCCCGCATCCAGACCCTGCCGATGAAGTTCGCCTGCCCGAGCGTCGTGCTGCGCGACGGCGCCACCAACAGCGGCGTCACCGAGCCGTTCCAGCCCTGGGGCGATGCGGTCGCGGAGGGGTGACGGCAAGTCGCGCGGTTCATTGAGGTCGTCGTCCCTGCTCCCGTGCGCAATTGCGCACTAGGCAGGGACGACACCGAGTTTATTGCATGAGCCAGACGGGCTGATACTTTTGGACCGACAACAATTGCGGTGACCGGCTTGAGTGAAGCAAGCGCAGACGTGCCGCCCGGCGCGCAACTTCTTGGGCGCGAGTGGCTTGGCTTCGACGGTGAAATCGCCACAGTCCGTTTCGAGGCGCAACCCTTGTTCACCAACCGCCATGGAACGATCCAGGGCGGTTTCCTTGCCGCGATGCTGGATTCAGCCACCGGTCTCGGCGCCCTCGCAGCGCTGCCCGCAACGCGGACCGTCGTGACGAGGACCCTCACCACGCGGTTTCTCAAACCGGCGCGCGTCGGCCCGATCACGGCCAAGGCGAAGGTCATCTCGCAGACCGACCGCGACATGATCGTCGAAGCCGATCTGATCGACGCCAGCGATGTGACGGTCGCCAGCGCCACGGCCGAGTTGCGGATTCTGGACAAGCGATAGTCCGCAGCCCGATCAGCAATCCCTACATCGCGCCAGCAGGGTGACTTCGTTCAGTCCGTAGCCGTCGACGGTCTCGACGGTGCAGCCAAGCTCGCGTTCGCAATAATCGATCCACGCCTCGGGGCTGGTGCAATAGAGCTGCACCGGCGACGCATCGGCGGCCGCCGTGCCTTCCGTCCCGCCGGTAACGAAGTTGACGCTGAAGCCGCGCAGGCTGGCGCGGCGCAGGTCGGCCAGCATCCCGGCGACAAATGCCTCCCAGGATCGGCGGCAGCCGCCGACATCGACATTCATGACGCCGCTCGCGACCGAATAGGTCGCGCGACGCAGGCCGCCCTTGCCGACCTTGAAGCGGCGCCCCGGCGCCGAGAAACGGCGGCGCGCGCGGCTGACCATGGCGAGCGACAGGTCGATCCCGAGATAGTCGATCTCCGCTTGCGGATGGCGCCTTGCGACATAGGCGCACAGCGCGCCGTATCCGCAGCCGATGTCGTTCAGGCTGAACGGTGCGGAGAAGTCGCAGAGCTTCAGCAACTGGACGAAGCGCAGGTCCTGGGTGGCCTGGCAGGACCAGTCCACTCCGCGCGGGGTGGCGCCGTATTTGGCGACCCGCGCGCTGTAGTAGGATTCGACATCGGCATAGAGGTCGGAGAACCGCGCCCGGTCGCCTTCGGCGCCGACACCTGCGGTCTCCGCTGCGATGCTCACGTCTTGCTCATTTCTTGGCTTTGGCCCGCCGCTGCTTCGCCATCGCAGCAAGCTCCTTGCGGGCGACCTGGCTTGGCTTGGTCGGGATCGACAGAACCCGATACGACTGGGTCGAGTAGATCAGCGGCGTATGGCCATCGGCTGCAAACGTCACCTTCGGATTTTCCTTCATGGCGTGAACGCTAACCAGCACCGGCAGATACGGACCCTGCGTGAGCGCCTGTCGGAACGCCTGGACCACCCGCTTGTATCCACTCACATTGGGCTGATCGGAAGGATAGTCCTTCAGCGTGCCGAGGAAAGTATACCAGCGCTTCCGCTCGACCCGGTCGGCCGGCTCGATCCCGATCAGCCGGAACGACTGTTCGAGGGGATGATTGGGAGAGAAGATGTCGAACTCCTTTTGCAGCTCCACCATCTCCATGATCCCGCTGGGACCAAACCGCTTGTTCAGCAGATCAAGGACATCGCGCGTCGTATCGTCTTGAATCATCCGTCCCATTAAAACCCCCTCAGTACCTTGTTTCCAGAAATGAAAAATCGTCGCGTCTAGCGTCGCTCAAGATGCAATCGAAGCTGATCGAGTTGTGGTGTGAAATAGACTGCCCCCGAGACATCGAGCAGATTCTGAGCGCCGCCGACAATCTCGTCAAGCTCCTCATGTGACGTGCTGCCCAAGGCGCAAATGATCAGGCCGCGCAGCACGGTCGCGTGCAACTCGGCGACGCGATCGGTCCTTCGCCGCGCGACCATTAGCGCCTCGTCCACCGCTTGCAGGGCCGCATGGTGGTCGGCGGCGCGATAGAGCGCCTCGGCCAGATCCGCCAGCATGCGCGCCTCGAATTCGAGGCCGGCTCGCGCAGAGCGCGCAAAGTCGATCGCTTCCTGAAGCTGGGCGGCGGCAACCTTGAAATCGCCCGCGGCGCCGCTGGCGAGGCCGGCGCTGGCGAGCGCCGCGACCCGCAGATAGGGCGTGCCGGACTGCTCGGCCAGTTCGGCGATCCTCGCCGCATGCGGCTTGGCCAGTTCCGGCCGGCCGCGGCTCCAGCCCATCTCCACCATCGCAAAATGCGGAATGAACTGCACGACGGCGGCGAAGCGCTCCGGCTCGGCCCGCAGCACCTCGGCGATCCGCCGTTCGGCTTCGTCGAACCGGCCGAGCCGCACCAGAATTCTGGTGCCGAGACACCTGATCCAGTGCTCGACGTCGAAGCCGAGAATCTGGTTCGGGTTGAGGCCGAGTGTGACGTTGTTGTGAAAACCGCCCTGCTCGGCAATCGCGGCAACCGCCACCTGCCCGGCGTCGAGCGCCTCGGCAAGACGACCCGACAGGAAGAACGCCTGGCTCAGCATCGCATTGACCGTCGCAAACCGTCCGACGTCCCCGGTGCCGGAAGTGAGCTTCAAGGCGTCCTGCACGAGATTGACATAATCGTCGGCGGCCGCGGTCGCGGCCAGGATCCTGCCGTAGGCGCCGAGCAGGATCGGCTCGTGCACCGGGTCCGCCGCGCGTGCGTATTTGATAGCCTCTTCGGCGTAGGGCTTGACCTCTTCGGCGGACATCCCCTCACGCCAGCCGAAGTTGAGGATCTGGCCGCTCGACATCGCTCGCAACCGATCGACATATTCGGACGGGGGCTGGTCCTGCAGCAGGGCGCGAACCTTTTTCCAGCTTTTCATTGCCTCGGCGGAGTTGGTCTTGCCGATCCAGCGCGCCGCACGCTGCAAATGGGTGACCGCCTCCAGCGGCTGGCCCGCGGCCTCGTAGTGATAGGCGAGCAGCCCGGCAAACTCGTCGAGCTTGCCCCAGTCGAAGCCCTCGATGGCCTTGGCGACAGTCGCATGCAGCGTGGTCAGCCGCGACCGCAACTGGGTTGCGTAGGCGACCTCCTGGATCAATGGATGGCGAAACGCCAGCAGTCCCTTGTCGTAGGGCGGCAGGTCGTACAGCAGTTCAGCCTGGCGCAGCTGCGCGATGGCGTTCTGCAAATCGTCGTTCGGCAACGCCGCGACCGGACGCAGCACCGACATCGCGACCAGCCGGCCGATCACGGCCGCCGTCTCCAGCACCTGCTTGGCGATATCCTCGAGGTGATCGATGCGGGCGGCCACGACGGCCTGCACCGTCGCGGGCAGCGGCACCGCATCGACGCCATGCTTGAGCCGGTAGTTGCCGCGTTCGCCCTCGACATTGCCGCGCTCCACGACGGTGTTGGCAAGCTCCTCGATGAAGAACGGATTGCCCTGCGCGCGTTCGATGACGTTGCTGCTCAGCGAGGCGAGCGAGGGATGCCTGCCGAAATGCTCGCGGAGCAGCTCGTTCGAATCGGACCACGGCAGCGGCGGGATTGCGATCTGACGGTAGTGCGACCGCTGCATGAAAGGTGCCGTGAAGCCCGGCCTGAAATTGACCACCAGCAACGTCGCGGTGCCGACGATGGCATCGACCAGCGTCTCGACGAACTCTTCGCTCGCGGCGTCGATCCAGTGCAGGTCCTCGATCATGACGACCGCCGGCGTGTCGCCGGGGCGCGCATGCACCAAGGTTCGAACGAGATCGAGCAGTTGCAGCCGCAGCGCGCGCGGATCGAGCTTCGGTGCCGGATACGCCGGATCGGCAAGCCCGAGGAATTCGAGCAGCACCAGCAATTCCTGCTCCGACGCGGCCATCTCGGCAAAACGGTCGATGACGCGACGCCGGGATGTCTCGATCGGCTCCTTGGCGCGGATGCCGAAGATGTCGCGCAACAGCTCGAGCACGGGCTGGAACGGTGTTGCGCGGCCATGCGCCAGCACGCGGGCCTCGTAGACGCGAATGCCCTTGCGGCGGCAGTTTTCGGCGAACTCGAAGCAGAGCCGGCTCTTGCCGATGCCGGCGTCGCCGACCATGCCGACGACCCGGCCGTCGCCGCCAACTGCACGCGACAGCTCATGCTCCAACGCCGCCATCTGCTCGGTCCGGTTGACCATCGAGGTCAGGCGGCGGCCGCTGCGAAAAACGTCGCTGGCGGGCGCGCTGAGCAGCCCGGTCAGCCGAAAGACCTCCACCGGCATGGAGATGCCGCGAATGGTCTGCATGCCGAGCGGCATGACCTCGACGAATTGCCTGGCGCCGAGATAGGTGTCCCGCGTGATGAGGATCGCCCCCTCATCGGCCATCTGCTCCATCCGGTTGGCGATATGGACGTTGGCGCCGGCGGCGTCGTAGGTCTGATAGATTGTGTTTTCCACCGTTTGAACGACGACTTCGCCGGTGTGCAGCCCGACCCGGATCTGCATGCCGGGATCGGCGAGCCTGGCCACCGAATCCTGCATGGCGAGCGCGGCGAGACAGCCGCGGACCGCATGATCTTCATGCGGGCGCGGCGGCGCGCCGAACAGCGCCATGACGCCGTCACCCTGGATCTTGTTGACGATGCCGTCGTAGCGGTGGACGGCTTCCTTCATCAGGTCGAGCACCGGCTCCAGCCGCCGCATTCCGAGTTCGGGATCGCCGAGGCTGTCGATCAGATTGGTCGAGTTGCGGATATCGGCAAACAGCAGAGTGAGGTTCTTGCGTTCGCCGCCCTTGGTGCTCAGCGAACGCAGCAGCCGCTGCGAGGGCGCGTCGGGACGGACGCTGCCCGCGGCGAGCGCGGTGCCGCAGCGGCCGCAGAAGCGGCTGGAGGGCCCGTTCACATGCTGACAGGAGTCACATTTGAGGCCTAATGGCGCACCGCAATCTTCACAATAATCGTTGCCAGCCCGGTTTGCGCGGCCGCATCGCTCGCACTGCATGAACAGCCTTTCAGTAAAGACTGCGAATATATCCGACGCGCGAGATTAGCCCAGCACATTCTGTAATTGTGTTAAATGCCTCACACACCAAGGCGGTCCCGCACCCGGCCGGTCAGCACGGCCGTGATGACGCCGACCCGCCAGAAGGCGTGCATCGGGATCGGCTTGATGCCGGTCACGGGCATGTCGATCTCGGCCTTGGGGCCGCCGATCAGCCGGCGCGCCAGCTGTGCGCCCATCGCGGTCGAGAGCGCGACGCCGCGGCCGTTGCAGCCGAGCGAGATCAGCAAATTCTCCGCGGGCTCATGGACATGCGGGTAGTGATCGGCAGTGATGGCAAGACGGCTGTTCCAGCCGTGGGTCCAGCTGACGCCCTTGAGCTGCGGCCATAGCCGCTCGGCGTAACGGATCAGATAGGCGACGTCGGTCGGCTTGCTGATCCAGCGCATCGGGCCGCGGCCGCCCATCAAGAGCCGATTGTGCTGGTCGATGCGGTAATAGACCGTGATGTGACCGCTTTCGTAGAGCACCGGCCGGGTCGGCATGATCGCGCGCGCGATCGCCTCGGACAGCGGCGCGGTCGCCGCGATCGACGAGAACACCGGCACGATGCTGCGGCGAAGCGCCGGCCAGAGATCATCGGTAAAGCCGTTGGTCGCGAGCAGCACCTTGTCGGCGAGCACGACCGCGCGCGGCGTCTCGATCCGCCAGCGGCCGCCGTCGCGGCGCAGCCGCAGCGCCGGGGTCTCGCCATGGACGGCGACGCCGGCCCCGATCGCGGCGCGCGCAAGCCCGCGGGCATAGCTCAGCGGATGCAGGTCGCCGCCGCGCGCATCCAGCATGGCGCAGAGGTAACGGTCGCTGCCGGTCATCTGGCGCATCTCGGCGGCGTCGAGCAGCTTCACCGGCATGCCACGCCGGATGCACTGCTTCGCCGTGGTCGCGATCGCCGCTGCGCTGGCCTCGTTGTAGGCGGCGCGCAGCGTGCCGTTCTGCCTGGCCTCGCAGGGGATCTGGTAGCGGCGGATCAAGTCATGCGTGAAGTTGGTGGTGCCGTAGGAGAATTCGATCATGCGGCGGCCGAGATCGGCGCCGAAATCCCGTTCGATCTGATCCGGGTCGTGCTTCAGTCCCGGATTGGTCTGCCCGCCATTGTTGCCGGAGGCGCCCCAGCCCGGCTCCTGCGCTTCGAGCACGGTCGCCAGCACGCCCTGCTCGGCGAGGTGCAGCGCGGTCGACAGGCCGGTGAAGCCGCCGCCGATGATCGCGACCGACACGCTCTTGTCCGACGTCAGCGGAGGCGTCGGCGTCGCCTGCACCGCGGCGTCGGCATAGAGGCTCGGTGGCAGCGGCAGGCGGATTGGCGCGTTCATTTCAAGTGACCTGATCACAGCGGATGCAGCACGCGGCGCAGGAAATCCTGGGTGCGCGGGTGCTGGGGTTGGTTGAGGACGGATTTGGCGGCGCCCTGCTCGACGATGACGCCGCCGTCGATGAACAGCACGCGGTCGGCGACGTCGCGGGCAAAACCCATCTCGTGGGTGACGACGACCATGGTCATGCCGTCGTCGGCGAGCTTGCGCATCACCGACAGCACCTCGCCGACCAGCTCCGGATCGAGCGCGGAGGTCGGCTCGTCGAACAGGATCGCCTTCGGCTGCATCGCCAGCGCCCGCGCAATCGCGACGCGCTGCTGCTGTCCGCCGGAGAGTTTTGGCGGGTGCACCTCGGCCTTGTCGGCGAGCCCGACCTGCGCGAGCAGCGCGCGGCCGCGGGCAATCGCCTGCTCGTGCGGCTCCTTCTTCACATAAAGCGGTCCCTCGATGACGTTCTCGAGGGCGGTGCGATGCGGGAACAGGTTGAAGCGCTGGAACACCATCGAAACCTGGGTGCGGATCGCCACGATCGAGCGGTCATTGCTGTCGACGCGCGCACCCTCGACGCTGATCTCGCCGCGATCGTAGCTCTCGAGCCCGTTGATGCAGCGCAGGATGGTCGACTTGCCGGAGCCGGACGGGCCGATGATGCAGACCACCTCGCTCCTGGCGACGGAGGCGGTGATGCCCTTCAGCACCTCGACCTTGCCAAAGCTCTTGTGGACGTCGCGGAGCTCGATCATTTGCGGTTCGCCTTGTTCTCGAAGTGCCGAACCAGCAGGATGAGCGGGATGCTCATGGTGAGGTACATCAGCGCCACCAGCGTGAACACGCTGGTGTTCTTGAAGGTCGAGGAGGCGATCAGCTTGCCCTGCAGCGCCAGCTCGGCCACCGTGATGGTGGACGCCTGCGAGGAATCCTTCAGCATCATGATCATGATATTGCCGTAGGGCGGCAGGATGATCCTGACCGCCTGCGGCAGCACCACGCGGCGCATGGTGAGCCACCAGCCCATCCCGATGGTCTGCGCCGCCTCGATCTGCCCCTTGTCGATCGCCTCGATGCCGGCGCGGAAATTTTCCGCCTGATAGGCCGAATAGGCGATACCGAGCCCGATGATCGCGGCCTGCAACGCCGACAGCGCGATGCCGAAATCTGGCATCACGAAGTAGATGTAGAACAGCAGCACGATGATCGGGATGCCGCGGATCACGTTGATCAACGAGGCGCTGAGCCCGACCAGGACGCCGATGCCGGACACCCGCATCAAGGCCCACACCAGCCCGAGCACGGTCGAAAGGACGAGCGAGCCG
This sequence comes from Bradyrhizobium sp. KZN70725, assembly GCF_055264925.1. Classification (NCBI taxonomy): domain Bacteria; kingdom Pseudomonadati; phylum Pseudomonadota; class Alphaproteobacteria; order Hyphomicrobiales; family Nitrobacteraceae; genus Bradyrhizobium; species Bradyrhizobium sp. KZN70725. The sequence goes on from NZ_JBUYWT010000037.1 coordinate 10,281, forward strand.
ACGGTGACGACGATGGTCAGCCAGACACCCTGCAGCAGGATCGGCACGAACTCGACGGCGTCATGAAAGAATTTTTGCATCGGCTAAATTTATCCCGTCCCGACACACGCTCGAATATTGTTCCCGAGGAGCGCGTCTCGAAGGGTCGACGGCCACCAGCCGGGCCGTGCATCCTTCGAGACGCGGCGAAGACGCCGCTCCTCAGGATGACGGGTCACCTAAAGGCCCCTCGACGCAATGGCTTTCACGACCCGCCGGCCTTCTGGCCCCACTTTTCCAGGGTCTTTGCGATCGTGCCGTTCGCCTTCAGCTTGGCGAGCGAGGCATTGATCTTCGCGAGCAGCTCCGTGTCGCTCTTGCGGACACCGATCGCGACGGTGCCGACGGTGACCGGCTTGTAGCCGTCGACCAAACGGACGTCGGCGAAATTGCCCTGCTGCAGATTGTAGGCGAGGATCGGATAGTCGGCGAAGCCGGCCTTGAGGCGGCCGGCATTTACGTCGCGCAGGATGTCGGGAATGGTATCGTAGACCTTGACCTCGCTGAACAGCCCGGTCTTCTTCAGCGCGTCGACAAAGGCAGTACCGACCTGGGCGCCGACCACGGTGCCCTTCAGATCCTCCTGCGAGGCATAGGCCTTGGTGTCGGCCTTCGGCACCACCAAACCTTCACCGTAGGTGTAGACCGGCTCGGAGAAGTCGATCACCTCCTTGCGCGCGGCGGTGGCGAACATCGCGGCCGCAATGATGTCGATCTTGTTCGCGGTCAGCGAGGGAATCAGCGCCGAGAACTGCATCGGCTCGATCTGCACGGTAAAGCCGGCGTCCTTGCCGATCTCGGTGGCGAGATCGACCATGATGCCCTGGATCGAGTTGGACTTGGTGTCGAGGAAGGTGAAGGGAATGCCGGTCGGGGTCGAGCCGACCTTCAGCACCTGCTGCGCCCCTGACGGCGCGATCAAGGCAAGGGCAAGCGCCGCCACCGCGGCCTGGACGAGACGCTGAAACGACATCGCAACACCTCCCGAAGCTGGCCTTGGCGCCGCATCGCCCGCGCGGTTTCGGGCTTTTGGTTGCGGTCGACGCCGTTCCGGCCTATTTTCACCAATATGAAATTGTGGTCACGAAACCGCGGCCAATGCAAGCGGTTTTCATGCACATGAAGGAAGCGAACTGACGTGAGCGGCGGCAACAGAATGCGTAAAGGCGCGGCAGCAGGGCCCGCGACGGCACGCCGCGCGGCCAAGAAACCGGCCAGGAAACCGGTGAAGAAACCGGCCGGCAAGCCGGCGGAGCCGGCGATGGATCTCGCGGTCGGACGCCGCATCCGCGACGTGCGCCGCAGCAAGGAAATGTCGCTGGAGGTGGTCGCCGCGCGCACCGATTTGTCGATCGGCTTCATCAGCCAGATCGAGCGCGGCCTGTCGTCGCCCTCGCTGCGCGTGCTGGCGACATTGGCCGACGTACTCGGCGTCGGCATCGCCGCGCTGTTCGGCGCGACGCCGAAGGATGACAGCGCCGGCGGCGTCGTGACCCGCGAGGTCCAGCGCGCCGAGCTGAAGCTGTGGCGCACCGGAATTTCAAAGCAGCTGCTGAGCCCGGCCGGCAGCGAGAGCCGGCTCAACTTGTTCCTGGTGCATCTCGAGCCCGGCGGCAACACCGGCGACGAGTTCTATACCCATGACGGCGAAGAGGCCGGCCTCGTGCTCCAGGGCGAGATGACGCTGACGGTGGACACGGAGACCTGGACGCTAAAGCAGGGCGACAGCTTCAGATTCGCGAGCCGAAGGCCGCACCGGTTCTCCAATCCCGCGCGCGATGCGAAGGCCGTGGTGCTGTGGGTGAATTGCGTGACGGCGGCGGGGTGACGGCCCATCTCCCTCCGCCGTCGTCCCGGCGAAAACCATCCAGCGTCGTCGCGGCCTAGTGCGCAATTGCGCACGGGGGCCGGGACCCATTACCACCAATCTTGATTGTCGAAGGGGAAGCGGCCCCAGCGTCCTGCCATAACTCACATTCGTGGTAATGGGTCCCGGCTTTCGCCGGGACGACACCTGTTATTATGGAGCCCTCACGTCGAGCCGCATCACCTCAACCCCATCGCCACTTCCTCGATCTTGATCGGGAAATTCCGCACGCGGATGCCGGTGGCGTGGAAGACGGCGTTGGCAACGGCGCCGGCGCTGCCGGTGATGCCGATCTCGCCGACGCCCTTGATGCCGAGCGGGTTCACATGGGGATCGTGCTCGTCGACCGTGATCACCTCCATCGGCGGCACGTCGGCATTCACGGGCACATGATACTCGGCAAGGTTCGCATTCAGGATGCGGCCGGACCTCTTGTCCATCACCGCCTCCTCGTGCAGCGCGAACGAGAGGCCCCAGATCATGCCGCCGCGCAGCTGGCTCTGCACCATCAACGGATTGATGATGCGCCCTGCGGCGAACGCGCCGACCAGCCGCGTGGCGCGGATCTGGCCGAGCTCCGGATCGACCTTCACCTCAGCAAAGACAGCGCCATGCGCGTGCATCGCATATTGCGATTGCGCCGCCGGATCGGCCGCACCCGTGCCGGAGGCCTCGACCTCGGCAACGCCAGCGCGCGCCAAGATCTCGGCGTAGCTTTCGCTGCGCGCGTCATCGTCGCGGCGATGGAGCCGCCCGGCCCGCGCCACCACGCCGGCATTGCCGGCGCCGAACAGCGGCGAGCGCTCATCGGAGGTCGCAAGCTCGGCGAGTTTTGCGATCACCGCCGCACCGGCATTGTGGATCGCGGCACCGACCGTTGCGGTGTGCGCGGAGCCGCCGGCGATGCCGGCATCCGGCAGGTCCGACGTGCCCGACAGGAACGAGATCTGCCCGAGATCGAGCGCGAGCGCATCGGCCGAGATTTGCGTGAGCGCGGTCCAGGCGCCCTGCCCCATGTCATGCGCGCCGCTCTCCATCACGCCGCGTCCGTCGGCGCGGATCACGGCCCGGGCATTGCCCTGGAACATCAGCGCCGGGAAGGTCGCGGTGCCCATGCCCCAGCCGACCAGAAAGCCGTTCTCGTCGCGCATCTGCCGCGGCTGCAGCGGACGCCGCGCCCAGCCGAAACGGTCGGCGGCCTTGGCGTAGCACTGCCGCAGCGCCTTGGAGGAAAACGGCTTGCCGGTGGTCGGCTCGACCTCGGCATAATTCTTCAGCCGGAATTCCAGGGGATCGATGCCGCAGGCGAACGCCGCCTCGTCGATCGCGCTTTCCAGCGCGATCGATCCGGTAGCCTCGCCCGGCGCGCGCATGAACAGCGGCGTGCCGGTGTCGACGCGCACCGCCTCATGCGCGGTGCGGATCGCCGGGCTGGCATAGAGCGTGTGCGAGGCGTCCGCCGCCGGCTCGTAGAAATCGTCGAAGCTCGACGTCGTGACGCGCGCCTCGTGATCGAGCGCGGTCAGCAGGCCGTCGTCACCGGTGCCGATCCGGATGCGCTGGCGGGTCTGCGGACGATGGCCGACCGGGCCGTACATCTGGCTCCGCCGCAGCACCAGCTTAACCGGACGCCCGACAAGCTTCGCCGCCATGATGCCAAGCACCTGCGGCCCGGAGACCAGGCCCTTGGAGCCGAAGCCGCCGCCCAGGAACGGGCTGTTGATGTGGATGTTGCCGGGCGGAACGCCGAACAGGCCGCCGATCCGCATCTGCGCCATCGCCATGCCCTGGCTCGGCGTGTCGAGGAACAGGCGGTCGCCGTCCCACACCGCGACGATCGCGTGCGGCTCCATCGCGTTGTGGTACTGCGCGGGCGTCTCGTAAGTTGCGTCGATCCGCTTCGACGCAGCGGCAAGGCCAGCATCGATATCGCCGTGCCGGACTTCGGCGGGATTACCGATGCCGACCACCGGCGGCGCGTAGGCTTCGCCGGCGTCGAGACCGACACGCGCGATCTCGACCTGATAGCGCGGCGACAGCAGCGCGGCGCCTTCGGTGGCGGCCTCCAGCGTCTCGGCGATCACGACCGCGATCGCCTGGTTGGCGTAGCGCACCTCGTCGCTCTGCAAGAGCTCCATGCGGAAGGCGAACGGATTGCCCTTGGCGTCGGGGTCTTCGGCGAGCTCCGGCTTGTGCGCCGGCGTCATCACGTCGATGACGCCGGGGTGGCGCTTGGCGGCGGCGACGTCGAGCGCGGTGACGCGGCCGCGCGCGATGCAGCTGGTCGCGATCACGGCATAGACCATGCCGGGCGGATGATTGTCGGCGGCATAGCGGGCCTTGCCGGTCACCTTCAGCGTGCCGTCGGTGCGGGTCAGCGGCTGGCCGATATTCGAGCCGTGCCTGAGATGGGCGGGGTCGCGGGTCAGATTGAGTTCAGCCGTCATGCGTTACGCTCCTGCAACGGATGAGAAGGGAGAGCCCGGCAGCGCGGGAATGCGATCCGGCGTGCCTGCAGCAGCAAGGGTGAGCGCGCGCACGACGATGCGCTGCGCGAGCTCGATCTTGAAGGCGTTGTCGCCGGACGGTTTTGCGCCCGCGAGCGCGGCGCGCGCCGCCTCGCGATAGGTCGCCGCATCCGGCGCGGCGCCCGCGAGCACCTGCTCGGCCTCGCGCGCTCGCCACGGCTTTGCCGCGACGCCGCCGAGCGCCAGCCGCGCCTCGCGGATCTTTCCATCCTCGATGCGCAAGCCGGCCGCGGCCGAGACCACCGCGAACGCGTAGGACGTGCGCTCGCGCACCTTGATGTAGCGGGCATGCCCGGAGAAGCCTTGCGCTTCGGCCGGTAGCCGCAGCGCGACGATCAGGTCGCCGCGCTCCAGCGCGGTCTCGCGCTCCGGCGTCTCGCCCGGCAGACGGTGCAGCGCCTCGAGCGGCAGCTCGCGCCGGCCGGTCTTGCCCTCGATCTCGACGACGGCGTCGAACGCGACCAGCGGCACGCAGAAATCCGACGGATGGGTTGCGATGCAGCCCTCGCTCCAGCCGAGCACCGCGTGCAGGCGGTTCTCGCCCTTCAGCGCGTCGCAGCCGGCGCCCGGCCAGCGCCGGTTGCAGGCGCTGCCGGCGTCGTAGAAATAGGCGCAGCGCGTTCGCTGCATCAGGTTGCCGCCGACGGTCGCGGCATTGCGCAGCTGGGCCGACGCGCCCGACAGCAACGCCTCGGCGACCGCCGGATGGTCGCGCGCAAACTCCGCGTCATGCGCGAGATCGGCATTGCGCACTAGCGCGCCGATCCGCAAGCCGCCGTCGGCCAGATGCTCGATGCGGTCGAGCCCCGGCAGACGCGTGACGTCGACGAGAAGGCTCGGCCGGCTGACGCCGCCCTTCATCAGGTCGAGCAGATTGGTGCCGGAGGCGAAATAGCTCGCGCCCTTCTCGGATGCCGCCGCGATCGCGTCCGCGACGCTGGCCGGCCTGACATAATCGAAGTTCATCATGCGGAGCGCCTCTGCTTGGTCGCGTTGATGTCGGCCTGCGCCTCGAGCACGGCCTCGGTGATTCCTTGATAGGCCCCGCAGCGGCACAGATTGCCGCTCATGCATTCGCGCACGCGCTCCGGATCGTCGCCAGCCTGGCCTTCCTGGATCAGGCCGATGCCGCTCATGATCTGGCCCGGCGTGCAGAAGCCGCACTGGAAGCCGTCATGGGCGATGAAGGCGGCCTGCACCGGATGCAGCTGGTCGCCGCGCGCGACGCCTTCGATGGTTGTGATCTCGGCGCCGTCATGGCTGACGGCAAGCGCGAGGCAGGAATTGATGCGGCGGCCGTCGACCAGGACGGTGCACGCGCCGCACTGGCCGCGGTCGCATCCCTTCTTGGTACCGGTGAGGTCGAGCCGCTCGCGCAACAGGTCGAGCAGGGTTACGCGGGGGTCGTCGAGGGCAATTTCCCGGCGGACACCGTTGATAGTGAGGCTGAGTGGGAGATTCATGCAGGGCTCCGATCCGTGTATGGTCGGTTTGAATCGAGGCAACGGAAGCCCGTGGCCGCCGATGCAGGATCGGCGCGCCTTGTCAGGCCCGTTGCTGGTCGCCATATACGGAGGCATCCTCCGTTTACAAGGGAGGGTGAAAAGAAAAAGCGATGGCCGCTCGATCACCAGAAATTGCACGCAAGCCCCGCGCCGACGCCGTGCGCAATCGCGAGCGCGTGCTGGAAGCGGCCAAGGCCGTGTTCTCGGCCGGCGGCAGCGAGGCGAGTCTCGAGGCGGTGGCGCGCCATGCCGGCGTCGGCATCGGCACGCTCTATCGCCACTTCCCGACGCGCGAAGCGCTCTATGAGGCGGTCTACCGCCGCGAGGTCGAGCAGCTCGGCGATCTGGCCGAGCAACTGCAATGCGCGCCCGAGCCGGTCGAGGCGCTGCGGCGCTGGCTGCGCGCTAACGTGGAATTCGTCGCCACCAAGAAGGGCATGGTCGCAGCACTGGCGCTGGTCGCTCACGGCTCGACCGAGCTGCACGCCTATTCGTTCGACCGCCTGACCAAGGCGATCGGCACCCTGCTCGCGCGCGCGGTCGCGGCCGGTGCGATCCGTGGCGACATCAGCGCCGAGGACGTGCTGCGGGCGCTGATCGGCATGTGCTACATGCACGACCAGCCCGGCTGGCAGACCACTGCGCTCCGGCTGTTGGACGTATTCGTGGACGGCTTGCGGGTGCAGCCGGTCGGCACAACGGCAAAGCCTGCGAAGAAAGCCAACCCAAAGCCGTCGCGCTGACCTTACCCATCGTAGCCCGCATGCGCGCAGCGACATGCGGGACCGACTGCCCCGGATGTCGCGGAGCCTGTCATCGGCGGGCCATCACGCGACCCGTTGGCTCAACGGGCTATGCTTGTTCAGGCCTCCATGTTGAAGAGGATGCCGAGCGGCAGCCGGGGTCCTGCCGGATTGACATGAAGCACCGCATCGATGGTGCGCGCGGCGGGGGATGACGGCTTCATCCAGTCAAGATGACCGGCGAGCCAGGATCGCGGTTCCGCAGCCAGCACGATCGCCGCCCCCCAGTCATCCAGCGGATTGTCGCGGGCCAGCGCCTGCTCGCGGCCGGGAATGGTTGTGCCGGCGGCGCCCATCAGATGATGCAGCACCGCCTTGGCAAGCAGGTCGTCGAAACGTCCGTCATCGACCCGTTCGCTCCCGACCGCATCGATTGCGAACAGCGCGTCGGCTTCGGCGCGACTGACCGAATGTCCGGCGCGACCGGCGGCACAGAGGATGCGCGCACATAGCGCGGCGTCGGCGGCGTCGATCGTTCGCGAGAAATGCGCCCGGCCGGCCACCGTGGGTCCCTCGCCCGCGATGATGTCGCAATACACCAGCGCGAGCGCCGCGGCGCTGCGGGCCGCAGCGTCGGACGTTGACCTCGCGATTTCGGCAACAAGATCCTCCGCGCCGCGAGGCGCATGCGGGGGCAGCTCAAACTCATGGGCACGCATCGATCGCTCTGCTGTTGATTGCCGCCCGCCCCACGATGGCGGCGGCCACCGCTCAAGGACGTCCGGTGCGTGGCCGCAGCCACCGCATGATGATTTCATGCGGTGTTCGACGGCTGCTGCGCGGCAGGTCGTGCCGCTGCAGCGACGCCGTTGCAAAGGCGGCCGCCTGCTCGCTGGATTGCCGTTTCTCGCGCGCCAGCAACATCCATTCGCGGATCACGGCGCGTCGCACCTTGGACATGGTGATTTCCCCTCGCGATAAGCCGCGTTCAGCGCGTCAGGCCGCAAGCTGCAGCGGATGGGCTTGCGACCTCCGTGCCGACAGCGCGCAGCCGTACTGATGCACGATGCCCTGCTCGACGACGAAGCCGCGCCGCTCCAGCGACGCCCGCAGGCTTTGGTTGGCCGAGGGCTTCTGGGCATCGACCCACACCACCAGCACCGCACGGGCGCTAAGGACATTCGTCAACCAGTCCAGCGCCGGCTCGAGCGAGAGAAGCGTGCGCCGCCGCCAATCGACCAGCGCAACGTCGTACTGACCGGCGGGGCGGCCGCAATTGCCCGACGCCGCCGCGCGCGCGTAGCCGCGCCGCTGCAGCTCGAACATCAATTCCATGCTCCTCGTGCCGGCCACGACGATGCGCTGTTGCGTCGTGCAGCCGGCAAGCGCGATCATCGGCTCGATGATCCGGTCGCCGATAGCAATCTGAAGCGAAGACATGACATCACCTTTCGGTTCGCTGCCGCGCTCGCGGCCGAACCTCAACGGTCTGGCCTGCACGCGAGAGCGTCTGCGTCGGGCTCAATATCTTCAGGGCGGGATATGAATTCGAGAGCGCCGCGGGCTCTACGGCATATGAGCCGCATAAGCCCGCGCCGGATGCGATGGCTGCGGTCGCTGAGCACGGTGGCCGCGCAAGTGTGCTAAAGTGCACAGACGATCAGGTTGGCATTCGGTTAGATCGTCGCATTGCCAAGCCTGGTACATACATATCTGTTCATATTCGCGATCCAGCCCGGCCATCGCGCCGGGCTCTTTCGTCGCCGAACGCGACCGTAATGAAAAACCCCGCGCTGAGGCGAGGCTTTCGCGATCATCGCGGATTGGTCCGCGTTCCGCTGTTGTTGCCGGGAAGGTTTGAGGTCCCGGTCCCGGTCGCGGAATTGTTGTTTGGGTCGGTCCAGTAGTTCGGCGTCGAGGTGCCTGGGTTGTTCATGTTCCCGGTCGTGCTGCCGGGCGGATTGCTCATTCCCGAGCCGGTTCCCATCCCGGTGGTGCCGCCGGTGCCGGTTCCTGTGCCGGAGCTTCCGGTCCCCGCGCCTGCACTCGCACCGCCGGCCGATCCGCCACCGGCGCCGCCCCCACCGCCGCCGCCACCCTGCGCGAAGGCGAGCGATGTCGACAGCATCACGGCCGCAGCCAATCCGATCGTTGCCAGTTTCTTCATGTGAGGTCCTTTCCTGGTTCGACCGGAAGCAACGTGGACCGCAAGGCGCACGTTCCTGCACGGCGGGACACACATCCGGCGCGGGCTCGCGAGGAACATGATGCTGGCTGTCCTGTTGAGCGGAATAGCGTTCCCGGAGGTGCGCGATGAAGACGCTTCAAATGCAGCACGAGATCACGGCCGAGCTGGAAAGACGATCCGGTGTCACTGGCCTGAAGCTGATCCGGCTCAAGGGCTATACGCCGAGCTGGGATCTCGGCGGCACCCGCGAGACCGCCCTGGACGAGGCGAAGGAAAAGGAACTTCGCGACATCGTGACCAGGATGCAGGACGAGTTCGACATCGCCTAGGACCGCTGCACGAGCAAGTTGCATTGGACAAGCCGCGGCTGAACAATCATAACGCCCCCTCGTGGCGTCGAGCCAACCGCGCGCGCAATAATATGTCGTCCCACGACATATTCTGCGCCAGCGACATTTTTGACGCTTCCCAAACGGCGATAACGGCACGCGAATTCCGGCCATTGAACGAACGTCGAATGTGCGATCCGACGTTTCCATTCGCGCGGCATGCCCCGGAATGATTATGCTGGCAAAAAACAGGTAGACGCGGAGGCAGCTCCGCGATCTGCCGATTGGCCATGGCGAGGAAAACGCGCGTTCGCGCTCGAGCTTTCGAGGACGACTCCCGACCTTCGGGAAAAGATGCGCCTGCCGTTCATTTGGATCGCAGAAATGAACGAGAGCATCTCATCTCGGTTTATCCGCTACCCGATCGGCACCTCGCTGCTGATGGCCGGCATTCTGTTCGTCGGAATGGTCGCCTATCCCCTGTTGCCGGTCGCGCCGCTGCCGCAAGTCGACTTTCCGACGATCCAGATCTCCGCAAGTCTGCCCGGCGCCAGCCCGGAGACCATGGCCTCCTCGGTTGCGCAGCCGCTGGAGCGGCAATTCGCGCAGATTCCGGGCATTGCCCAGATGACCTCGACGAGTTCGCTCGGGTCGACCGCAGTCACCATTCAGTTCGATCTGAACCGCAGCATCGACGGCGCCGCCAATGACATCCAGGCGGCGATGAATGCCGCAGGTGGCCAGTTGCCCAAGAACCTGCCGACGCCGCCGACCTATCGCAAGGTCAACCCGGCGGACTCGCCGATCCTGCTGCTGTCGGCGACCTCGGACACCCTGCCCCTCATCACCGTGAGCGACGCGGTCGACGCCCAGCTCGGGCAGCAGATCAGTCAGATCTCGGGCGTCGCCCAGGTGTTCATCGGCGGGCAGCAGAAGCCTTCGATCCGCGTGCAGATCGATCCCGCCAAGCTGGTCGCCAAGGGGCGCTCGCTGGAAGATATCCGCGGCCAGGTCGCGATCACGACGGTCGACAGTCCGAAGGGCAACATCGACGGCACGAGCCGTGCCTACACGATCTACGCCAACGATCAGTTGCTGGATGCCAAGGACTGGAATGGCGTGATCATCGCCTACCGCAACGGCGGCCCGTTGCGGATTCGCGACATCGGCCAGGCCGTCGCCGGGTCGGAGGACATGAAGCGGGTCGCCTGGGCGGACGGCAAACGCGGCGTGTTCCTCGTCATCTTCAAGCAACCCGGCGCCAACGTCATCGGAACGGTCGACAGGATCAAGGAGCAGCTTCCAAGGCTCGTCGCCGCGATTCCGCCCGCCATCAAGATCAAGATCATCAGCGACCGGACATTGACGATCCGCGCCGCGGTCGAGGACGTGCAGATCACGCTGCTCATCACCATCGTTCTGGTCGTCATGGTAATCTTCCTGTTCCTGCGCAGCTTCTGGGCGACGGTGATTCCCGCCGTGACCGTGCCGCTCGCGCTGCTCGGCGCCTGCGCGCTGATGTGGGTGTTCGGCTACACGCTCGACAACCTTTCGCTGATGGCACTGACGATCGCCGTCGGCTTCGTGGTCGACGATGCCATCGTGATGCTGGAAAACATCACGCGATACGTCGAGCAGGGCGCGCTGCCGCTCGCCGCGGCATTGCAGGGCGCCGGCGAGATCGGGTTTACCATCCTGTCCATCAGTATCTCGTTGATCGCGGTGCTGATCCCGCTGCTGCTGATGGGTGGCGTGATCGGCCGACTGTTCCGCGAATTCGCGGTGACCCTGGCGATGGCGATCTTCGTCTCCCTGGTGGTGTCGCTGACGCTGACGCCGATGATGGCATCGCGCTTCCTGCGCGCGCATGGCGAAACCAGGCACGGCCGGCTCTACCAATGGAGCGAGGCGGCATTCGACAGGATGCTGCATGCCTATGAGCGAGGGCTTGATCGGGCGCTGAGCTGGAGCCGGACCACGCTCTGCATCTTCTTCGCGACGGTCGCACTGTCGGTCTATCTGTTCCTGATCATTCCGAAGGGATTCTTCCCGCAACAGGACAATGGCTTCCTGAACGCGGTGTCGGAGATGGCCCAGGATATCTCTTTCGCCGACATGGAGCAGCACCAGGAAGAACTCAGCAGGATCGTTCGGGCCGATCCCGCGGTGGAGAGCATGGCCGAGTTCATCGGCGGCGGCGGCACCGCGCTGAATTCGGGTCGCATGTACATCACGCTGAAGCCGCGCGAGGAGCGCGACGCGAATGCGCAGCAGATCATCGCGCGGCTGCGGCCGAAGCTCGAGGCGGTCGAGGGAGCACGTCTCTACATGCAGGCGTCCCAGGACGTCCGGCTGGGCGGCCGCGCCACGCGGACGCAGTTCGAATACACGCTGCAGGATGCAAAGCTCGACGAGCTGAACGAATGGGCGCCGAAGATTCTGGCCAGGATGAAGACGCTACCGGAACTGCGCGACGTCGCCACCGACCAGCAGACCGAGGGAACGACGCTGACGCTGACCATCGATCGCGACACCGCGTCGCGCTTCGGTATCCAGCCGCAATTGATCGACGACACGCTGTACGACGCGTTCGGCCAGCGCCAGGTGACCCAATACTTCACCCAGCTCAACAGCTATCACGTCATCCTGGAGATCCTCCCCGAATTGCAGGGCAAGCTCGACACGCTCAACAAGCTCTACATCAAGTCGCCGACCACGGGGGACGAGGTGCCGCTCTCCGTGTTCTGCAAGTGGACCACTATTCCGGTGCGCCCGCTCGCGATCGCGCACCAGGGACAGTTTCCTGCGACCACGATCAGGTTCAACCTCGCGCAAGGGGTGGCGCTCGGCCAGGCCACCGATGCGATCCAGAACGCCGTCGCCGATCTCGGTGCTCCAGCCACGCTCAGCTCGAGTTTCCAGGGCACCGCGCAGGCCTTCCAGCAGTCACTGAGCTCGGTGCCGCTGCTGATCCTGGCCGCGCTGGTCGTGGTCTACCTGATCCTCGGCGTGCTCTATGAGAGCTACATCCATCCGCTCACGATCCTGTCCACGCTGCCATCGGCCGGGGGTCGGCGCGCTGGCGATCCTGATGGCGTTCGGGTTCGATTTCAGCCTGATCGCGCTGATCGGCATCATCCTCCTGATCGGGATCGTGAAGAAGAACGGCATCATGATGGTCGACTTCGCGATCGCCGCCGAACGCGAGGAGCATCGGTCGCCGCGTGAATCGATCCGGAAAGCGGCCCTGCTGCGCTTCCGCCCGATCGTGATGACGACGATGGCGGCGCTGCTCGGCGGCGTCCCGCTGATGCTGGGCACCGGAACGGGATCGCAAATCCGTCAGCCGCTCGGCTATGCGATGGTCGGCGGCCTGATCGTGAGCCAGGCGCTCACGCTGTTCACGACGCCGGTCGTGTATCTCTATCTCGACCGATTCTCGAATGCGCTGTCGAGCTGGACGGCAACGAAGCGCGACGACGATGTCGAACCGTCCGTGACCAGGAACGCCGCCGAATAGTGACTCGCGTGCGGCAATGGGGCTTACCCGAACCTGACATCGTAGCGCTTGATCGACAGCTCCTTGGTGTCGATCTCGGGCTTCTTCCCCGAGAGCATGTCCGCCAGCACCCGGCCCGAGCCGCAGGCCATGGTCCAGCCGAGCGTGCCATGACCGGTGTTGAGGTGCAGATTGGCAAAGCGCGTGGCGCCGATCACCGGCGGGCCGTCCGGCGTCATCGGGCGCAGCCCGCACCAGAAGGTGGCCCTGGGAAGGTCGCCGCCGCGCGGAAACAGGTCGGTCAGCGAATGATCCAGCGTCGCGCGCCGCGCGGCGTAGAGCTTGGTCGAATAGCCCGAGATCTCGGCGGTGCCGCCGACCCGGATGCGATCGCCGAGCCGGGTGATCGCGACCTTGTAGCTCTCGTCCATCACGGTCGATTCAGGCGCGCCGGACGCGTCCCTGATCGGCACGGTGATCGAGTAGCCCTTGACCGGATAGACCGGCAGCGAGATGCCGAGCGGCCGCAGCAGGATCGGCGAATAGCTGCCGAGCGCCAGCACATAGGCGTCCGCCGTCATCATCCCGGCGCTGGTCGCGACGCCGGTGATCCGGGTCGCGTCCGCATTCAGTCCGTCGATGCCGACATTGAAGTTGAAGCGAACGCCGAGCTTCTCGGCTTCCAGCACCAGGGCCTGCGTGAACATGTGGCAGTCGCCGGTCTCATCACGCGGCAGCCGCAGCCCGCCGGCGAACTTTTCCTTCACGCCGGCCAGCGCGGGCTCGGCGGCGATGCAGCCCTCGCGGCCGAGCACCTCGAACGGCACGCCGTACTGCTTCAGCACCGCGATGTCGTCGCCGGTGTGATCGAGCTGGGCCTGCTCGCGAAACAGCTGCAGCGTGCCGCGCGCACGCTCGTCATAGCGGATGCCGATCTCGGTGCGCAGCGCCTGCAGGCAGTCGCGGCTGTATTCCGCGATCGGGATCATCCGGCTCTTGTTCACCGCGTAGCGCGCAGTCGTGCAGTTGCGCAGCATCTTCAAGAGCCAGAGCCACATCACAGGATCGAGCTTGGGGCGGATCACCAGCGGGCCGTGCTTCATCAACAGCCACTTCACCGCCTTGACCGGCACGCCGGGGCCGGCCCACGGCGATGAGTATCCGGGCGACACTTCGCCGGCATTGGCAAAGGAGGTTTCCAGCGCGGGCTTCGGCTGACGGTCGATCACCGTCACCTCGTGGCCTGCGCGTGCAAGGTAATAGGCAGAGGTGACGCCGATCACGCCACTGCCGAGAACAAGGACCTTCACTTTTCCTCACATCCTGCAGCGAAAACGCAATCGCCGCTGCGAAACCAGTCTGCTTCGCAACGGCGACAGCAATTTGTGGAGCTAGCTAATATCTAGCTAGCAATTATCAGGCCACGCGCTTGATGGAGTCGCCGAGGATCGAGACGATGTCGTCGATGTGCGACTTCTCAACGATCAAAGGCGGCGACAACGCCAGCGAGTCGCCGCTCATGCGGAAGTAGAGGCCGCGGTTGAAGCAATCGACCATGATGTCGTAGCCGCGCGCGCCGACGACACCATCGCGCGGCGCGACTTCGACCGCACCCATCAGGCCCTGGTTGCGGATGTCGACCACGTTCGGCAGGCCCTTCAGCGAATGCAGGGCATCGCGCCAGTAGTCGGCGAGCGAGGCGCCGCGGGTCAGCAGAGCTTCGTCCTTGTAGATGTCGAGCGTGGCAAGACCCGCCGCGCAGGCCACCGGATGCGCCGAATAGGTGTAGCCGTGGAACAGCTCCATGGCGTTGTCCGGGCCGACCATCAGCCCGTCGTGGATCTGACGGCTGGTGAACACCGCGCCGCACGGCACGGTGCCGTTGGTGATACCCTTCGCGGTCGTCATCATGTCGGGCGTCACGCCGTAGAAGTTGGCGGCGAACGGGGTGCCGAGGCGGCCGAAGCCGGTGATGACCTCGTCGAAGATCAGCAGGATGCCGTGCTTGGTGCAGAGCTCGCGCAGGCGCTGCAGATAGCCCTTCGGCGCCGGCAGCACCGCGGTCGAACCCGGCACCGGCTCGACGATCACCGCCGCGATGGTGTCGGCGCCATGCAGCGCCACCATCCGCTCGACATCGTCGGCGAGTTCGGCGCCGTGCTCCGGCTGATCCTTGGCGAAGGCGTTGCGGGCGAGATCGTGGGTATGACGGATGTGGTCGACGCCGGGCAGATGGGTCGCGAACTGGCGGCGGTTGGCGACCATGCCGCCGACCGACATGCCGCCGAAGCCGACGCCGTGATAGCCGCGCTCGCGGCCGATCAAGCGGGTGCGGCTCGGCTGGCCGGCGGCACGATGATAGGCCAGCGCGATCTTCAGCGCGGTATCGACCGATTCAGAGCCCGAATTGGTGAAGAAGACGCGATCCAGCCCCTTCGGGGCGATCTCGGCGAGCCGCTCGGCGAAATCGAACGCCAGCGGGTGGCCCATGTTGAACGAGGGCGCGAAGTCCAGGGTCGACAGCTGCCGCTCGACCGCGGCCGCGATCTGCGGGCGGCCGTGACCGGCGTTGACGCACCACAGACCGGCGGAGCCGTCGATCACCTGCCGGCCGTCGACCGAGGTGTAGTACATGCCCTTGGCGGAGGAGAACAGCCGCGGCGCCTTCTTGAACTGCCGGTTGGCCGTGAACGGCATCCAAAACGAGTCGGTCTTGATGGTGTTCGGAATCTGATGAACGGTCACGGCGGCGCTCCATTGCTGACTGATGCTAGTCGGACCACTCTTCCAGGCACTCAACAAGTCCTTTTCTGCCGCACCGCAAGCCATTGATCTTGTTGAGGCGGTCTGCCAAGATTTGTTCGATCCGCAACACCTGCAACAGGGATTTGCCAAGGGGACTGCCATGAGCGTCGACATCGGCGGTCGGCTTCGATTCATCCGCGCGCGCCACAAGCTGTCGCAGCGCGAGCTCGCCAAACGCTCCGGCGTGACCAATTCGACGATTTCGCTGATCGAATCCAACCAGATGAACCCGTCGGTCGGCGCCCTCAAGCGCATCCTCGACGGGATCCCGATGGGGCTCGCCGAATTCTTCGCGATCGAGCCGGAGCGGCCGCGCAAGGCGTTCTATCGCGCCGACGAACTGACCGAGATCGGCAAGAAGCCGATCTCCTATCTGCAAATCGGCGACAGTCTGTTCGGCCGGGCGTTGCAGATCCTGAAGGAGCGCTACGAGCCCGGCAGCGACACCGGCCGCGTGCCGCTGGTGCATGAGGGCGAGGAAGGCGGCATCGTGGTCTCGGGCCGGCTCGAGGTCACGGTCGACGACGAGCGGCGGGTGCTCAACGCCGGCGACGCCTATTACTTCGAAAGCCGCCGCCCGCACCGCTTCCGCTGCATCGGCGCCAAGCCGTGCGAAGTGATCTCGGCCTGCACGCCGCCGACATTTTGAACCCGGCGCGCGCGGCGGGCGACCCAAGCCGCAGGGGCCGCATGGCGCGGCCGTGCGGGTGACGTCGATGCCTTGCTCTCCACGGTTTGCGGCCGCCGTCGCGGCATCGCGGTCCTTGCATCCGGCCCGTCCGTTGCGTTGGACGATGATCTGCGGGCATCAAGCAGCGGGCCGACCGCGATCAGGCTGTGCGGCGATAGCGGCGACAGCACGATCAAGACCGCGGACTGCAGGAAGGCCGGCACCGACAGGCTGGTGACGCAGATCGACAGGGCGTTCGACGTGGCGCTCGGCAAGATCCCGGCGAACGTCAAGCCGCTCTTGAAGCGCGACCAGGCCTGGTTCAACGAGATGATCATCGACGCCGCCGAGGTGCTGGCCGATAGCGACGCGGACGAATTGAAGGAGAGCTTTGCGGAAGCCCTGCGGCGCCGCGCCGCCGCACTTGAGCGAATGGCATCCGGCCGTTCCGGCATCGCCGGCAACTGGGTCAATGCTTTCGGCAACATCACGCTGACGCCTGCCGACGGCGGCGCCTATCGCCTCGCCGCCGATCTGCGCGGCGACTATGGCGGCGACCGCAGGCGAAGCTGCAAGCTCACCGCCGACCTGAAGCCTGCGGGGAGTGGCTGGCTCGCCGGCACCGTGGTGATCAATACGGACACGGCGGCCGACAAGCCGAAAGCCGACGCTGCGGCCGCTCCCGCCAGGCCGCCGTCACTCAAACTCCGCCGCCAGGGCGAGACCTTGCGGATCGTCGGCAGCATCGACGACGAGGAGTGGGACGGCTTCGCCGACTGCTCGTCGATGTGGCAGGTCACCGGCAGCTATTTTGCCGCCGGCAAGGATACGGCATCCGACCGGGCGGACACCGCCTTCGTCGTCCCGACCTTCGACTGCACCAGGCCGGAGACGGCGACCGACGAGGAAATCTGCGCCGACCCTGATCTGGCCGACAACGACCGGCGGCTGAACCGCGCCTGGAAGGCATTGCAGCCGCACCTCGACGAGGCGACGCGGCGCGCGCTGATCGACGATCAGCGCAGCTGGGTGAAGAGCCAGACGCAGCAATATCCCGAATTCCTGCACCCGGCCTGGAACAAGCAGAGCTCCCAGGTTCACTTCACCGTCGATGGGCGCGACCACGTCGACGAATTGCAGCGCGAACGCCTTGCGCTGCTCGAAGGCTTTGACGACAAGCGCAGCGGGCTTGCCGGCATCTGGCTCGCTCATAACGCCATCATCAAGATCACCACCGAGAGCAACGGTACCTTGAAGGCGACCGGATGGAAGTGGGACCAGGGCGACTGGAAGGCCGGCTGCGACTACGAGATGACGGGCAAGATCGTCGGCGGCACGTTCCGCTCCGACGAGCAGCGCAAGAACCCCGACACGCTCGAGCGCGACCACGCCATGCTGATCGTCAACCGGCAGGACGATCTGTTCGCGAAGAAGCGCTACTCGAACAAGGACGGCACCGAGAGCAAGGACGCCGACGAAGCGAAATGCAAGCGCCGGCTCGACAACTCCTCGACCGCGCGGCTGTTTCCCGCCCGCCCCTCGCCGGACATCGATAATTTCAAGGGCTCGATCAGATAGAGCGTCTTCAGGCGAAGTGGATACCGGTTCGCGTGACGAAAACGCGTCAAGACAACGATCCAGAGAGCCATTCCGATTCAATCGGACCGGAATGGCTCTGATCACACGACAGTATCACAGATCGCGCGTCTGCCGGTCGCCCCACGCAATGACGGCGGCAATGGTGGCGAACATCGCTGTGACCGCGATCATGACGAGGATGGTGTCGAGAGGCATGGGTCGTCTCCTGCATGTGATGGAGAGACCTAGCGCGCCTGCGCGCGCATCGCCTTGTGCTGGATCAAAAAGCCGACGCCGAAGCGTCAACTCGCGCCGCTCAGCTTAAGCCGTTCGAGGTCGAGCAGCCGCACGCCATCGGGCACGATCAACACCACCTTCTCGCGCGCAAGGCGGGTCAGCGTGCGGCTCACCGTCTCGATGGTGAGACCGAGATAGTCGGCGATGTCCTGCCGGCTCATCGGCAGCGGCACGGTAACGGACACGCTTCCGATCCGGGCGTATCGCGTCTGCATGTGGAGCAAGAATGCAGCGATCTTTTCCTCGGCACTGCGCCGTCCGAGCAGCAACATCTGGTCCTGCGCCAGGCTCAACTCGTGCCCCGCGAACTCATGCAGGCGGCGCAACAGATGCGGCTTGCCGTCGACATAGGCGAGGAACGCCGATCGCACGAAACGGCAAACCGCGACGTCGTTGACCGCCTCCGCGGTGACGCCGTAGCGGTCCTGAAGCGCAAGTCCGAGGAAGTCGCCCGGCAGCGCGAAACCCACGATCTGGCGGCGGCCGTCGGGCAATGATTTGTAGAGCCGCACGACCCCGTCGGTGACATTGAACACGCTGCCCGCCAGCGCACTCTGCTCGAACAGCGTCGTTCGTGCCGGAACCTGCTTTGCCTGGCTGATCCGGTCGAGCTCCTCGAGTTCGGACGGCTCCAGCGCAGCGCAGACGCTGAACAGCCTGACCTTGCAGTCCTCGCAACCATTCGTGGCGCGGCCGTGCCTGCAGTCGGAACGCGTCGCGCCTGCACAGGAATCCTGCAGTGGCTCGGCAATGCTCATGGCTTCGGGTGTCCGCTTGGTTGGGTGCGTGGCACTATCAACCCCGATTTGATCTGGATCAACCGCCGGCGGCATTGATGCAGATCAATGCTGCGCCGCGCTTTCCCCAGCAGTTTCGCCATCATCGGGGAATCCGGCGATGAACGAGCAATTCCAGGCACTTCCGATCGACCATCAGCATGCGATCGTGGCCTATCCGCTGGTGTTCATGCATGATGCCAGTATTACCACGGATCAGTGGCTGCGGTTCGTGCGCCGGCGCTGCCGCGGCAGCTCGCCCGAGACCGGGCTGATCGCGATTCGCGATCGCCGCGGCGTGATCCATGCCCTGTTCAGTTACCGCATCGACAACGACCTGCGCGTCCGCAAGCGGCTCAGCATCGGCGACCTGATCGTCGCGCATCTGCCCGGCTCGCGCATCGACGACGCGGTGTCGAACGTCATCGCCGAGGTTTCGGCGCAATACGGTTGCCAGATCGTCACCATCGAGCAGCCATTCGCAACGCGTCATGCGCGGCACGCCGGATGCCCGACTGCCGAGGCGCTGCGGCACCATCGGCGCGTCAACTGACATCGCGCTGCGTGGCCGTTCGGAGCCAGCCGCCGAATGCGCCTGCTCCGTTGCCGCCGTGGTCGTGCGGGAGTAGCCTTGCGGCGGCTGGAAGGTCGACTGTCGACGGTGCCACCGCATGCGCATCATCCTGATGTTCGTCGCTATTCTGCTCGGCTCGCTCGCTCCCGCAGCGGCCGACGACGTCGGCGCCGCGCAGGCCGTGATCCGCGCGCAGGAGCAGGCGTTCGGCCGCGACGACGCCGCGGCGGCCTATTCGCATGCCGCGCCGGCGATCCGGCAGATCTTTCCGCAAGCCGACATCTTCATGTCGATGGTGCAGAACCAATACGCGCCGGTCTATCGGCACAGGAGCTTCGAGTTCGGCGAGGCGCGCAGCGACGGCGACCGGATCGCGCAGCGCGTCCATATCGTCGACGCCAATGGCGAGGCGTGGGAGGCGCTCTACACGCTGGAGCGGCAGGCCGACGGCAGCCTGAAGATCACCGGCTGCTCATTGCTCAGGGCCGGCCAGTCGGTGTGATCGAGAATTACGCAGCGCCACCCGCTGCCGCGAGCGCATCATGAGCAGCAGGATGATGCTGACATTGAGCAGGTTCCAGGCGAGGCCGTTGGCGAAGGCGGCGGCATAAGAGCCGGTGGCGTCGAAGATCACGCCCGAAATCCAGCCGCCAAAGGACATACCGAACACCGAGGCGAAGATCACGATGCCGATCCGCGTCGCGGCCTCCGACGCCGGCATCGCCTCGCGCACGATGATCGCGTAGCTCGGCACGATGCCGCCCTGGAACAGGCCGAACATCGCCGAGATGATGTAGAGCGAGGTCAGGCTGTCGAAGAACAGATAGAACAACAGCGCCGCGCCTTGCGCGATCGAGCCGATCAGCAGGGTGCGGATGCCGCCGATCCGGTCGGCGAGGAAGCCGGAGCCGATCCGGCTGATGATGCCGAAGCCGAGCATCAGCGACAGCATCTCGGCGCCGCGCGCCACGCCGTAGCCGAGATCGCCGCAATAGGCGACGATATGGACCTGCGGCATCGACATCGCCACGCAGCAGGAAATCGACGCGAGCGACAGTATCGCGGTCAGCGCGTTGGTGGAAAGCTTGAGGTCGACCCGGGGTGGCGCCGCGTTGCCATGGCTGCGCCTGGTCGCCGCGCCCATCAACACGCGCAGCACCATGAGTGCCAGCAACATCGCGATCGCGGTGAAGATGCCGATTGCAATATGGGTGGTGCGCCAGCCCACACTCTGCATGCCGAAATTGACCAGCGGCGGCCACACCGTACCGCCGACGTAATTGCCGCTCGCGGCGATCGCGACCGCGAGGCCGCGGTAGCGCTCGAACCAGTGCGACGCCTCCGCCATCAACGGGCCGAAGGTCGCCGCCGACGACAGGCCGATGGCAAAATGCAGCAGGATGAAGGCCCAGATCGACGGCGCGTAGCCGGCGCCGACATAGCCGAGGCCGAGGATGCCGATCCCGGCGCCGATCGCCGCGACGATGCCGTAGCGGTCGCTGATCTTGCCGGTCACGACCTGGCCGAGGCCGAAGCCGAGCATCACCATGGTGAAGGCGAGCGAGGCCGTTCCGCGGGTCGCGCCGAAGTCGGTCTGCACCACCGGCAACGCCACCACGACCGACCACATGCCGACGCTGCCGAGCGAGCCGATCACCACGGCCACGACAAGGCGCAGCCATGCCCGGCGCGAGTCGGGAATGAACGTAGCGACTTCAGGGGAAAATTCAGAAGAAATTACCACGGCAGGCGGAACTTCGTCGGCATTTGCCTCCGGGTCAAGCCACATTGCCGAGAGATTAGGCATGCGCCAGCAAGGGGACGCCGCCCCTTGAAACGGCACGCTCCGCGGCGGATTCGCGCGCGGCTAGCGTCGCATCAATTCCCGAAGTTCGGGTCCTGCGACTGGAACGGGCCGCATTTGGCGCGTTTCGCAAACCGCTGATCGAAATCGACCGTGCCTCCGCCCACCGGAATCTGTGTCGGCGGCAGTCCCCTTGTGTACTGGTCGACGGTCACCGTCTTCTTGTCCGCGCTCATCGTGACGCGAACCGGCTCAAGCGGCTTGCCCTTGTTGGCCTCGGTCAGGTCGAGCGCGTAGTAGCCGATCACCGTCTGGCCGGCGCGCAGGCCTTGGCCTGCCAATGCAACCGATAGCGGTAGATAGACCTCCATCCTGACGCCTTCGCCGTCGCACGCCAGCATGCGCATCATGGCGGCGTCCTGGCCCGGAGGCTTTGCGGCAGCGCCCGTCGCGACGGAAAGGGTGACAGCCGCGACAGCCCCGAAACCACCAATCCAGGGTTTGCCGGTCGTTGCCGCCGCACGGTCTCCTTGGCTTGTCATGGATCCCCCGACACGAAGCGACTTGCTCGGTATTTCGTCTGACGTCGAGGCTTGGACGTTCAAATCCCGGTCCGTCCTCCCTCCCCGATCGGCGCCTCCGTGCGCCGCCGCGGCGATGTTTGGGCGATCGGGCGTCAGCGCTTCCTGTACCGCCGGACCGGTTGCTGCTATGATCCCGGCCTACTTGAACTGATCCGGTTTTTTTGAAGCGGAAAGCATTCTGAAGCGCCTGCATTGATCACCGACAGTCATATGGAGGTTTGCCATGGCTTCTGACTGGCGTCTCGAAGGCGAATGGATCAAGAACTGCAATTGTGCATTTGGCTGCCCCTGCGATTTCAATGCGCTGCCGACGCATGGTTCCTGCAAAGGCATGGTCGGCATGCGGATCACCAAGGGGCATTTCGGCAGCACCAAGCTCGACGGCCTGGTGTTCGCGGCAACCGTCGACTTTCCCGGCGCGCTTCACGAGGGCAACGGGCAGATGCAGCCGATCGTCGACGAGCGCGCCACGGCGGAACAGCGCGAAGCGCTGTTCAACATCCTGTCCGGCAAGAATTCGGCCGAAGGCACGCTGTTCCAGATCTTCAGCCTGATCGTGACCAAGATCCATGATCCGGTGTTCGTGCCGATCGAGTTCTCCTTCGACAAGAACGGGCGCGTCGCCAAGCTCGTCGCCAAGGGCGTGCTGGAGACCGAGGTCGAGCCGATCAAGAATCCTGTCACCGGCACGCCGCATCGCATCCAGGTCGTGATGCCGGAGGGGTTCGAGCATAGGGGGGCCGAGGTGGCCTCCTCCAACATCCGCTCGACGGGGGCGATCAAGTACGAGACCAAGGGCTCGCACAGTTCGCTCGCCAACGTCGTGCAGACGCCGGACGGCGTCGCGGCCTGACACAGCCGGGCGCGGATCGGCCGTTTGGCTGCTGGGATCCCAACATGAGCGAGACATCGGCGCTCGAAAACGTCCTGCGGCATGACCGCCTGATCTTTGCAGGCGGCATCGCCGCGGTGATGGCGCTGGCCTGGGCCTATCTCCTGGCCGGCGCCGGCATCGACATGAGCATGGCTGATATGCCGATGGATCCGACGCCATGGACGCCTTCCTATGCCGTGCTGGTGTTCGTCATGTGGTTGACGATGATGGTCGCCATGATGATCTCGAGCGTCGCGCCGATGGTGCTGCTGTTCGCCGCCCTGAAGCGCAAGCAATCGGCAACGCCCTCTCCCTTCGCTGAGGCCTGGATCTTCCTGTGCGGCTATCTCGTGATCTGGGCCGGCTTTAGCCTCGCCGCGACGCTGGCGCAATGGCAACTCGACCTCGCCGGCCTCTTGTCGATGGCGATGGCTGCTACCAGCGCGACGCTCGCCAGCGGCGTCTTGCTGCTGGCCGGGCTCTACCAGTTCACGCCGCTCAAGCGCGCCTGCCTGCGCTACTGCCAGAGCCCGGTGCTGTTCCTGAGCCGGCACTGGCGACCGGGCACGGCCGGTGCGCTGCGCATGGGGCTGCGGCACGGCCTTTATTGCCTCGGCTGCTGCTGGTTCCTGATGGCATTGCTGTTCGTCGGCGGCGTGATGAACCTGCTCTGGATCGTCGGCATCACCGTCTACGTCGCCTGCGAGAAGCTGCTCCCGGTCGGCCACCGCCTCAGCTATGCCGCCGGCGCCGCGTTGATTGTGGCGGGACTGATCGTGCTCGTGCATACGACTTGAGAAAGTGTCCGGACGTGTAGGAATATCGATCGCGCGACGGCGATCATCCTGTCGAAGAAGATCGAAAGCAGTGCGAGCTGGTTCACACTTGCCAATCGTCATCCGTGCCAAGATCGTTCGGACGGTGGATTGTGCGTCGCAGGCCGGCAGCGCTGCTTGTGACGGAACTGACGAGCGACAGACGCTCGCGTGCTGGCGTCAAGCCAGATGCCCCACGCCCCCGGCCGTCGCACCGAGAGAACCGCATGCATTTCATCGGAGGTACATCATGCATACCTTGCCCGCAGAATGGCTACCCGTTTCAACTGCGCCAGCAGACCGGGATCTCGAAGTCTGTGTCCTGGACTATGATGGAATGGTCCATGCGCTCGTGTTCCCCTGCCACAAGGACGGCGCCGACTGGGTCGTTGGTTCAAATGACCACGTCCATGTTCAACCGACGCATTGGCGCAGTTGGACTGAGCCCGCCTAAAGCGGGCCTCTGCACCGCCGGGCGGACCCGGCGCAGGGCCGCCGGGGACGCTCCATGGCGCCCGGACGAGTTACCGCCATCGCGCCGCACGGGCACGAGCCCCGGTGCGGCGTCAATCTCGCGCCAGCCCATGAAATCGGCTAGACTTGTCGCGTGAGGTTCAAGGGTGGGCCAGGAGGCTCGTCATGGAATCACACGTGATCCCCTTTGAAAATCGCTGGACCAACGGCAAGCATGCCTGGGAGTGGCACTGCGAGCTCGAGCGGCTGGGCGTGCCGACGGTCCGGACGATGTACTGCGAGCATGAAACGCACCGTCGCAACAAGTCGGCGGTGGTGTTCGACATCCCCGCGGGCTTTGTCCACGACTGGCTGGCCTTTCATGACCGGCGCGCCGCCCGGCAGCAGTTCTTGTGGCGCGCCAGTGTCATCACGCTCGGCATCATCGCCGCATCGGGCGTCGTGCTCGGTGCGCTCAGATAGAGGCCGCAAGGCCTGCGGCCTCATCCGTGGCCATCCTTCGAGACGCCCGCCTTTGGCGGGCTCCTCATCAGGATGACGCGTTGTTGCGGGGCAAAATCCTGGTCTGGACCGGTGAGGGCGGCGCATCTTGACCACGAGGCCCTCTCACCCCTACTTCCGGCCGCGAATCCCCCTGCCGGCGCCTGCGACGACCCGTGCGGTCGCGCGAAAGCCCTTATTAACCCTTTGCTAACCATACACCCGGCAAGAATTGCCGAGTGAAGTCGAGTGTCGTCGAACGCGTCTAACGGGCGGAGATCCCCGTGAACGCCAGCGCGGTGCCTCACTTTCGGAACGGCGGCCCTGCGGCCGTCGCGCAGACGCTTGGCGGCCGCAGCCGCCAGTCGCGGGGGAGAGCGGCTACCATGGTCGACGTCACGGCGGGTCAGGGCACGGCAGGCAAGAGCGGATTGCCGAGCCTCGGCGAGATCGGCGACATCCTGAAGCGCGGCGATATCGCGCTGGCGATCGGCGTCCTCACCATCCTGGTGGTGCTGATCCTGCCGCTGCCCTCGATCGTGCTCGACCTTTTCCTGGCGGTCTCGATCACGGTCTCGATCCTGATCCTGATGACCTCGCTGTTCATCCAGGCGCCGCTGGAATTCTCGTCGTTTCCGACCATCCTGCTGATCTCGACCATGCTGCGGCTGTCGCTGAACATGGCCTCGACCCGGCTGATCCTGAGCCACGGCCATGAGGGCACGGCGGCCGCCGGCCACGTCATCGAGGCGTTCGGCAACTTCGTGATGGGCGGCAACTTCGTGATCGGCATCATCGTGTTCGCGATCCTGGTGATCGTGAACTTCGTGGTCATCACCAAAGGTTCGGGCCGCATCGCCGAAGTCGCCGCACGCTTCCAGCTGGACTCGATGCCCGGCAAGCAGATGGCGATCGACGCCGACCTCTCCGCCGGCCTGATCGACGAGAAGGCCGCCAAGGAGCGCCGCAAGGCGCTGGAAGACGAGAGCGGTTTCTTCGGCGCCATGGACGGTGCCTCGAAATTCGTCCGCGGCGATGCCATCGCCGGTCTTTTGATCGTCGGCATCAACATCGTCGGCGGCATCATCATCGGCGTCGCCCAGCAGGGCCTCTCCTTCAGCGAAGCCGCCCGCACCTACACCGTGCTGACGGTCGGCGACGGCCTCGTCACCCAGGTGCCCGCGCTGATCGTGTCGACCGCCGCCGGCCTCCTGGTCTCCAAGGCCGGCATCACCGGCGCCGCCGACAAGGCGCTGATGCGCCAGCTCTCCGGCTATCCGCAGGCGCTCGGCATGTCGGCCGGCGTGATGCTGGTGCTGGCGCTGCTGCCGGGCATTCCGACGCTGCCGTTCCTGGCGCTGGGCTCCGGCGCCGCGGTGCTAGCCTGGAACGCACGCAAGCAGAAGCGGGCTGCGAAGGCGGCCGAAACGGCAGCCGCCGCCGCCCCTGCTGCAGCCGCGGCCGCCGCCGCTGCGGCCGCGGAGGAGCCGATCGCCGCCGCGCTCAAGATCGACGACCTCAAGATCGAGCTCGGCTACGCGCTGCTGCCGCTGGTCAACGGCCCCGACGGCACCGACCGCCTGACCGAGCAGATCAAGGCGCTGCGCCGCTCACTGGCCATCGAGATGGGTTTCGTGATGCCGGCGGTGCGCATCCTCGACAACGTCCAGCTCGAAGCCAACAGCTACGTCATCAAGATCAAGGAAGTCGACGCCGGCACCGGCAAGATCTGGCCGAGCCAGTTCATGGTCATGGACCCGGCCGGCAACCAGGTGCAACTGCCCGGCATCCACACCATCGAGCCGACCTTCGGCCTGCCGGCGACCTGGGTCGACGCCGGCCTGAAGGAAGAGGCCGCGCTGAAGGGCTACACCGTGGTCGACGCCGCCACGGTGCTGTCGACGCATCTGACCGAGCTGCTCAAGACCAACATGGCGGACCTGTTGTCCTACGGCGAGGTGCAGAAGCTCTTGAAGGACCTGCCGAAGGAGCAAGGCGAGCTGATCAAGGACATCGTGCCGGGCCAGGTCACGGTGTCGGGCATCCAGCGCGTACTGCAATTGCTGCTCGCCGAGCGCATCTCGATCCGCGATCTCTCGACCATCCTCGAAGGCATCGCCGATGCGCTGGCGTTCTCGCGCAATCCGGCCACCATGGTCGAGCACGTCCGTGCCCGGCTGGCCCGCCAGATCTGCGCGCAAAACACCTCGCCGAACGGCTATTTGCCGCTGATCGCGCTGTCGGCGCGCTGGGAGCAGGCGTTTGCGGAGTCGATCGTAGGCACCGGCGACGACCGCAACCTGGCGATGCAGCCCTCGAAACTGTCGGAGTTCATGACCGCCGTGCGCAACGCCTTCGAGCAGGCGGCGCGCGAGGGCGAGGCGCCGGTCCTGGTGACGTCGGCCGCGATCCGGCCGTTCGTTCGCTCACTGGTGGAACGGTTCCGCTCGCAGACCACCGTCCTGTCGCAAGCCGAGATCCATCCCAGGGCCCGGCTGAAGACGGTCGGCAGCGTCTAGAGCCTGTTGTTCCGGAGCGTTTTCTGCACGCGGGACGGGCGTCCAGCTCGCGCGAAAACGCGCTAGCGGCCGCAAATCACTTGGGTTTTCGTCTGTGCTTTCTCGCCACAGGCAACTGATTTATGCAGACAGGTCCGGAACGGCCCTATCTGGGATGCAGCATCCCAGCACAATCCCAAGACACTGATATTAAATCGCTTTAATGCGCTTTGGATTACCAAAGGGTCATTTTTGATCGCGCACGATCACGTCTCATCACGGCCTTGTGATGGCCTCTAGGGAACGGAATCGGCAAATCCTACGTTAGCGGGGCACGAGACGTTGAACCGGACAACAGACCGAACCGACAGATTTACTGAGAGCAGGAAGGCGGCAGGAGACTTCCATGAACCACTCGATCTACAGCGCCGATCGTATGACGCACCTGAAGATTGTGGTCGTGGCGTTGTTCGCCGGTATCTTGGTCGCGGGTTTCGGCATCGCGGCACATAATTCGTCGGATGAGGGATACACGCAGACGGCGCGGGTCATGAAGGCCGGCAAGCCCGTCGCGATCACCAGCTCCAGCAACTCGCTGGTCCGCTAACAGGAGAGTTTCACGAATTCACGTAGTGTTCTTTACAGCCCCCCAAAGTCGCTGCGTGGATATTTAAGACCCCCAACTACCCCCAAGTTGACTATCGAAAACGCCCGCTCCCCACGGGCGTTTTCTTTTTTGTGCGGGTGGCCGACGCGACGTCTTATCCACGTCATTGCGAGCGAAGCGAAGCAATCCACTGTCACCGCTCGCTCGGAAGCATGGATTGCTTCGCTGCGCTCGCAATGACGGACGGCCACCATCGGCAACCTCTGACGATGGGCGGCTGGCCTATCGCGGCGGCGAAGCCGACGCGCCCGGCACGGTCTCGATCAGCTTGCCGGTGAAGATCGGCGCCGAGGTCGGCTGGCCGTTCGGTGAACCGCCGGCCTGCTCGACGGTCACCGCATAGGTGGCGCCGTTGATCACGTCGGAATCGTAGCCCGACAGCACCGGCCGCGCGGTGAAATCATCGGCGCCGATCACGCCGAGCGAGCGCGGCTGCGGCAGCTTGTCGGAGATCAGCCAGAGCTCGAAACTCTTGCCGGGCTCCGACGGGGCGCCGACCTTGCGGACGGTAAAATTCTTGGTGGCGCCGTCGATGGTCATGATGAAGGCCGGCCCGCCATTCTGCCCCTGCAGCAGCGCGACATACTGCGCGGACGGCGTCAATGCCGGCGCCGGCGTCTTCACTTCGACGGTCTGGATGCGCGGCTTCGGCCGGATCGCATTCGGCAGAGCGTCGGGCTTGTAGATCTGCAGGCCGAGCGTCACCAGCAGCGCGGCCGCGATCGCGGTCGCGGCCGACGCGATACCGCGCCAGCGCTTCACGCGGCCCGTCAGCGCGGTCACGTTGCGCTCGTCGAAGATGACCCGCGGCGGTCGGGCCTCGGGCAGCCTCCGGGGCTCGGGCGACTGCGCAGGCTCCGGATCGAACGCCGAGCCGAATTCGGGATCGTCCGTGATTGGCGAAGGCGGCGGCGTCTCCGTCGTGGCCGGCGTCTCGGGCAGCACCAGCGGCGCCTGCGGCGCGCTCGTGGGGCCGATCGCCGCCTTGATGTTGTCCCAGACCACCGGACGCGGCTCGACCAGGCCGACCATCTGATTCAGCGGCCCGAGCCTGAACTGCCAGCCCTGCACCAGCGCTGCGAACTCGCTGTCGACGGCCATCATGGTCTCGACCTGCGCGCGCTCCTCGGCATCGAGCGTACCGAGCGCATATTCCGCGGCGAGCGCGATATGGTCTTCGCTATAGGCCATCAATCAGAGTCCAAGACACTCCCGGATATCCATCAGGCTGCGGCGCAGCCAGGTCTTCACCGTGTTCACCGGCGTCTCGAACTTTGCGGCGAGTTGCTCGCGGCTCCAGCCGTTGTAATAGGCGAGCAGCACGAGCTTCTGACGATCCGGCTCCAGACGACCGACGCACTCCAGCAATCGCTTCAACTCTTCCGTCATCTCCCGTCGCGCCAGCGGATCGGGCTGGTCGGCTGCGACCTCCATCGCCGCCGGCTCTTCCTCCAGCGAGGCCTCGCCGCGCTTGCGCACCACGTCGATGGCGCGGTTGCGCGCGATCGACGTCATCCACGTGATCGGGGACGACAGGGCTGGGTTGAACTGCCCGGCGCTGTTCCAGATCTTGACGTAAGCCTCCTGAATGACCTCCTCGGCGAGGTCCTGTCGCCGCAAGATACGGAGCACGACGCCGAAGAGTTTCGCGCGGGTCGCGGCGTACAGCCGCTCGAAGGCTGCCTCATCCCCCTTGGCGACGGCGGCGATCAGCCAGACCAGCTCAGCCGGCGTCAGCATCTTGCGCCCTCCAAGCCCCGATCCCCCATCGCGTCATTGCCACCGTGCTGCCGATCATCCGTCCTGACCGGTGGTAGCATATTTTGGGACACCACGATCCGCCAAGGGGCTAACAAGTGGCCGGCAAGTCGGCGGCTTGTGGACAGCGCCCAGCAAAAAGCCCGGGCGATCGGCCCGGGCTCTCAATCTGGTCAGCGGAGGGAGCGAGGGTTCAGGCGATGACGCCGAGACGGGCCCGCATCAGGCCGATCGAATCCATGTCGGCTTGTTCGCGAGCGCTCTCCTCCGCGCGTTCGCGCGCCTGGTCGCGCTCGTCGAGCAGTTCGACCTTCTTCAATTCCTCGAATGCCTCCGACAGCAGCGCCTTGGCGTCGTCGAGCTGGGCGCGCAGTTCGTCGGCCGAACGGGTCAGGTTCTCGCGGCGCTGGATCGCGGCCTTGGCATAGGTCGGATAGGCGAAGTGCGTGGGGTCGTTGATCCCGGCGCGCTCCTGCTCGGTCTGGATCTCGCGCTCGAGCTCGACCGACATGCGCTGGAAGTCGGCGATCATGCCTTCGATCTGGGTAACCCGACGGCGCTTTTCGTCGACCTGAAATTTCTTCAGGCGGATCAGCGTTTCACGTGACTTCATCGACTCATACTCCCCAGAAGTCCCAAATCTGAACGCGGGACAGAGCCGGCTCCCCGCTGGGCCCCGCCGGCATAGCTATGGTGTGCCGGCGATGATGGCCTGACAAAGTTAGCGTTCCGTTTCCAAACCCGACAGGATTTGAGCCAGTTGCCGGTAGCCGTCGGGAAGGCTGGTGGACTCGTCCTTGGCCTGGCGCAGGTAGGCCTCGAGCGGCTCATGCAGCCGGATCGCCTCGTCGACCTCCGCGCTGGAACCCGGCCGGTAGGCCCCGAGCCGGATCAATTCCTCCATGTCGGCATAGGTCGCCATCACCTGCCGCGCCTTGTTGATGTAAGGCAGGAAGTTGGGGTCGGCCGACCGCGGCATGGTGCGCGACACCGACTTGAGGATGTTGACCGCGGGATAGCGGCCGCGCTCGGCGATCGCCCGCTGCATCACGATATGACCGTCGAGAATGCCGCGCACCGCATCCGCGATCGGCTCGTTGTGATCGTCGCCGTCGACCAGCACCGTGAAAATCGCGGTGATGGTGCCGTCGCCGGTGCCCGGCCCTGCCCGCTCGAGCAGCTTCGGCAATTCGGTGAACACGGTCGGCGTGTAGCCCTTGGCGGTCGGCGGCTCGCCCGCCGAGAGGCCGATCTCGCGCTGCGCCATCGCAAAGCGCGTCACCGAATCCATCAGGCACAGCACATCCTGGTCCTCGTCGCGGAAATATTCCGCGATGGCGAGCGTCAGATACGCCGCCTGGCGCCGCATCAGCGCCGGCTCGTCCGAGGTCGCGACCACCACGACCGAGCGCGCCAGCCCCTCCTCGCCGAGATCCTCCTGGAGGAATTCCTGCACCTCGCGGCCGCGTTCGCCGATCAGCCCGATCACCGAGATCGCGGCATCGACGTTGCGCGCCAGCATCGACAGCAGCACCGACTTGCCGACGCCGGAGCCGGCGAAGATGCCGAGCCGCTGGCCGCGGCAGCAGGTCAGGAACGTATTGAGACCGCGCACGCCGAGATCGAGCGGCGGGCCGACCCGCTTGCGCGAATGCGCCAGCGGCGGCGAGTTGCGGTAGGACATCGGCGAGGCGCCCTGCACCAGCGGGCCCTTGCCGTCGATCGGCTCGCCCATCGCGTTGACGACGCGGCCGAGCCAGGCCGGCGACGGCCGCACCTGGCTCGCCGCATTGGCGATCACCGCGCGGCAACCGCGCCTCACGCCATCGAGCCCGCCGAACGGCATCACCACCGCGTTCTCGCCGGAGAAGCCGATCACCTCGGCGGGGATGAAGCGGCCCGCGCCGACGTCGATCACGATGCGGGCGCCGACCGACATCGCGTGAATGGGGCCCGCGATCTCGACCATCAGCCCGCGGACGCCGACCACGCGGCCATAAATATTGACGCCGTCGATGTCGCCGATCTGCTCCGCGAGCGCCTTCATTGCGAAAACCTTAAGTTTCCGCTTTTTTGCTCCGGCCGCTTAACTTCGTGTTTACCCGCATCATTAATCATTGCGTCACTGTCTTTGGTGACTGAGGTCGCTTGCCCATCAGAAGAAGGGCGAGTCGCGAGAGTCGGTTAGGCCCGTCTCTTAATGTGGAAACTGAACGGACGCGGTTAGGAAAAGCTTCTTCTACGCAATATCTTAGGGCGATTCGACAAAAATTGCACGGTTAGAGCTTGCGCGGAGGAATCAGTTTTTGTTAACCATATCTCGTCAGGATCCGAATCAGTTGTTCAAAGGCGTTTTGTGAGTGCCGCAAGTGCGGCCGACCTGACGCCCGGAGCGGCGACTATAGGGGACTGGCATGCGCGTTTTGCTGATTGAAGATGACAGCGCCGTCGCGCAGTCGATCGAATTGATGCTCAAGTCCGAGAGTTTCAACGTCTACACGACGGACCTCGGCGAAGAGGGCGTCGATCTCGGCAAGCTTTACGACTACGACATCATCCTTCTCGACCTCAACCTGCCCGACATGTCCGGCTACGACGTGCTCAAGCAGCTGCGGGTGTCGAAGATCAAAACTCCCATTCTGATCCTCTCCGGCCTCGCCGGCATCGAGGATAAGGTCAAGGGTCTCGGCGTCGGCGCCGACGACTACATGACCAAGCCCTTCCACAAGGACGAGCTGGTCGCCCGCATCCACGCGATCGTGCGCCGCTCCAAGGGTCACGCCCAGTCGGTCATCCAGACCGGCGATCTCGTGGTCAATCTCGACACCAAGACGGTCGAGGTCGGCGGCCAGCGCGTGCACCTGACCGGCAAGGAATACCAGATGCTGGAGCTGCTCTCGCTCCGCAAGGGCACCACGCTCACCAAGGAAATGTTCCTCAACCATCTCTACGGCGGCATGGACGAGCCGGAGCTGAAGATCATCGACGTCTTCATCTGCAAGCTCCGCAAGAAGCTCGCCAACGCCTCCGAAGGCCGCAACTTCATCGAGACCGTGTGGGGCCGCGGCTACGTGCTGCGCGAGCCGCACGAGGCCGACGAGCGCATTCCCGCCTGACCTTCCGGGCCCGCAGAGAACCGCAAGGTTCGCTCCTTTCGACCTGAACCCCGCCGCAAATGGCGGGGTTTTTGTTTGGGATTGAACCGGCTGTCGGCATGCGCCGACCAAGGGAACGTGCAATCCTGCCTCGCGCGAATCCCGACGAACTCCCGGACCGCCCCGACATGATCCTGCAATCCCTCGCCGGCCTGCCGGCGTTCCTGGTCTATTTCTGCACGGCGCTGATCGCCGTGGTCGCCTACCTCTTCGTCTACACGCGCGTCACCCCGCATGACGAATTCCAGCTGATCCGCGACAACGATCCGGCGGCGGCGATTGCGCTGGGCTTAAGCCTGCTCGGCTTCGTGCTGCCGGTGGTCAGCGCGATCGCCCACTCCGCCAATGTGGTGGACTGCCTGATCTGGAGCATCATCGCGCTGATCGTGCAGATCATCGTCTATTACATCGTGAAGATCC
Organism: Bradyrhizobium sp. KZN70725; assembly: GCF_055264925.1. Classification (NCBI taxonomy): domain Bacteria; kingdom Pseudomonadati; phylum Pseudomonadota; class Alphaproteobacteria; order Hyphomicrobiales; family Nitrobacteraceae; genus Bradyrhizobium; species Bradyrhizobium sp. KZN70725. The sequence goes on from NZ_JBUYWT010000037.1 coordinate 43,208, forward strand.
CGGTGCCGAACCTGTCGGGGCGGATCGCCTCCGGCGAAATGGCGCCGGCGATCTGGCTCGGGCTGTCCTCGCTGGCCGCAGGCGCGCTGAACGCGGCCTGCATGATCTACTGAGCCGTTGAGCCAAATCATGGCGCGCAAACCGAACGCGGACTTCGGCAAACGGCGACCGGTCGTGCCGGCGGTGCCGACGCCGCCGCGGCCGGATGCGCCATCCAAGCGCTCCAATCACGTCGCGCTGCTCTTGATGGGCACGCTCGCGGTCGGCGGCAGCGCCTACGCGCTGATGCCGCGGCCGAATTGCCAGCCGATGCCGCCGACGCCGCCGGGCGTCACCGCACCGGGCGTCGTCACACCGGTCCCGCCACAACCAGGCGTCGACTGCACAACGCGCAGCTCATCGTCCGGATCGGGCGGCAGCAGCGGCTCGTCGCGCAGCAGCTTCTACAGCGGCAGCTCGTCGTCGAGCGGCACCTCCTCTTCCTCGAGCTCGTCGTCTAGCTTGTCGGTGAGCCGCGGCGGCTTCGGTTCATTCGCGCATGCGTTCGGCTTCAGCGGCAGCTGATGCATGTTGCCGTGTCATCGCCGTGTCATCGCGCTTTCGCTTGCCCGGCGAACGCAGCTGATGGAAACTCGCCATGGCTCCGCAGACGGCAAGGCAGGGATTGCGTTCATGAAACGCTCGCGCCGGGTATGGCTGAAATTGATGGGAAGTATCGCGATCGGCGCGGCGTCGATCGGCCTGACGCCAAGCCATGCCCGCAGCCACCACCATGCAGGACACGGAAGGAAGGGAAAATCGGCGGAACGGTCGCCCTCCGGCGGCTTCGGCGGCGCGCCGCGCACCATCGCCCGCTACGGCGACGACGATCCGTCGCATGGCGGAAGCTGACACCAGGCTGACGAGCGAGCGCGGTTTCCCCTCATGCAACGCATCGCATGTCCCGAACGCGACGATTGGCGGACGACTGCCGAGAACGCCGGCTTCACCTTCCACACCATCGACGGCGAACGGTACTGGGACGAGCGCGCCTATTACGCCTTCACGCTGGACGAGATCGAGCGCGCGATCGAGGCGCCGACCGGCGAAATCGACGCGATGTGTCTCGAGCTGGCCGGACGCGCGGTCAGGGATGAGCGCTATCTGCGCCGGCTGAAGATACCGGAGGCGTTCTGGGATCTGATCGCGGCAAGCTGGCGCCGCAGGAATCCGAGCCTGTACGGCCGGCTCGATCTCACCTTCGACGGCCGCGGCCCGGCCAGGCTGCTCGAATACAATGCCGATACGCCGACCTCGATCTTCGAGGCCGCGGTGTTTCAATGGACCTGGCTCGAACAGGCAATCCAACGCAACATCATCCCGAAGCGCGCCGACCAGTTCAACTCGATCCACGACCGGCTGATCGAGGCCTGGAAAAGGATCGGCGCGACCCACCCGCTGCATCTCACCGGACTGACCGGAAATCCCGAGGACGCCGGCACGCTCGCCTATCTCGAGGACACCGCGGCGCAGGCCGGGCTGAAGACCACGCTGCTCGACATCGAGGAGATCGGGCTGCGCGACGACGGTCAGTTCGTCGACCTCGACGAACGCCCGATCGCGCTCGCGTTCAAGCTCTATCCGTGGGAATGGATGTTCCATGACGCATTCGGCAAGAACCTCGCGACCGCGCCGACGCAGTGGATCGAGCCGCCATGGAAGGCGATCCTCTCCAACAAGGGCATCCTGCCGCTGCTCTGGGAGATGTTCCCGAACCACCCCAATCTGCTGCCGGCCTATTTCGAGGACGACCCGCAGGCCGCCCAGCTCGGCACGTCGTTCGTGCGCAAGCCGATCTATTCGCGCGAGGGCGCCAATGTCGAGCTGGTCAGCGCCGGCGTCACGCTGGTCGCCGAGCAAGGCCCCTACGGCGCCGAAGGCTTCATCCGCCAGGCGCTGGCGCCGCTGCCGAATTTTTCCGGGCAGTATCCGGTGCTCGGCAGCTGGCTGGTTGACGGCACGCCCTGCGGACTCTCGATTCGGGAAGACGAGAATCCGATCACCGGCAACACCTCGCGCTTCCTGCCGCACGCGATTTTGTAGTTCATGAACGTTGAAAGAACGCGGCTCTGTCGCCGTCATCCTGAGGTGCGAGCGCTTGCGAGCCTCGAAGGCTGCACGGCCCCGCTGGTGGCCGTCGACCCTTTGAGACGCCGCTTCGCGGCTCCTCAGCGTGACGGGGTTAAAGCGAGATGTCTCGTCTCACCGCGCAGCGGACGCAACCGCCTTCAGCACATGCAGCGCGGCGCCGGCGCGCGCGACCGGAGCGACGCTCGGCTGATACAGTCCGCGCCGGTCGGGATAGGGCCTGAACAGATTGGTGATGCCGACCACGGATTCCGCCGCGCCAAGCGCCAGCACGCCGTCGGGCTCGAGCATCCGGGCTACCTTGCCGAAGATACCGGCCTTGGTCTGCTGATCGAAATAGATCAGCACGTTGCGGCAGAAGATCACGTCGAAGGTGCCGAGATGCGAGACGTCCTGCAGCAGATTGAGCTGGCGGTGCTGCACCATGCCGCGGATATCGGCGTTGAGCTGCCAGAGCTCGCCCTTCTGCACGAAATACTTGACCAGCAGCTGGATCGGCAGGCCGCGCTGCACCTCGAACTGGCTGAACAGGCCGGCCTTGGCCTTTTCGAGCACCGCCTGCGACAGGTCGGTGGCGATGATCTCGATCCGCCAGCCGGCAAACAGCGCAGTCATCTCCTTCAGCAGCATCGCGATCGAATACGGCTCCTGCCCGGTCGACGACGCCGCGCACCAGATGCGCAAGCTGCGGCGCGCCGCGCGCGCCTGCGCGAGCGCGGGCAGCACCGCTTCCTTCAGATGGTCGAATGGGATCTTGTCGCGAAAGAAGAAGGTCTCGTTGGTGGTCATCGCTTCGACCACCTCGGATGTCAGCAGCTCCGCGCCACCCTTCATCCGCTGCACCAGCTCGGGAATCCCGGCGAGGTTCGACCGGCGCGCCAAGGGCAACAGGCGGCTCTCGACGAGATATTGCTTGTCGGCGGAGAGATCGAGGCCGGAACGCTCTTTCAGCAGCTTACGCAGATACTCGTAGTCCAGCGGCGTCACGAACGGTCTCCCGCAAATACCCGAACAAGCTTCGGTGCGATCTGATTGAGCGGCAGCACCGCGGCGCAGATGCCGGCATTGACCGCAGCACCGGGCATGCCCCACACCACGCTGGTCGCTTCGTCCTGCGCGATCACGCTGCCGCCGGCGGCGACGATGTCCTTGCCGCCGCGCATGCCGTCGGAGCCCATGCCGGTCAGGATCACCGACATGATGCTGCCCTGCCAGACATCGATCGCGGAGGTGAACATCGGATCCACCGCGGGCTTGCAGAAATTGACCGGCGGCCCGTCATCGAGCGCGATCGTGGCATCGACGCCGTGGCGGGCGACGCGCATGTGGCGCCCGCCGGGTGCCAGATAGATCTGGCCCGGCTTGATGCTCTCGCCGTCGATCCCCTCATGCGCCGGCCGCTTGCTGGTGCGCGCCAGATGCTCGGCGAGAATGGTGGTGAAGGTCGGCGGCATGTGCTGGGTGATCAGCACCGGGAAGCGATCGATCACCGGGCCGATCTCGGCGACCAGCGTCATCAGCGCCTGCGGGCCGCCGGTCGACGAGCCGATCAGCAGCACCTTGGGCGGCAGCAGGCCGAACGAACGGCGCGTGGCCTGGGCCGGCGCTGTGTGCGCAGCAGCGGGCGCCAGCGGACGCGGCCTGTCATGACCGGGCGCAAGCGGCGGGCTTGCCATCGAGTGCAGCGGGTTGCGCCGCGCCTTGGCGCCGAGATGACGGATCTTCTGGATCAGGTCGTGGCGGAAGGTTTCCGCGGCGGTGGCCTCGCGCGTGCTTTCCGGTTTCGGAATGTAGTCGGACGCACCGAGCGAGAGAGCCTTCAGGCTGATCTCCGCGTTGCGGCGGGTCAGCGTGGAGGCCATGATGACGACGAGATCGCGCTTCTTCGCCAGCAGCTGCGGCAGCGCCGAGATGCCGTCGAGGTCGGGCATCTCGATATCGAGCACCGCGACATCGGGGTTGATGCGTTCGAGCTGGTTGACGGCGTCGAGGCCGGTGCGCAGCGAGGCGACGACTTCCATGTCGGGCTCGGCGCCGATCCAGCGCGAGATCATCCCGCGGATCACCACGGAATCGTCGACCACCATCACCCGCACCTTGTCGGAACGGGTCGATGTCGGGACCGCAGTACTTGTCAACGCAACACTCATGACTTCACCAGCGACGCAACACGACGCACAACAACCGTTGAGCCGAAGGCTTCTGCCGCCGGATCGAACGAAGAATCTAAGTCAGCATGATCTTCTCGGAAAACCGGTTCCCACTTTTCCGGATCATGCTCTAAATGAGTCCGACTTCCTGGAACTTCGCGGTGACGATGTCCCGGTCGAACGGCTTCATGATGTATTCGTTGGCACCGGCATGCAGCGCGCGTGCGATATGCGCGACGTCATTCTCGGTGGTGCAGAACACGACCTTGGGCTGATCGCCGCCGGGCATGCGGCGGAGATTGCCGAGAAACTCGTAGCCGTCCATGACCGGCATGTTCCAGTCGAGCAGCACGGCTTCCGGCATCGCGCGCTTGCAGGCCTCGAGCGCCTTGGCGCCGTCCTCGGCCTCGACGATCTGGAAGTCGAGCCCTTCCAGGATGCGGCGGGCGACCTTGCGAATGACGCTTGAGTCATCGACAACAAGACAGGTTCTCATCTGCGACCTCTACTTCCTCATCCCCGGTGGGATGTTTCAGTTCTTCAGTTCGGGCGGCCCTGTTCACGCCGCTTTGGCATCGGGCACCAGTTCGAGCACGCGATCGATATCGAGGACGACCATGAGCTGGCCGTCGAGGCGATGGACGCCGCCGGCGAGCTTGGCCATGCGGGGATCGAGGTTGACCGGATTGTCCTCGCGGCTGTTTTCGGAGAGCCGCAGCACCTCGCCGATCTGGTCGATCAGCAGGCCATAGGATTCGCCGCGCTGGTCGACGCCGACCGCCATCGGAGGCTTACCGTCGTCGGCCTTCGGCAGCCCGAGCCGGGCGCGCATGTCGACCACGGTGACGATACGTCCGCGCAGATTGAGCACGCCGGCGATCTCGCTGGAGGCCAGCGGCACCCGCGTCAGCCGCTCCGGCATGAACACGTCCTGCACCCGCGAGATCGGCAGGCCGAACAGCTGCCCGCCGATCACGGCGGTGACGTATTCGGCCATCGCGCCTTCGCTGGTCTCGGTCTTGCTGGTCATCGATCCCTGTCCTTATCCCGTGTCAGGCCGCGCGGCGCAGTTCGGCGGTCTGCTCTTTCAGCGCCGCGATCAGCCCGGGACGATCAAACTTGGCGACATAGTCGTGGAAGCCGGCCTGCCGGCCGCGCTCGATCGCCGCCGGCGACACCATCGCCGACAGCGCGATGATCGGCAGCCCGATCAGATTGTGGTCCGAGCGGATGTTCTCGGCGAACTCAAAGCCGTTCATCTCGGGCATCTCGATGTCGGTCAGCACGACGTCGAAGCTCTGTCCCGAACGCAGCGCGGCGAGCCCCTCCTGCGCGCCGCCCGCGGTCCTGACCTTGTAGCCGGCGGCCTTCAAGACCGGCGCCAGCATGTTGCGGAAGAAGGCTGAGTCATCGACCAGCAGCACCGACTGCGCCGAGGCCGACGGCCGCATCTCCTTGCGCGAGAACCAGTCGGCGAACGCCATCGGCAGGAAGTGGCCGACGTCGATCACCTCGGTGGCCTGGCCCTTGATCACGGCCGAGCCCAAAATGCCGTCCTGCGAACCCGCAACCTCGATGTTGAGCCGCTCCTCGACGATGTCGATGATCTCGTCGACCACGAGCCCCATCGAGCGGCCGTCGTCGGCGAACACCAGGATCGGCTGCGAGCCCTGCGACTGCACCTCGACGCCGGCCATCTGCACCAGCGGCATCAGCTGCTCGCGGTACTGCACCATGTAGCGGCCGTTCGAGAGTTCGATCTTGTCGGTTGCGATCTCCTCCAGCCGGGTGACGAGGCCGAGCGGCACCGCCTTGGGCTGCGAGGAGCCGGCGCGGAACACCAGGAGCGAGGTCAGCTGCTCGCCGCTTGCGGCGTGGGCGTTCGCATTGTCGTCGGCGAGGTCATGGGCCGAGGAGCCGGACGCGCCGAGGGCTTTTGCAATCCCGTTGGGGTCGATGATCATGATGACGGCGCCATCGCCAAGGATGGTGTTGCCGGAGAACATGTCGATGTGCCGCAGCTTGGTCGACATCGGCTTGACCACGATCTCCTCGGTGTGGAACACGCCGTCGACCACGATGCCGAAGGTCTGGCTGCCCACCTGAGTGACCACGATGAAGCCATTCTCGGCATCCGTAGTCGTCGCGCCGTCGTCGATCTTCAAGAGCTTCTTGAGGTGGATCAGCGGCAGCAGCTTGTTGCGCAGGCGCAAGACTGCGGTGTCCTTGATCCGCTCGATGCGGTGCTCGGAGTTGGCGCGGGCCCGCACCAGCTCGACGACAGACAATTGAGGAATCGCAAAGCGGTCGCCGCCGGCTTCCACGATCAAAGCGGAGACGATCGCCAAGGTCAGCGGGATCTTGATGGTGACCGAGGCGCCCTCGCCGGCCACGCTCTTGATGTCGATGGTGCCGCCGATCTGGTCGATATTGGTGCGCACCACGTCCATGCCGACGCCGCGGCCGGACACCGAAGTCACTTGCGCGGCGGTCGAGAAGCCCGGCGCGAAGATGAACTTGTGGATCTGGGCCTCGGTCATCTTCTCGAGCTCGGCCTCGGTGACGAGACCGTTTTGGAGCGCCTTGGCCTTGATCCGCTCGGTGTTGAGCCCGCGGCCATTGTCGGCGATGCAGATGATGATGTGGCCGCCCTCGTGATAGGCGGAGAGGCGAATGGTGCCCTGCTCCGGCTTGCCGGCTGCGAGGCGCTCGGCGGTGGTCTCGAGCCCGTGATCGGCGGAGTTGCGCACCATATGCGTCAGCGGATCCTTGATCAGGTCGAGCACCTGGCGGTCGAGCTCGGTGTCGGCACCGTGCATCTCGAGCTCGATCTGCTTGCCGAGCTCGCCGGAGAGATCGCGGACGATGCGCGGCAGCTTCTGCCAGGCATTGCCGATCGGCTGCATGCGCGTCTTCATGACGCCTTCCTGCAGCTCGGCGGTGACGTTGGAGAGCCGCTGCAAGGGCACCTTGAACTCGGTGTCCTCGTTGCGGCGGGAGATCTCCAGCAGCTGGTTGCGGGTCAGCACCAGCTCGGAGACCATGGTCATGAGGTGTTCGAGGGTGTCGACATTGACCCGGATCGACTGGTTGGCGATCTTGTCGCCTTCCTGGACATCCTCAGCGGCCGCCTTGCGGGCCGGCTTCTTCACAGCCTCGGCCGGCTCGGCGGCGGGAGCCGCAGCGGCAGGCTTCGCGGCCGGCGCCGGTGCGGCGACTTCGGTCTCGGTCTCGCGGAAGGCGCGCTCGAGCTCGTCGAGCGAGACCTCGCCCGGACGCAGCGGACGCTCCAGCGTCTGCACCACCAGCGCGCCTTCGGTCATTGCCGCCTGCACCGACGGAGCTTCGACGACCGGCACCTCTTCTTCAGCAGCAACCGCCATCGACTGCGTCGAATCGGACATCGCCGCCATGCCGTGCTCGACCATCGCTTCCAGCTGATCGATCAGGTCACGGTCGTTGCCCTCGGGCTCGGCCTCGGTCGCCTCGAGCCCTGCAAGGATCTCCTTGATGCGGTCGATCGAGGACAGGATCAGCGTCACGGCTTCCGCCGTCACCGGCATGCCGTCGCGGAATTTGCCCATCAAGGTCTCGCCGGCATGCGCCAGCGCCTCGAGCCGCGGCAGCCCGAGGAAGCCGCAGGTGCCCTTGATGGTGTGCACCAGCCGGAAGATGTTATCCAGGATCTTCGCGTTGTTCGGATCCTGCTCGAACTGCACCAGCTGGTTGTCGACCGTATCCAGGCTCTCGCTGCTCTCCGTCAGGAACTCGCGCAACAGATCGTCCATGGATAGGTCCCCTCAAGGTGCTACGGAACGCTCGCCTTGCATCGATAACTTGGCCGGCTTCACGGCGACGTTAATTTTGCCGTCCGTGCAAATACGGACGATGAAGCCCTTCAGCAGTTCGACGACGCATCACGACATCACGGCCAGTCTCACAAGGACAGGCCCCTTACCACCCGAACGGGAAAGAGGCCGTTCCACCGGTCATCGCAATTTGAACTAATTGGAATTGAGGACCGCTAAGTCTGGCAAAACGTTCGCGACATGACGACCGCCTGCATCCGAACGCGATCGCTCATTGGTTGAACCCGGCGGGATGGCTAAGCGCAGCCAAAGAAAAGGCGGCGGAGTTTCCTCCGCCGCCTCGATAGTCGATGCCTGTCGCGGCTACGCTTAGCGGAGCAGCTGCAGCACGCTCTGCTGCGACTGGTTGGCCAGCGCCAGCGCGGACACCGCGATCGACTGGCGGGTCGACAGCGCCTGGCTGTTGGCCGCTTCCTCGTTGGTGTCTGCCAGCGTCAGGTTGGACGAGCCGGTCTGCAGCACGTTGATCAGGTTCTTCGAGAAGTCCTGGCGGATCTGCACGATCGACAGGTTCGAACCAAGGGTCGAAGCCTGGGTGCGCAGCAGGCCGCTCGCGCTGTTCAGCGTCTTCAGCGTCGCGTTGGCCGAAGCGTTGTCCACGAAGTCCGTGCCGGCGGTCAGCTTGGTGAGGTTGAGGCCGGTGGCGTCGAAGGTCACGCCCTGGATCTTCAGCGTCGAGGAGCCCGTCTCGTTGAAGGTCAGCTTGAGCTGATCGCCATTGAGCAGGTTGATGCCGTTGTACGACGCGTCCTGGGCGGTCGTGGTGATCTGGTCCAGGATGTTGTTGTACTGGTTGACCAGGTTGGCGCGGTTCGCCAGCGCAGTCGGGTCCTGCACCGGAGCGCTGCCCGCAAGGCCGTTGAACAGCTTGCCGGCGCCGGCCGCCGTGCCGCCAATCGTGCCGATGGTCGCCGAAGCGGCATCGTTGGTGGTGCTGATGGTGAGCGCACCGGCCGCACTGAGCGAGGCCTGCAGGTTGTTGGCCGCCAGCGCGGCGTTCAGGTCGTTGAGGGACTTCACCTTGCCGGCACCGGTGCCGAAGGTGATGTTGGTCGCAGTGCCGTTGCCGGTTGCGCCGATGGTCAGCGTGAGGGTGTCCAGCGGGCTCGCGCCAGCCGTGCCGGTTGCGGTTGCCGTAGCACCGGCCGGGAGGCCGAGCTGCGTCGCGTCGCCCGAGCTGAACGTACCGACGGTGAGCGTGTCGCCGGTGCCGGCGGTGTTGGTGCTGGTCAGGACCAGCTTGCCGGTGCCGTCGATCGAGGCGGCGACCTTGGCGCTGGCGCCGACCTGCGTGTTGATCGCATCGCGAACCTGGGTGGCGGAGTAGTTCGTGCCCGAGTTCAAGGTCACAGTCTGGCTGTTGATCTGGAACGTCAGGTTCGCGCCGGCCGCGGTGAGGTCGATGCCGGTATAGGCGGCGGTGCTGGTGAGGGTCGCATTGGTCGGGGTCGCGGTGCCGAGCAGGTTGTCGGCGGTCGCGCCGGGGATCGCGGCGGTCGTCACCGACGACTTCGCGGAATAGCCGACGGCGGCCTGCAGGGCCTGGTTGGCGACCGACTTGGCGCTGTCGACCAGCTTCTGCAGCGAGGTGATGCCGGTGTTGGCGGCCTGCAGCACCTGCACGCCGTTGCCGATACCGTCCAGGAGGTTGTTGATGTCGCTGGCGCGGTTGTCGAGCGACTGCGCCGTGAAGAAGTTGGTCGGATTGTCGAGAGCAGTGTTGACCTTCTTGCCGGTGGACAAGCGGTTCTGCGTGGTGGCGAGCAGGTCAGCGGTCGACTGCAGCGAAAGCAGGTTTTGACGGACCGATGCCGAAAGAACGATGCCGGACATACTGGATACCCTTCTGGATGAACACGATTGACGCGACGCCGTAAATTTCGCACGGCGACCCACGTCACACTGGTCCGTCCGCGCTACCCGTTCGTTAAAGGGCTGGTCCGTACAAATACCCAGGACGGCCTTGCCGGTGATTCGACGGGCGGCCGGCGCGATGGCTGGCCGCGGCAGCGCGCGGTCGGCGCCGGACCGACGTCATGGCCGTGAATTTCCTGCGCATGTGCAGGACTTGCGACATCCCGGCGCGGCAGGCCCGGCGCGTCGATAGCCGGCGTTGCAGGTCACCACGATGCAAAGTCCAGCGAGGAACAGAGTTAATGGAAATCAATAAATGAGAGACAAAGTCGCGCTGGGATCTCGCGCCGCGCGGATCGACGTCGATCACCGGTCCCGGCGGCGGCCACGCCGTCTGCCCTCCAGAGGGTATAGTTTCAACACCACAACCCTTGTGCAATTGGACAGGCAAGCTATGTTCGCAGTCCTTCCACACGCCAAGAGTAGGTGATGCGAGACCGTAGTGCTCCCGCCCTCGGCAGGAGCAGCAATGTCCGCGGTATCGCGTCCGCCCAATCGTCTGTTGCAAGCACTTCCCCCCACGGAGTACGCGCAACAACTTCATCCTCTCCTGGAAACCGTCGACCTGACCAAGGAAACGGCGCTCGCCGATGCCGGCGCGCCGGTGCAGCGGGTTTATTTTCCGCATAGCGGCGTGGTCTCGATGATGATCAATCTGTCCGACGGGCAATCTGTCGAGATTGCAACCGTCGGTCGCGACGGCGTCGTGGGCGCGTCTGCCGCCCTGCACGAGCGGCCGCTGCTTGCCGATGCGATTGTCGTGGTGCCAGGCTCAGCCTCGATGATGCGGGCGGAGGATTTCCGCGAGGCAGCAAATCGCAGCGCGGATTTCCGGACCCTGGTCGCGCTCTATGAGCAGGCGCTGATGGCGCAGACGCAACAATCCGTCGCCTGCAATGTTTCGCATCCGGTGGAGGCACGGCTGTCACGATGGCTGCTGCGCGCACGCGATCTGTGCGGCAGCGAGGCGTTGCCGCTAACCCAGGAGATGCTGGCGCAGATGATCGGCGTCCGGCGCAATGCGGTTTCGATTGTCGCACATGGGTTTCAGCAGGCCGGCATCCTGCGTTACAGCCGCGGTCATATCGAGATCACCGATATCGACGGCCTGCGGAAGGCGGCGTGTGAATGCTATACGACGGTCAAGGCGCACGCCGAACAATTGATCGGGCCGGAAGACTGACTGGCGCGCCGCCAGCCCCAACTGCGATCGAGCAGACAACCCGAATGTGCGGCGATAGGTCTATTCCTATTGGAACCAAGACATGTTTCCATTGGAACCCTGGCGTGCCAGAATAGGTTGCAAGGACGTCCAGCCGCACGTCAGCCCTGGGCCCAGAGACAAGCTTTGCCGGCAGGCTGGAGGTTGCTTTGGAAACGGTTCCTCGATCACCCAACGGATTCCTGGCGTCGCTCTCGGCGAGCGATTTCGAATTGATTCGGCCGCATCTGCGGACGGTCGACCTCGCGGCCGATTCGGTCCTGGTCGAGACCGACGAGATGCTCAAGCGGACATACATGCCGCACAAGGGCGTGATCTCGCTGGTGGTCAAGCTGGCTAGAGGCGAGCGCGTGCAGGTCGCGATGGTCGGCCGCGACAGCATCTATGGCGCATTCGCCCCGCTCGTCGAAGGGCCTGTCCTCAACAACGCCACGGTGCTGGTGCCCGGCGTCGCCTCGACCGTGGAACTGGAGCCGTTGCGCGCAGCTGCCGGCCAGAGCCCGACGCTTCGCGCGAGATTGATCCGGCACGGGCTCGCCGTCTATGCCCAGATCCAGCAGACCGCCGGCTGCAACGCCGCGCACACCGTGGAGTCACGGCTGGCGCGATGCCTGCTGCACACGCGCGATCTCTCCGGCAGCAACAAGATCGTCCTGACGCAGGAGGCGATGGCGCAGATGATCGGCGCGCGCCGCAACAGCGTGTCGCTGGTCGCGCATACCCTGCAACAGGCCAATTTCATCCACTACAGCCGCGGGCACATCGAGATCACCAACGCGGATGGGCTGATCAAGACGGCGTGCGAATGCTACGCCGCGGTCAAGGCGCAATATGCCGGACTGCTGAATTGTCAGGAAGTCGGCCGTTAGAGTTTGTTGTTTTTGCCGCGTCTTCTTCGCGCAAGCCGGCACCCGCTTCGCTCAAAAGCGCTCTGACCGCTGTGCAAGCCGTACTTCTACGGCGTGCGATTTTCATCGTCGGATAACGCTGTTTCCTCACATTCACGTGGACGCACGGGGGAGCCGATGTTCACGTACCAGACGACCGACCGGAAGGAAGCCCGGCGCTTCCGCATGGCCCAGTTCAACGGCCGGACCGCCACCATACGGTCGGCCGGCGCGACCGTCACGGGACGCGTGCGCGCGATCGTCGAAAGCAGGTCTGGCGCGACCGCGGCATGGGTGGTCACGATCGTTCCGGATGAACCGAAGGCATCCGCGACGGCCGCGCGGCTCGCACCGCGCCTGTGCTTCGCCGCGGAAGACGATTTCTGAAAAGACGATTTCTGAGAACCGGGTCCTAACGAACCGAACACCGCTCAGAGCCCCATTCCGATGGAATCGGAACGGGGCTCTGGTTTTCAGTTTTGACGCGTCTTCTTTGCGCGAACCACTTCGCTTGAAAACGCTCTATGCCGAATGCAGCAAGGCCTTGCGGACGAGGTCGGCGGTGTTGCGCGCCCCGAGCTTGCGCATCGCCTCGGCGCGATGGCTCTCGAACGTGCGCGGGCTGATGTTCATCCGCAGCGCACCCTGCTTGTTGGAATAGCCGTCGCTGATCAGGCTTAGCACTTCACGCTCGCGCTTGGTCAATGGCTTGCGGCCGGCTTCCGGTGCGAACACGACATCCGGCGGCCGGGAGCCTGCCGGCTTGTCGTCGCCCGGCGGCCTGAGGTCTGCGGCCGGGACGGCATTGGGATAGAGGTCGGAAATCTGCTTCAGCATCGCGGACACGCGCTCGGTCTGCTCGAGCGCGTTCTCGATCACCTGCCGCAGATAGACGCCGTTGCCGGGCGCGTGCGCGAATTGCTGACTGTGCTGCTTGAGTTCGTTCATATAGAGCAGCAGCGCCGTCACCGGCCCATTGAACTGCCGGACGATCGCGGCACCGGCGTCCGCCTGCGGCCGCGGCCCTGCGGGTCCCTGAGTGTCAAGCGACTGCGGCTCGAGCGTCGCGGTTCCACCCGTCCATGCCGGAAGGCGCGCCTCGGCTCGGTTGTCATGTTGCGTCATAAGTATGGTTTACCAAAGGTGAACTTGTGGCCGCGTTAACATGGGGCTCCGTAGAACTACGGGTGACGCAACTGTGACCTCGGTCCCCGACCTGCCAAGCAGGCGCAGGTTACCGCTGATTTGGCAACGAATCTCGCATATTTGAGTCGAATTACAGTATTCTTACGGGACGGGTAAGCGAGGTGGCCACCGGCGGGATGCGCGGCCCGGCATTGACGGTTCGACCAGCCGTTTCCGGCCCCTTGGTTCCGGATTGAAAAAAGCGGCCCGGCATCGCCTCAAGGGCGCCGGAGCCGAAGGAATTTCTGCAGGAACCGCCCCGAAAGAACGAACCTGAACCACCAATACGCCATTCGCCGGGTCGTCATCGATCATCCCTCTGGGCATCGGGATGGCCCCGGCATACCGCACGCGGGCGCGCGCACCTATGAGACGGTTCACATCAACCGAGAAGCGTCGGGCAGGCACCGGATCAGGCGAATGTCAATTTACAGCCCCGGCAGGCGTCGCGATGATCGCCGCCTCTCGATCAGCAATAAGGGCGCGGCCATGAAGCGAGGGCGGAACGGATCCTGGATTTCCTTGATGACGATTGCGGCGCTCGCCGCGGCACTGCTGCTTAGCGCAGGCGCGCAGGCCCAGACCCCGCCGACCAGCGATGCAACGCCGACGCCCGACACCGCGGTCATGCTCACCATCTTCTTCAAGCATGATCAGTCACGACCGCTCGGTGAGCTCAATGCCCAGCTTGAGCGGCAGGGCTTCTACAAGGCGTTTCCGCCCGAGGGTGTCGAGGTCGTCAGCTGGTACGTGATGATGGGGATCGGCCAGGTGGTGACGCTGCGGTTGCCGGCGTCGCGGCTGCGCGAGGTCAACCGCGTCATCGAGAACAGCGCCTGGGGCGCCTACCACACGGAGTTCTACCCGACCTACGACTACAAGGCGGTCGGGATCGGCAATCATGAAAAAGCAAAGCAGTAGCCGGTCGCATCGAGACCGATGCCGGGAGTCACGGCCGCGCGCCGGACTTGCCGGTTTTGGCCGAAGACCGGGCTGGCGATTGGATCCGATCCACCGCCTATGCGTGAGCCCGCGAGCGCTGGCTCAATCGCTTTGCCAGTGTCCGCAAATCCTCGGCGCGCCCGCTGCAAAGCAGGCGGCTGAATTCGTCAGGATCGATGGAGGCAGGCGGAAAATCGGCTGGTTTGCGTGCGGCCCGACGTAGCCAGGTCAATCGGAAGAGACGCTTGAGCATCTTCATGGTTGTCAGCCCCGATGAGCGTCATTGTTAAATCGCGGCAATGAAATTTGGTTCCACACCTTGTGGTCGCCCGACGCAAAATTTGGTTCAACGCCGTCAGGCGAACAGCGCCTTGCGCTTTTGCACGCGCGCAATGGATCGCCGCACCGCGGCCTGATCAAGTGATCCATCCTGCACCGCACCCGCGACCGCCGCGGCGATGCCGGCCATCCCCTGCTCCTGGTCGAACAGATTGTTGCCGATGCAGATCATGTCCATGCCGGCGGCGATCGACTGCAGGCTGGCCGCGCTTGTGCCGAGCGCCTTCTGCAGCCCCTGCATCTGCATGTCGTCGGTGATCAGCAGCGTCTCGGGCAGACGACGGCGAAGCCGGCCGAGCCCGGCCGATGACAATGTCATCGGACGCTGCGCGTCCCACTGCCGGACAATGGCGTGGCTGACCAGCACCGCATCGCCATAGGTGCGCGGCGCCAACGCGTAGAACAGCTCCTCCTGCTCGGGACGCAGCGCATCGGAAATGTCCATGAACTCCAGGTGCGAATCGACGCTTGCACCGCCGATGCCCGGAAAATGCTTCAGGCAGAGGCCTACTCCCGCCTGCCGCGCCGCAGCGTCGACCAGCCGGGCATTGGCCTCGACCTCACCGATATCGGGCGAATAGGACCGCTTGATCCTGCCGATGTTGGGATTGTCGGGATTGTAGTCGACGTCGATGACAGGCGCGAAATTGTAGCGGATGCCGAGCCGGCGCAGCTCGCCGTAGCTTGCGGCCAGCACCGTCTGCTTTTCCGCGCGCGCGAGCAGGTTGAACTCCTTCGCGCTCGGCAGCGGCTGAAAACCGCAGCTGTCCTTGAGCCGGCGCACCAGGCCGCCCTCCTGGTCGATGAAGACCAGCGGCCGCGACGGCAGCGCCGCGATCTCGGCGCAGAGCGACTGCACCTGCGCGGGCGAGGCGATGTTGTTGTCATACTGCCGGGTCCGGCAGGAATAGTCGAACAGGATTACCCCGCCGAGCCCGAACTGCGCGGCAAATTCCTTCAGCCAGGGCGGAACGACCTTGCCGTAAAAGCCGAGAATGAAGAGTTCGCCGACGGACATGGCCGCTCGATTCAGTTGCCGCATGGAATCAGCCGCACCCGATGGAATAGCACGCTGCGGCGGCGGTAAGAATATGACGCAGCTTGCTGCTCGACTGCGTTCCCCGTGCTCGCATCACTATGTTAAGACACGCCGGCGGGCCTCGGTCGCCCGCCACGACACAAGGACTTTCGGAAACCGCCCATGACAGCAGCTTACGTCCCGCAAATGGCTCTTTACCGCCAATGGCTGAAGCAGACGCGCGGCCTTGAATTTGCGGATTTCGAGGCGATGCGGCGCTGGTCGGTCACCGATATCGACGCCTTCTGGCAGAGCGTGTGGGATTATTTCGACCTGCGCTCGCCGACGCCGCATTCGGCGGTGCTGGCCGAGCGCAAGATGCCGGGCGCGGTGTGGTTTCCCGGCGCTTCGGTGAACTACGCGCGCCAGGTCTTCCGCCATGTCGCGCCGGCGCATGCCGCAGGCCTGCCGGCCCTGATCTCGAGCGGCGAGGACGGCAAGCTCTCGGAGACGAGCTGGCCCGAGCTGCAGCGCAAATCGGCAGCGCTGGCGCTGCATCTGAAGGCCAACGGCGTGCGCGCCGGCGATCGCGTCGCCGCCTACTTGCCGAACATTCCCGAGACGATCATCGCGTTCCTCGCGACCGCGAGCCTGGGCGCGGTCTGGAGCGTCTGCGCGCCTGACATGGCGGCACCCGCGGTGATCGATCGCTTCAAGCAGATCGAGCCGAAGGTGCTGATCGCCTGCGACGCCGTGACCTATGCCGGCCGCCGCCACGACCGGCAAGGTGTGATCGAGGAATTGCGGCGCGCGCTGCCGACCGTGCAGCATGTCATCCTGCACAGCGACGCCGCGCCGTCCGAGACGCGATTGTCAGCGATCCTCGCGGGCCGGAGTGCGGAGATCGACGCCTTCGAGCCGGAATGGCTGCCGTTCGATCATCCGCTCTGGATCGTCTATTCCTCAGGCACCACCGGATTGCCGAAACCGATCCTGCACAGCCATGGCGGCATCATCGTCGTGGCGCTGCCGCTCTCGACCCTGCACAACGACATCGGCTGCAGCTATCAGCCAAACTCGTTCGGCGAACGCTTCCACTGGTACTCTTCGACCGGCTGGATCATGTGGAATTGCCAGGCCAACGGCCTGCTCAACGGCACGACCTGCTGCATTTTCGACGGCAGTCCCGGCGGCACCAAGGACAAGCCCGACTGGACCACGCTGTGGCGCTTCGTCGCCGACGCCAAGGCCACCTTCTTCGGCGCAGGGGCGGCGTTCTTTGCCAATTGCACCAAGGCGGAAATCGATCTCGCTGCCGTCGGCGACCTCTCCGGCCTGCGCACGCTCGGCTCGACCGGCTCGCCGCTCAGCGCCGACACCCAGGCCTGGTTCAACGAGCGCTTCGCCGCGCTCGCGAAGCACTACGGCAATGCCGCGCAGGCCGATATGTGGTGGGCCAATATTTCCGGCGGCACCGATTTCGCCGGCGCCTTCATCGGCGGCAATCGCGAATTGCCGCAGACGCCGGGCATCATGCAATGCCGCCTGCTCGGCTGCGCGGTGGAAGCGTTCGACGAGCAGGGCCACGCGGTGATCGACGAGGTCGGCGAGCTCGTCTGCACCGAGCCGCTGCCCTCGATGCCGCTGCGCTTCTGGAACGATCCCGGCAACGCACGCTACCTTTCCAGCTATTTCGAGACCTACCCCGACAATTTCGACGGAAGTGGCCGCGGCCCGGTGTGGCGGCATGGCGACTGGCTCAAGATCGACCCCGACGGCTCCTGCGTGATCTATGGCCGCAGCGACGCCACCATCAACCGCCATGGCTTGCGGATGGGCACCAGCGAGCTCTATTCCGCGATCGAGGCGCTGCCGGAGGTGCTGGATTCGATGGTCGTCGACCTCGAATATCTCGGCCGCGACAGCTACATGCCGCTGTTCGTGGTGCTGCGCGAGGGCATTGCGCTCGACGCCGCAATGAAGGCCAAGATCAACAAGGCGGTCGAGGCCGGGCTGTCGCGCCGCTTCCTGCCCAACGATATCTTCGTGGTGGCGGAGATTCCGCGCACGCTGTCCGGCAAAAAGCAGGAGCTGCCGGTCAAGAAGCTACTGCTCGGCCACCCCGTCGAGAAGATCATCAATCGCGATGCGATGGCCAATCCAGGATGCCTCGACTGGTATCTCGATTTTGCAAAGAGTTATCTGAGCAGGCAGGCCGGCGCGGCGTAACGGCCGCTGAATGCCACTCGCGTTTGGGATTTCACGACATGCCTTCACCCAGCTACATCGACCCGCTCAACGGAAAGCTCTATCCGCTGGATATCCCGCGCTGGTGCTCCGACGAAGGCAAGCCGCTCCTGATAACGCCGCTGCCGGGCATCTCCCGCGACGACATCGATCGCACGACGCGGTCGCTGTGGCGCTACCGCGCGGCGCTGCCGGTCGAGATCAGGCGGCCGATCACGATGGGCGAAGGCTGCACGCCAGCCGTCGAGAAGGCGTGGGATGATCTGCGGCCGCATTTCAAGCTCGAATGGTTCAATCCGACCGCAAGCTTCAAGGATCGCGGTACCACGGTGATGCTGTCGTTCCTGCGCCAGCTCGGCGTCGATGCGGTGCTGGAGGACTCTTCCGGCAATGGCGGCGCGTCGGTCTCGGCCTATGGCGCGGCCGGCGGCATGCGGGTCAGGATCCTTGCGCCGGCGACGACGTCGCCGATGAAGGTGGCGCAGATGCACGCCTTCGGTGCCGAGGTGCAGCTGATCGAAGGCCCGCGCGAGGAATCCGAGGCAGAGGCGATCCGCCAGTCGAAGCAGATCTTCTACTCCAGCCACAACTGGCAACCGTTCTTCCTGCAGGGCACCAAGTCGCTGGCCTATGAGATCTGGGAAGATTTCGGCTTCACCGCGCCGGACAACGTCATCATGCCGGTCGGCGCCGGCAGCAGCCTGCTCGGCTGCTATATCGGCTTCAACGAGCTGCTGGCGGCCGGGCAGATCGCGCGCCTGCCGCGCCTGTTCGCGGCACAGCCGCTCAACTGCTCGCCGGTCGATGCCAGCTTCGCCGCCGGCGTCGACACGCCGGTCGATCGCGCGGTCCGCAAGACCATCGCCGAGGGCACCGCGATCAAGCATCCGCTGCGGCTGAAGCAGATGATCGCGGCGCTGAAGGAGAGCGGCGGCGGCACCGTCGCAATTTCCGAAGACGGCATCGTCGCCGCGTTGAAGCGGTTGGCGCAGACCGGGCTGTTCGTCGAGCCGACCTCGGCCTCGGCCGCCGCCGCGCTCGATGTCCTGAAGGCGCGCGGCGCGATCCGGCCGGCGGAGCGCACCGTCGTCATCATCAGCGGCACCGGGATCAAGGCGGCGGGGCTGATCACGGAGCTGCTCGGAGCGAGCTAGCCTTTAGCACGCTCCGATTGGCTGTCCCTATCCCGCCTTGCGCAGCCTCAGGGATTCGTAGAACGCGGTCTCGAAATTGATGTAGCCGATAAAGGACGTCGGATCGCCAAACGGCAGGATCTGCGTCGCCCAGTATCCGCCAAAACCGTTCTGCCGATCGATCCAGTAGAACAAATTGGCCAGCCCAGCCCAGCCGAGCGCGCCGGCGGGGCGGCCGGTCGGAGCCTGCTCCTCATTGATCATGAAGCTCAGCGCCCAGGATTTCGACTGACCGGGGAAGAACTCGGCGTCGTTGGCGAGCGAGGTGATCACGCCGGTGATCGCGGTGACCTTGTTGTTGCCGAGATGGTTCTTCTCCGCCATCCGCACGGTCTCCGCCTTCAGGACCCGCCCATGCTCGCCGGCGCCGTCGTTCAGCCACATCCGGATGAATCGCATGTAGTCGCCGATCGTGCCGTAAAGCCCGTGGCCGCCCATGTGGATCTCGGGATTGGCCGGCAGCTCGAAATCCATCGGCGTGAGTGAGCCGTCGGCGTTGCGGGCGTGGATGCCGGCGAGCTTGCGACGCATCGCGTCGGTGAGCTCGAACGTCGTGTCCATGATCCCGAGCGGCTCGAAGATCCGCGTCCTGAAGACCTCGCCGAGCCGCCTGCCGGCGATGGCCTCGACGATCTGGCCGCACCAATCCATGTTGGTGCCGTATTCCCAGCGCTCGCCTGGATCGAACAGCAGCGGCGTCATCAGCGAAGCCTTGGATGCCGTGATGACGCTGGGCTGCCCCTTCTCTTGCGCCAGCCGGTTATAGGTGTGATTGATGAAGTCGTAGCTCAAACCCGCGCTGTGGACCATCAGCATGCGGGTGGTGATGTCGCGCTTCGGCGGACGCAGCCGCGGCTCGCCCTTGTCGTCAAAACCCTCGATCACCTGGAGCTTGCCGATGTCGGGCGCGTAGGTCCTGGCGGGTGCGTCGAGATCGAGCTTGCCTTCCTCGACGAGCTGCAGGACGGCCGTCCCGGTGATCGCCTTGGTGGTCGAGAAGATCGCGAACACGCTATCGGCCGTCATATCGGCGGGCTGGTCGAGGCGGCGCTTGCCGGCGGCACCTTCATAGATGTTGCGATGGCGGTCGGTCACCATCGCAACGACGCCGGGAACGCGCGGGTTTGAAGTCACGACGCCGTCAAGGATTGCATCGGCGGCTGCACCGAAATTCGTGCTCATTGTCTTCCTCCTGTGTTTTGTGATGTTGACCCGCGCAGCCCGGATTACGCTTCGCTCCATCCGGCTACGCGGTCGAAATGCGGTCAGCCCTACTGCGTGGCAAAACCGCGATAGCCGCTCGCGGCGACCTCATCGCATTTCTGGCGATAGGTGCCGACACCGCCGCAATAGGACAGCACCCGGCGCGGCTTGCCCTCGACATTGGAGCCCAGGTACCAGGAGTTGGTCTTGGCGATCAGCGTTGCGTTGGCGGTCTCATCGTGATGCGCCACCCACTGATCCTCGGTATCCCTGGTCGGCTCGATGACGTTCAGGTTCTTGCCGCGCAAATATCTGATGCAGTCGGCAATCCACTCCACCTGCTGCTGCAGGCAGGTGGTCATGTTGCAGAGTGCGGCCGAGGGCGCGAGCGGCACCGCCGTTGTGAACAGATTCGGATAGCCATGGACCTGCAAGCCCATCGTGGTGCGGATGTCCCTGCCCCAATCGTCCTTCAGCGATCGCCCGTCGCGGCCGCGGATGTCGATCCGCGTCAGCGCTCCCGTTCCGGCGTCGAAGCCGGTCGCCAGGATGATGACGTCGAACTCGTGCACCGTGCCGTCGGCGGTCTGGATGCCCTCAGGCGTGATGCGGGCGATCGGATTGTTCTTGACGCTGACGATCTCGACATTGGGCCGGTGGAAAGCCTCGAGGAAATTGGATTCCAGCGGCACCCGGTGCGTGCCAAAACCGTAATCGGCAGGAATCAGCTGTTCGCACAGCTTGGGGTCCTTGATCCGCTCGCGCATCTTCTCGCGCACGAATTCGGTGATCTCGGCGTTGACGGCTTCGTCGAAGAACAGTTCGGCGAAGGACGAAACCCACAGTTTCAGGGATCCGTCGTTCCAGCAATCCTCGATCACCTGGCGGCGCTGCTGCGGCGTCAGGTCGGCCCAGGCATGCTCGAAGTCGAATTCGAAGCCGGTGAACGTCTTCGGCAGCCGCTCGGTGAGGAACTTGAACTTCGACTTGTAGGCCTCGGCGTCCGACGCATCCCATTTCGGGTTCTTCATCGGGATGATGTATTGCGGGGTGCGGATGAACACCTTGAGATGGCCTACCTCACCGGCGATCGACTGGATCACCTGGATTCCGGTCGCGCCGTTGCCGACCACGCCGACGCGTTTGCCGGCGAGCTCGATCGGCCCCTTGGGCCAGCGCGCGGTGTGGAACAGCTTGCCCTTGAACATCTCCTGTCCCGGGAAGGACACGTGCGGGGCCGAGAGCATGCCGCAGCAGGTGACGAGGAACTGGGTGTCGATCACGTCGCCCTGGTCGGTCGCGACCAGCCAGCGTTGTGTCGCCTCATCGAAATGCGCGCTCTTCACCGTGGTGCCGAATTGAATGTCCTTCCTGAGGTCGAGGCGGTCGGCGACGTAGTTCAGCCAGCGCTCGATTTCCGGCTGGCCCGGGAATCGCTCGCTCCAGCTCCAGCCTTTGTAGAGCTCCTCGGAGAACAGGTACTGATAGGTGTGGCCTTCGGAATCGAAGCGTGCCCCGGGATAGCGGTTCCAATACCAGGTGCCGCCGACGCCAGACCCGGCATCGATCGCCTTCACGCTCAGTCCCTGCTCACGCAGGCGGAACAATTGATAGAGACCGGCGACGCCGGCGCCGACGACCACGGCGTCGAGCTTGGTCGTTGCATGCGCACCATTGCTTCCATTCGACCTTGTGACGGTCTCGGTCATGGTTTCCTCCTGTGTCTGGCTTCTCGCACGCACCTTCCCACCCGCGGTGTCGCCGGATGATGGTGCGTTGCGTCAATTTGGGTTTCGGCCGTTCGCGTTGTCGCCGAAACGCAGAGCAGGCTACGGGCCGTTCGGCCGCGCGGCTTGGATGAAACCGACAATCTCTGGAACGCGACCGTGCAATCGAGCACCGGCCGTTGGTCGGCTTGGCAAATGGCGAAAGCGGCCTATTCTGCGCTCAGCCGTCCGGCCAAGAACAAGCGGTCAACCGCGCCACCAATCCCAGGGAGGAGGCTCACGCGATGGGCCAGTTGATCACGGTCGAGGAGCTGCCGCGCTACGCTCCCGGCGAGATGAAGCTGGATAGTTTGGCGGTCGGGAGAAGTGATTTCCGGCTGCGAATTTTCCGCTATGCGCCGTCGGACATCTGGGTCCCGCCGTCGGCAAACTTCCTCCTGGTGCTCTATCGCGACGGCGTGACGTCGATGAACCGCCGCGTCACCGGCGCGTGGAAGCAGGATCAAGTCGGTCGCGGCGTCACGTCGCTCATGACGCGCGCAGAGCCGTCAAGCTGGCATTGGAACAACGACATTGAGGTCAGCCATTTCTACATCTCTCCTGCCCTCATGACGAAGACCGCGAGCGATGCCTTCGACCGCGACGCCGAAACGATCGAGATTCACGACCTGCTCAAGGTCGAAGACCCAATGCTGACCTGGATCAACGATCAAATGGTCCAGGAAGTCGCCGCGGGCGGTCCCGGCGGACGCCTCTGCTATGATGCGCTGGCGCTGCAGGCGAGCGTGCACATCCTGCGGAAATATGCGGCGATCGAGTTCAAGATGCCCTGCGCGCAAGGACGCTTCCGCCCGGCGCATGCCCGGCTGATCGAGGACTATATCGAGCAGAACATCTTCCGGAACATCACGCTGGAGGAGCTCGCGAACATCTGCAATTGCACGCCGGTCCAGTTCGCCCGCAAATTCCGCGTGCATTACGGCATGCGGCCGCATGCCTATGTCCTGCGGCGCAAGGTGGAGCATGCGTGCCAGCATCTGCGCAAGGACCGCGTCGCGCTGAAGGAGATCGCGCTGCTCGCCGGCTTCGCAGATCAAAGCCACCTCAATCGCGTGTTCCGGCAGCACATGAACGTGACGCCGGCGGAATACCGCCGGCAGGTCTGCGAGCACACCGTCCAGGCATGAGACCGAGTCTGCGACGGACTCACACTGGCTGCGGATTGAGGCGCGCGAAGCCTTCCTGGATTCGGTAGGGATAGTAGGGATAGGCCGGCATCACCGCGCTCGCGCGATCGAGACGCGCGATCTGGTCCGGCGAGAGCGACCATCCGACCGCGCCGAGATTGTCGCGCAACTGCGCCTCATCGCGGGCGCCAATGATTACGGACGAGACGCTCGGCCGCGTCAGCAGCCAGGCAATCGCGATCTGCGGCACGCTGCGGCCGGTCTCCGTGGCTACCACGTCCAGCGCGTCGACGATCGCGTAAAGCTTCTCGTCGTCGACCGGCGGCCCGAACTGCGCGGTCTCGTGCAGGCGGCTGTTGGTCGGCAATGGCTGCCCGCGCCTGATCTTGCCGGTGAGACGGCCCCAGCCGAGCGGGCTCCAGACCAGCGCGCCGACGCCCTGGTCAAGCGCGAGCGGCATCAGCTCGGATTCATAGTCGCGACCGACCAGCGAATAATAGACCTGGTGCGCCACGTAGCGCGGCCAGCCGTGCCGCTCGGCGACACCGAGCGATTTCATCAGATGCCAGCCGGAGAAATTCGAGGCGCCGACATAGCGCAGCTTGCCGGCGCGCACCAGCGCGTCGAGCGTCGACAGCACCTCATCGACCGGCGTGAAGGCATCGAAAGCATGAAGCTGCAGCAGGTCGATATAGTCGGTGTTGAGCCGGCGCAGCGCGGCGTCGACCGCGGCGACCAGGCGATATCGCGACGTACCGGCATCGAGCGGGCCGTCGCCCATCGGCAGGCCGGTCTTGGTCGAGATCAACACCTTGTCGCGGCGGCCCTTGATCGCGGCGCCGAGGATCTCCTCCGACGCGCCGTTTGAATAGACATCGGCGGTGTCGAACAAATTGACGCCGGCCTCGAGGCAGATGTCGATCAACCCGCGCGCCTCGCTGGCGTCGCTGCGGCCCCAGGCCGAGAACAGCGGCCCCTGGCCACCGAAGGTGCCGGTGCCGAAGCTAAGCACGGGGACCTTCAGGCCGGATGCACCGAGATTGCGGTATTCCATGGTCATGCTCCCTTGATCCGATTCATTCCGCCGGGCACTGCGCGGCGAGCGCGATCGGCCGATCGAGGCGCAGGCTCCACAGCGCGAGCAGCAGGCCGATTGCAGTGATGACGGCGGCCACCAGCGGCAGCGCGCCGAGGCCGAGGCCGCGATCGATGGTGACGCCGCCGGCCCAGGCGCCGAGCGCGTTGCCGAGATTGAACGCCGCGATGTTCAGGCTGGAGGCCAGCGTCCGCCCTTCGACGCCGGCGGCTTCGAGCACGCGGAGCTGCAGCGGCGCGACGGTCGCGAACGCGGCGATGCCGAGAATGAACAGCAGCACGACCGCCAATGCCTTGATCGAGACGACCGCCGTCAGCGCGACGAGCACGGCGGCGAGGCCGCCGAGCGACACCAGCAGCGCCCGCGCAAGTCCCTTGTCGGCGAGCCGTCCGCCGGCGACGTTGCCGATCGCAAGGCCGGCACCGAACACCAGCAGGATCGGCGACACCGCGGCGTCGGAGAATCCGGTGAGCCGCGTCAGGATCGGCTGCACATAGGTGAAGACCGCGAACAGCCCGCCGAAGCCGAACACCGTCATCGCCAGTCCGAGCAGGACCTGCGGGCGGCCGAGCACGGCGAGTTCCTCGCGCAGCGGCGCGGGCTTGTCGTTGGCGCCGACATGGCCGGGGACCAGCACCGCCAGCACGATGAACGCAATCACGCCGATCGCGGCCACCGCCCAGAACGCCGCGCGCCAGCCGAGCATCAGCCCGAACCAGGCGCCGAAGGGCACGCCGAGCAGGGTCGCAACCGTGAGCCCGATGAACATCGTGGCGATCGCCGACGCGCGCTTGTCTTCCGGGACGAGGCTTGTCGCCACCACGGAGCCGACGCCGAAGAAGGTGCCGTGCGCCAGCGAGGTGAGAATGCGTGCCGCCATCAAGAGCCCGTAGCTCGGCGCCAGCGCACACGCTGCGTTGCCGAGCGTGAAGATCGCCATCAGCGCCAGCAAAACCGCCTTGCGCGGCATCCGCCGTGTTGCCAGCGTCAGGATCGGCGCGCCGACGAATACGCCGAGCGCATAGCCGGAGATCAGCAGGCCAGCCGCGGATACGGATACCTGCATGTCGGCGGCGACTTGCAGCAGCAGTCCCATGATGAGGAATTCGGTGGTGCCGATACCAAAGGCACCGGCGGTCAAGGCAAGGACTGCAGCAGGCATGTGTCGCTCCGGACAAAAAGGATTCCGCAAAGCGAGATAGCGGTCCGGGCGGGGAAGGATTAGAATGACCGCAATCCAATCATTTGTGACTTGAATTCAAGATGGCCCGCACAGATACCAACCGCTCCGGCGAGATGGACGTATTCGTCCGCGTCGTCGATCTCGGCGGCTTCACGGCTGCCGCGAACAGCCTGCGCCAGACACCGTCCGGCGTCAGCAAGCTGGTCTCGCGGCTCGAGACCCGGCTCGGCACGCGGCTGGTCAACCGCACCACGCGCAAGCTGCAGCTCACCGAGGAAGGCCAGGCCTTCTATCAGCGCGCCCAGCGCATCCTCGCCGATATCGACGAGGCCGAACGCGAGGCCGCCTCATGCGTGCCGCGCGGCCATCTCACCGTGAACAGCAACATCCCGTTCGGCATGCTGCATGTGATGCCGCTGCTGCCGCGCTTCATGCGCGAACATCCCGATATCACGCTCGACATCGTGCTGACCGACACGCTGGTCGATCTGATGCAGGCGCGCGCTGATGTCGCGATCCGGGTCGGCCCGCTCGGCGCCTCCCGGCTGATCGCACGCAAGCTCGGCACCAGCCGCATGGTGGTGGCCGCCGCGCCGTCCTACCTCGCCCGCTTCGGCACGCCGAAGACGCCGGCCGACCTCGCCGACCATCGCGGCATCGGCTGGACCTTTCCACGCAGCATCCGCGGCTGGCCGTTTCGCCGCGCTGAACGGATCGAAGAAGCGCTGCCGCCGCCGGTTGCCCGCGTCAGTGACGGCGAAGCCGCGCGCCAGCTCACGCTCGGCGGTATCGGGCTCGGACGATTGGCGCTGTTTCACATCGGCCCCGATATCGAGGCCGGGCGCCTGGTGCCGGTGCTGCAAAATCTCAATCCCGGCGACCGCGAGGACATCCACGCGGTCTATGTCGGCCATGCCGGCCCGCTGCCGGCACGGGTCCGCGCTTTCATCGATTTTCTTGCGCAACACATCCGCATCGGCGATCCCTCGCTGCGGCGCGGCGCCGATGGAAAATGGAAGGTCGTGGGCGACAAGTGAGCATTCGATGACGCACGAGCCCCCGGCCTTTCAGTCCGTCACCGAAACGATCCGCATCGCTGCCGAGCCAAGGCAGGTGTGGGACGCGATCATGGACTCCAAAGCGGGCGAGAGATGGCGCAACGCGCATTTCAGGACCGATTGGCGGATCGGCGCGCCGATCGAGATCGAGGCGGAGATCGGCACAAAGCGCTATCGCGACAGGGGCCGCGTCCTCCATATCGAGCCGCCGATGCGGCTCGAATACTCCTATTGGTCGCAGGTCTCCGGCCTGCCGGATGTTCCGCAATCCTATGCAACGATCACGATGACGCTCGTGCCTGACGGCGGCGAAACGGTGCTGACC
This sequence comes from Bradyrhizobium sp. KZN70725, assembly GCF_055264925.1. Lineage (NCBI taxonomy): Bacteria > Pseudomonadati > Pseudomonadota > Alphaproteobacteria > Hyphomicrobiales > Nitrobacteraceae > Bradyrhizobium > Bradyrhizobium sp. KZN70725. The sequence goes on from NZ_JBUYWT010000037.1 coordinate 70,080, forward strand.
GTCACCCAGCAGGTGCCGCCTTCGCCGATCCGCCGCGGAAGCGGCTGGGAAATCGGGCCTGACTCAGGCGCCAAACACGTTGCCTTCTACTGGCGCATGACGCTGCCGCGCCTGAAGCAGGCGGTCGAGCAAGGACGTGCCGCGCAATAGCGCGGTCTATGCCCGCTTCAGCAAGAAGAGCTGCGTGACATAGGGAAACACCACTTCGTCGGCGTCGCCGAGACCGGCTTCGCGCAGGATATTGTCGGTCTTGTCGCGCAGGATCGCCTTCTCCGCATCGGGCAAATTGGCGACATAGCTCGTCGATGCGATGCGCTCGAAGACGTCCTGTCGCTTCATCCGGTGCGGATGGTCCTGCACGATTTCCCTCTCAAGCACGAAGCGCGGGTCCTTCAGGATCCAGCGCCAGCGTCCGGTCCGTTGCCGGGGCGTGTCGCCCGCATAACCCTCGATCATGACGGACAACGCGTCGACCCACGGCGTGCGGTCGTCCCTGTTGTTCCAGACCAGCGCAAGCGTCCCGCCGGGATGCAGCAGTCGCGCGATCTCGGCCACCGACGCCTCGTTGTCGAACCAGTGGAACGCCTGGGCGCAGGTGACGAGGTCGACGCTGCCGGTATCAAGATTGATCGCATCGGCGCGCGTGTTGATGACCTCCACCCCGGCTTCCCTGGCCAGCCTGGCCGACATCTCGGCGACGGGCTCGACCGCGATCAGGCGCGCAGCCGCGGGCAAATGCTGCAGCAGCAGGCGGGTGAACTTGCCGGTTCCGGCACCGAGGTCAACGACGCAGCGCGCGGCCGCAAGCGGCAGCGCGGCGACGATCTCCGCAGGGTAGCTCGGCCGGCCCGCCTCGTAGGCGGCGACCGCGACACGATAATTCTCGGCAGTGGGGTTCAGTGTCATTGTTGCTTCTCCTGCGCGCCAACCATCCGCGGTGCGATCCGCGGAACGGTATAGAGCAGCGCCTGCACAGGACTGGAAGAGCGCGTCGATTCAAAATTCGCTGAATTCTCTCACCTTTGCGTCAGCCCCGCAGCTCCACTGCTCCCCGTTGAAGATGCGCGCATTTTGAATGATTTGCTTCGGCGGGTTTCGCATAGCAACCTTACGCGCTTGTGGCACATCAACATCGCAGTTCCAGGTTGCAAGTTGCGGTTGGCTGAACGACAGTCCGCGATGGCGGACGCGGTCTGTCGCGCTTGTGCGGGACAAGCCCGATCCCTCCCCCGCACCGGAGCGACCATGCAGCGATCCAGGGCAGTCTTCATCACGGCTATCGTCTACGCCCTGATCGGCCTGGTCCTCGCGGGCGGGGGCATTTGGCTCGCCGCACTAGGTGGATCGCCCTTCTACATTGTCCTCGGCGTCGGCATTCTCGCCACGGCTGCGCTGTTGCTGGCGCGGCGCCATCAGGCGCTCTGGCTGTTTGCGATCGTGCTGCTCGGCACGCTGGCGTGGGCCGTCTATGAGCTGCGGTTCGACTGGTGGCCGCTCGCGGCGCGTGGCGACATCATCTTCCCCATGGCGCTTTGGCTGCTTACGCCGGTGATCGTTCGTGCCCTGACACGAAGCGGGCCGGTGCCTTACATGCGCGCGACGGCGCCACTCTGGATCGGCGTCGTCGCTGCTGCGGCGGTGCTCATCGCCGGGCTGCTGTCCAGCTATCACGACATCAACGGCACGATTGCCGAGTCCGGCTCTGCCGTGCCGCAAAGCGAAGCCGACCCGCAGCCGGACGGCGACTGGCGCGCCTATGGACGCACGCAGTTCGGACAGCGCTATTCGCCGCTGAAGCAGATCACGCCTGACAATGTCGGCAACCTCAAGGTCGCCTGGACCTTCCGCACCGGCGACGTGAAGACACCAGAGGATTCCGGGGAGACCACCTTCGAGGTCACCCCGATCAAGGTGCGCGATACGCTCTATCTCTGCTCGCAGCACCAGGTGCTGTTTGCGCTCGACGCCAAGACCGGCACGGAGCGCTGGCGCTACGACCCCAAGCTCGTGCACAACAAGACGTTCCAGCACATGACTTGCCGCGGCGTCTCCTATCACGAAACCGCGCAGGGCGCCGTCGACTCTGGCGGCAATCCGGCGCCGGCCGAATGCCCGCGGCGGATCTTCCTGCCCGTCAATGACGGCCGCATGATCGCGCTCGATGCCGACAGCGGCAAGCTCTGCGATGGTTTCGCCGATCACGGCATCCTCGACCTGCAGCAAGGGATGGGAATCAAGACCGCCGGCTTCTTCGAGCCGACGTCGCCGCCGGTCGTCAGCGACAAGATCCTGGTCGTGGCCGCCGCGGTGATCGACAATTATGCGATCGAGGTGCCGTCGGGCGTGATCCGCGGCTTCGATGTCTATACCGGCAAGCTGGTTTGGGCCTGGGATTCCGGCGCGGCGGACGAGAACGCATTGCCGTCGCCGACGCGTCATTACACCAACGGGTCGCCGAATTCCTGGATCACGGCCTCGTTCGATCCGAAATTGAATCTGGTCTACATCCCGACCGGCAACAACGGACCTGACATCTGGGGCGGCAATCGCGATGCGCTGGTCGAGCGCTATTCCAGCGCCATCGTCGCGCTTGACGTCAACACCGGCAAGCGCGTCTGGTCGTACCAGACCGTGCATCATGATCTCTGGGACATGGACGTTCCCTCGCAACCGAGCTTGGTCGATGTGACGACGGCCAAGGGCGTCGTTCCCGCGCTGATCCAGCCGACCAAGGTGGGCAACATCTTCGTGCTCGACCGCAGGACCGGCGAGCTGATCGTGCCGGCGCCGGAACGCGCGGTGCCGCAAGGGCCCGCGCCCGGCGACCGCTCTGCAGCGACCCAGCCGTTTTCCGAACTGACCTTCCGCCCGGAGGCGAAGCTGACCGGCGCCGACATGTGGGGCGGCACGATCTTCGACCAGTTGCTGTGCCGGATCATGTTCCACCGCTTGCGCTACGAAGGCACCTTCACGCCGCCCTCGTTGCAGGGTACGCTGGTCTTCCCGGGCAATCTCGGCATGTTCGAATGGGGCGGCATCGCGGTCGATCCTGTCAGGCAGATCGCCATCGCCAATCCGATGTCGTTGCCGTTCGCCTCCACGCTCATTCCGCGCGGTCCGCTCAATCCTCCGGCGCCGACGGCCGAGAAACCGGTCGGCAGCGAGGTCGGGGTGCAGCCGATGTACGGCACGCCGTTCGGCGTCGGCATCTCGAGCTTCCTCTCGCCGCTCTCCGTGCCGTGCTACCGGCCGCCATGGGGCTCGATGGCCGCGATCGACCTGAAGACGATGAAGATCGTCTGGCAGCATCCCAACGGCACGATCCGGGACACCACGCCGCTGCCGCTTCCATTCAAGATGGGCGTGCCGATGCTGGGCGGGCCGATCACCACCGCCGGCGGCGTTGCGTTCTACACCGGGACCTATGAGTACACGATCCGGGCCTACGATGTGCGCAACGGCAAGGTGCTCTGGGAGGATCGCCTGCCGGCCGGCGCCCAATCGACGCCGATGAGCTACGAGGCTGGCGGCAAGCAATACGTCGTCACCGCGGCCGGCGGCCACGGCTCGTTCGGCACCAAACGCGGCGACTACGTCATCGCCTACGCGTTGAAGGATTGAGCCGCGTCATTGAGGCCGTCATCTTCCTTCCCCCTGAAAGGGGGAAGGTCGGGATGGGGGTAGCCGCAGGCAATGCTCTCTGCGGAGGGCGCGGATCCCCACCCGCTTTGCTCTGGCGAGCAAAGCGACCTCCCCTTTCCAAGGGGAGGTGGAACTGGCCCAGCTGGATAGCGTCCAGACGGGTTGGCAAATCCGGCCAAAGCCGCTAAAGGTCCGCCCCCTTTCACAGACAATCCGAGCATGACATGTCGAGCGCCCCGCCCGCCGTCTCGATTGGCGTCGATTTTGGGACCAGCAACACCGTGGTCGCGCTGTCCGACGGCGATGGCCGCGTCGAGGCTGTTCGCTTCGACCACGGCGGCCGCACGCATAGCGTCTATGTGTCTGCGCTGTGCTTCTGGGAGGAGCGGCCGGGCGCGGGCCTGCATCCGCGCGCCGAGGGCGGCCCGTGGGCGATCGAGCAGTTCCTCGAGGGACGCACGATCCATCGCTTCATCCAGTCGTTCAAGACGTTCGCGGCAAGCTCGGCCTTCAACACCACCCAGATCTTCCGGCAACGCTACAAGTTCGAGGACCTGCTCGCGGCGTTCCTGCGCACGCTGACGCGCCATGCCGGCGAAGGATTCGATCTCGGCGCGCCGACCATCATGGTCGGCCGTCCGGTGAAATTTGCCGGCGGCAATCCCAATGACGAGCTCGCGATGCAGCGCTACCGCGCCGCATTCGAGCGGCTCGGCGCCGGCCATGCGCGCTATGTCTACGAGCCGGTCGGCGCGGCGTTCTCCTTCGCGCGCACACTGGACCACGATGCCACCGTGCTGGTCGCCGATTTCGGCGGCGGCACCAGCGACTTCTCCGTGATGCGGTTCTCGCGCAAGGGCGGCGTGCTGCGCGCCGAACCGCTGGGCCATGCCGGCATCGGCATCGCCGGCGACACCTTCGATTACCGCATCGTCGACCACATCGTCTCGCCGCGACTCGGCAAGGGCACCAGCTACCGCTCGTTCGACAAAGTGCTGCCGATCCCCAATCACTATTATTCGAGCCTTGCCCGCTGGCATCAGCTCGCGATGATGCGGGGCAATGGCGATTTGCGCGAATTGCAGCAGCTCGCGCGCACCGCGCTCGATCCGGCGCCGCTGCACGATTTCATCACCATCGTCGACCACGATCTCGGCTTCGCGCTTTATCGCGCCGTGTCCGACACCAAGGTCGCGCTGTCGAGCCGCGACCGCGTCGATTTCCGCTTCGCCCGCGAAGGCATCGATATCGGCGCCACCGTGACGCGCGACGATTTCGAATCCTGGATCGCCGACGACATCGAGCGGTTCGGCGCGACGGTGGACGAGGCGCTGGCCAAGTCGAGCATCACCGCGCGCGACGTCGAGAAGGTGTTTTTGACCGGCGGCACCTCGTTCGTGCCGGCCGTGCAGCGGCTGTTCGCCGAGCGCTTCGGCGCGGCACGGCTGACTTCGGCGGATCAATTCGAATCGATCGCCTACGGCCTCGCTTTGATCGGCCACACGCCCGATCCAGACCGCTGGACCTTCGCCGAGGCCGCGTGACGGCTTGCTTCGCGCCTTGATCCCGGCTCAATAGACGACTACATCACGCCAATCATCAATCCACGAGGATGCCGACGGCCATGGATTTCACCCTGACAGCAACGCCCATCAGCCTTGCCCTCGGGGATATTCATGCCTGCATCGATCGCGCTTTCTCACCTGACCCTGTCCGCGCCTGACGGCCGGGTTCTCCTTTCCAATGTCGATCTGAATTTCGGACCTGAACGCACCGGCCTTGTCGGCAGGAACGGCGTCGGCAAGACGACGCTGCTCGGCCTCATCGCGAGGGTGCGCACGCCGCAATCCGGCACGGTCTCGGTTCAGGGACGCGTCGGGATGCTGCATCAGACGGTTCAGCTAAAGCCGGATGAACGCGTCGTCGACCTGTTCGACGCGCGCCGCGCATTGGCCGCGCTACGTCGTGCCGAACAGGGCCTTGCGAGCTCCGAGGAGATTGCCGACGTCGACTGGACGCTCGATACGCGCATCGCGGCCGCGCTCGAGCGCGTCGGACTGAGCGATGCACTCGACGCGCCGCTGGCAGCGCTGTCCGGCGGCCAGGCCACCCGGGCGTGCCTCGCCGCCCTGACCTTCGCGCAACCCGACTTTCTGCTGCTGGATGAGCCGACCAACAATCTCGACCGCGCGGGACGCAAGGCGGTGATCGACCTGCTCGCCGACTGGCGGCAAGGCGCCATCATCGTCAGCCACGACCGCGAACTGCTGGAGACGATGGATGCGATCGTCGAACTGACATCGCTGGAAGCCAGGCGGTACGGCGGCAATTGGAGCCAGTATCGCGCACGCAAGGCCATCGAGCTGTCGGCAGCACGACACGATCTGGCCGATGCCGAGAAGCGCGTCGCCGAGATCGACCGTAACACAAGAGAAGCCAACGAACGGAAGGCGCGCAAGGACGGCGCGGGTGCAAGGAAGCGCGCCAAGGGCGATCTGCCGCGCATCGCCGCCGGGCTGCGCAAGGACCGCAGCGAGGACAGCGGCGGCGAGAACGCCCGCCTCGCCGAACGACGGCGGACGCAAGCGCTCGAACTTGCCACCGCGGCGCGGCAACGCATCGAGGTGCTGCAACCGTTCGCGGTGCAGCTGCCCTCGACGCATCTGCCGGCGAGCAGGATGGTGCTGCGGATCGACGCGGCCGATGTCGGCTACGGCACGGAAGCGCCGATCCTGCGTGACGTCACCTTCTCCATGTCGGGTCCGGAGCGCGTCGCGATCACTGGCCCCAACGGTGCCGGCAAGACGACGCTGCTCAAGCTCGTCGGTGGCGACCTGACCGCGGCGCGCGGCACCGTCGAGGTGATGACCCGGTTCGCGATGTTCGATCAGGCGGTCAGCCTGCTCGATGCCTCGGCCTCCATCCTGGACAATTTCCGGCGCATCAATCCGGATGCCGGCGAGAACGCCTGTCGCGCGGCGCTGGCGCGATTCATGTTCCGCGCCGATGCCGCGCTGCAGCCCGTTGCGAGCCTCTCCGGCGGCCAGTTGCTTCGCGCCGGTCTTGCCTGTGTGCTGGGCGGCGTGAGGCCGCCGCCTTTCCTGATCCTCGACGAGCCGACCAATCACCTGGATATCGAATCCATGGAAGCGGTCGAGGCCGGCTTGCGCGCCTATGACGGCGCGCTGCTGGTCGTCAGCCACGATGAGGCCTTCCTCGAGGCCATCGCGATCACGCGCAGACTGGATCTCGCGTCGTGGAGGTGACGCGGAGAGCGGAGCAATTGCCATTGCGCAATCAATGTTTCGAACGACGAAGATTGGTCAGGAAAGTGAACAGCCGAGCACGCGTCGCCTTGGGGTAGGTCGTAAGGCGCGGTGCTCGGCTGTCAGGCCGCGCGGCGGTGCGGCCATCCCGCCAGCCTCGCTTGTCCCCAAGCGCGAGGCCGTCGGAGCTGAATCTGGTCTGTTGCTAAATCCGCGCCGTCGAATGAAGCGCGTTTCTCCAAAGGGCAAATGCGACGAAGCCAGCCAGCAGCACAAAGCCGCCACCGACCGCGATCAAGACATGCGCGAGCGTCATCTTGGAACATCCCAATTGAAAGGCTTCATGCGGAGCGATATGCGCCGCAACCTGGCAATCAAAAGCACTTCAAAATTGATTTGCCCCGCCGGCCGCCGCCGGACAGCCCGAAAGGTGGCTGGCACTGCGCTCTGCCCACCCTTCGATTTCAGAGCGGTCGTCCAGCCACTCGGCTGTTGCCGCTCATCGTGCGGTTCGTCACACCGCTCAATGGCCACGAGGATAATCGATAAAACTTTATCGACAATCGAAAGGAAAAATTAAGGTTACCGGCGCGACCGCGCGAGGTTCGACCTCGCTGCCGACACCCGGTGATGATGGATGGGATTGTCGGGGTCAACCTTCGGCGAGGTCGATCGCCCCCGACGCGACCGCGGCTCCCGCCAAAATATCGAAAACAACCCCATGCAAAGGAGCCGGCGGCCGCCGCTCCCGGCCTGCGTGGCGGTCAATTGGAGCAACATCCTCCGGACGAAAGTTCGCAGGGCATGTCACGTTTCGACGCGCTGTCTTGTCTTGGCTTCTGCAAGGGCAGCAGCAGAGGACAGCATGCACACACTCGGAACCGGCGGCGGTCGCACCCTGATCGCAATCGTCTATCATAGCGCCTACGGCCATACCCGGCGGCAGGCGGAGGCCGTCAGGTCCGGCGTCCAGGATATCGATGGCGCAGAGGCGCTTCTGGTGCCCGTCGAGAACGTGGAACAGAACTGGGATCGGCTGATGGATGCGGAAGCGCTGATCTTCGGCACGCCCACTTACATGGGCGCCGCCTCCGCGGCCTTCAAAGCCTTTCAGGAAGCAACTTCACGCGCGGTGATGTCCAAAGGCTATCGCTGGAAAGACAAGCTCGCGGCAGGCTTCACCAATTCGGGGGCACACGCCGGCGACAAGCTGTCCACATCGATCCAGCTTGCATTGTTCGCCGCGCAGCATGGGATGCATTGGGTCAATCTCGATCTGCCCCCAGGGAACAACTCCGCATCGGGATCGGAAGCCGATCCGAACAGGCTGGGATTTTGGCTGGGAGCCGGCGCGCAATCGAACACCGACGAGGGCGCGGACACCGCGCCGCCGGGATCCGATCTCGCAACCGCCGGTCACCTGGGACAGCGGGTGGCAAAGACGGCACTTCAGTTTGTACGCGGCCGTGACACGGCCTCGGTGCCCGTTCGGGCAGCGTCATGAACGATGCAGCCGAAGCGTCGGCGGCCGAAATCTTCGCCGAGCTGCGTCCGCGCCTGATCCGGCTAGCCTATCGGATGCTGGGCTCGGTCGCGTGCACGACGCCTGGCTGCGCTGGCTCGCGTCTATTCTCGGCATGACGGATCCAGCCGATCATCAACTTTGGTCGTCATCACCGAACCGTCCGCGTCGAACAGGCCAACCGCTCCGCACGGTGAAGTCGAAACGTCGAAATCGAGCGGACCGCAAGTAATCATGCAATAGTCGTAAGCCGAACGTTGATCGTTTCCCATTAGAAACTGATAGTGAATCTGCATAAAATCGAATCGATGACGTCTGAAGCGGATTGGACTTATCATTGAATGTATTTGGACGCGCCGAATCCTTGGGTGGCCACCTGAATGGTCTCGACTGACACGTTTCAGAGTGACGGGGTCGAAGCGATAGAAGCTGATTGCGTCATCTCGAGCCTGGTATTCGACCCAGCCTATCGCAGACGTTCCGGCCACAAGTTGCGCCGCTTTCCGTATTTGGCCGCCCATCGGATGCAGCGCGAATTTAGGAATGGTAGCGCCCACCGTGAGAACGCATAGTTTGGGTCCACACGTTTCGAGCGGAGGATCCGATGTCAGCGCGCGCGCCACCGCCGCAATTGTGAGCGCTGCGCCGAGGGAGTGGCCAACAATCAGAACTTCATCAACTTCTGCGGCCCGAACCGTTCTTGATATCAGGTTCGCAAAAGCGCCGAGCCGCTCGTCAAGTTTGTTCTTCTGCCCGTAAAGAAATTGGTGGGAGAAAATGGCATCATCGAGAATGTGATTTATCCTACGCTTTGGTCCGATCCAGAGCATCGCGCCGACGAAGATGGCAAGCGACAAAGAAAGTCCAAGCAGTAATTCGATCCAAAATGTAGCGTGTATGAGCCTGATCACCAGATATGACAGCCCGAGGCTGCAAAATGCGATCAATAGCAAGCAGCAATATGGAAAGATGAAAAAGACAGCGTACTTCCAGCTCGCGATCGCATATCTAAATATTGTTCCCGTCACGATGAAGTCGAATAGCGCTTTCAAGGATTGAACGAGACGAGACACGAAGCCGGCTTTCGAATCGCACCGAATGAGATCATCCCAGCGGAGTATTTCGAAGGTGACGTGAGTTTTCCAGTTTGGCCCCCATGCTTCCAGGCTGCATGAAGCACTAATTGCAGACGTGTTCGATATCTCCGACAGCCGTGAAGAAGCGCCCCAAATCTTTTGGAAGCTCGAGAGCGAGCGCCGCAAGCGCTCGACCTGCTCTTCGGGGGTGATTGGATCGTAACCACCAATGTGAAAGACGTGCCGTCGTCGAATCATCCAGCAGCTCGAATTCTGTAAAGATATTGATCGGCGTTCATTCTGTAAGACGGAAATGCATGGACACTTTGGCGCTGCTCCTCGTTGACCGCAGCCCTTGGCGAACCTGACATGGATGATGCGGATCTCGGCTTGTAAAATTACCACTTCGTCCGCGGGGTGGCACTCGTTGAGTTTGGCTTTGAGCAAAAAAGCGCAGGGCGCCGGAGTCACTGACAGTAGAGGGTCCTGACGGTCGCGGCACGATCGCTTTCTTCGTGTGGCAAATCCGCGACAGCGAGCCAATTGCGCGCCTCAACGCGTTTTTCGAAGCCGTTCAGGATTGTCACGATTCGTAAGTCTGATTTAATGCGTCTCGACCTGAGGTGGCGGGGATTCTGACAATGGAGAGATTGCGTTGCAGCACGGCGCTGATGTGCGCCAGCTTGACGATTCTTTTGGCAAGCAGTCTGCTTTTGAACAATGGGGCTCAGGCGAAGCCCGGAACGGCGGTGGCGCTTAGATCGACAAATTCGCCCGCTCGACTGCACTCTTCTGCGGCGCACGTTTATTTATTCCGCGGATTGTTGAACGTCTTTTCTTTGGGCATGGACGACCTTGCCGCTCAGTTGCAGGCGGCTGGCGTTGTCGCGGCTGTCGCAAATCACACTCAATGGAGAAGCGTCGCCGACGAAATCATCGTAAGATATAGGGCAGGCCAGCGCGGGCCTATCATACTGGTGGGGCACTCTCTTGGTGCAGATGCCGTGATGTCGATGGCAGAGCACCTTGGCCAAATGGGCGTGCCGGTTGCTTTGGTCGTCCCATTCGACGGAACATCGTCGCATATGGCATCGGCCAACGTAGGGCGCGTTCTAAATCTGTACAAAAATGAAGGCGTTAGAATAGGTCGCGGACCCGGCTTCCGCGGCGAGCTGACGAATTTCTATGTTCGTAATGCAAACGTCACTCACTTCAACATCGATAAAGACACGGCGTTGCATAGCATGGTTCTACGAAAGATCAGGGCAATCGGATCGGCTGTCGCGCGCCCACGAAGAAATCAGAGTCCTTCGAACCCGGTTTCATCTGCAGCCCGAGCTTCGACCAACTCTTAGCATACCGTCCAAAAGGACAGTTTGAAGTTGGCGTTGACGCAAGATGTGAGGCTTTAGATTAGGTCCCTGCAGGAGCCCGGTGTCGGTGTTGTTTTTGCTTGGCACTTTAGGCCGGGAGACAGTCAGTGACGCCATTTAGAAAACTCTCAGCCGCCATCGCCATTTGTTGCGTGGCGGCCGTGTGTGCAGCCTTCACAAAGCCGATTCATATCGTGGCAGTCGGCGCAAGCAACACCCAAGGCTGGTACGTTGGGAGGCAAGGCGCTTACCCGGCCAAGCTAGAAGCCCTGCTGAGGGAGAAGGGCGTCAATGCGACCGTCGCCAATGCCGGAGTTCCCTTTGACACCACCGCCGGCATGTTGAAGCGCATTGATAGCGACGTGCCAAAGGGAACCGACATCGTCATCTTGCAGCCTGGAGGCAACGATAGGCGCTTCCTTGTCACGAAGGAGCAGCGGGCGGCCAACATCGCGGCGATGGAGCGACGGCTCCGTGATCGCGCCATCAAAGTCATTTTGTACGACGAAGAGATTCCTCCGCAGTATTACGCTTTCGATCTTATTCACCTCACGGCTGCCGGGCATGCTTTCATAGCGTCGCAATTGCTCCCGCGAGTGTTGGAGATAGACCGGAGAGCCACCGTGCCTCCGCCGCGCGCGAGATAGAAAAAGCCTTGCCATGCCGGCATTGTGCTATCCGGTTCGATAGAGCGAACCGGGCGACGCATCCACCCAGGATCCACCTGTCGGACTGCCAACTAATCGGTGGAAACGACCCGCAAGCCCTGTATGATTGGTTCATGCCGGTCTGTGGACGTGCTTCTGTCAGATCTCAGACGCTCGCCAAGGATGCTACCCTTTCGATGATCGGCGAAGATGGCGCGCCAGCGAAACAAGCGCGTGGTCCATGATGACGCCCGGTATTGCCAAGTTCGTGTTCGTGATGATGGCGGTCGGTTGGTATCTCATCCGCTACAGACACGCGCGTCGTGCTCGCCGTGAAAAGGTCGCGAGAAGCGCCCGAGGCTCGCGCGAAAACACCCTGCTGCTGATATCGCTCACGGGTCTTGGCATTGTGCCGCTCGTCTACATCGCAACGGCCATGCCTCATTTCGCATCATACGCTTTCCGGCCAGCTCAAGCCTGGCTGGGTGTTTTCGTCGCGGTTGCGGCGCTGGTCATGTTCCGGCTGACCCACCGAGCTCTTGGTCGGAATTGGTCCTTAAGCCTCGACGTGCGGGAAAATCATCGCCTGATCACAGACGGTATTTATCGGACAGTTCGCCATCCTATGTATACTGCATTCTGGCTTTGGGCTGCTGCTCAGGCATTGCTCCTTCCGAACTGGGTGGCCGGTTTCGCAGGCCTGATCGGATTTGGAACCTTGTTTTTCGGGCGAGTTGCCCGAGAAGAGCAGATGATGCTGGAAGCCTTCGGCGACGAGTATCGCGAATATATGGCCCGGACCGGACGCCTTTTACCGAGGCTGTTCTGAGCCGGCCACAAGAGACTCCTCTCGCCGAACTCACGTCCGGATACTCACACAAAGCAATAATGCCGTGCCGTTTTTGTCACACTCGGCAAGGAAATGACCGCGCAAGCGCCAGCTTTGCTACAGCGTTAATTACGCCATGGCCTTTAGAGGGTAGGCTGTTCATGTTCACGCTACCCATCTCGGAGATCACGATGTTGAAGTTCCTGGTTGCTGGAGTTGCGACGTTTGGTTTTGTGGCTGCCGCCAGCGCGGCAGATCTTCCTCATCCGCAGCCGGTTACTGCTACGGCTCCGGTTGGCAAGATGCCGATCGGCAAGTATCCGGTTGGCAAGTACCCCGTCGGTAAGTACCCGGTTGGAAAAGCTCCTGCTCCGATCGTGACGAAGGGTTAGCTCGAGGATCGCTCAGTCAGCGCACGCTTTAGTTTTGCTGAAGGCGCTGCTTGGGGCCGACTACCCTTGTGAGGGCTTGAACGTGCCAGAATCCAATCGGACACGGGGCGGCTTGTGGCTGCTTGCCGGAATTGGTGTCATTGTGGCTTCCGTGACTTTGGGAGCCGGCATCGGTCATGCGCAGCAATTGGCTGCGCAAACGGATCAAGCGCCGCTGCGGCAGGACAAGCCGCGTAAGCCGTCGACGAGGTCGGTTGTGGCAACGGCCGTCGCGGGTTCAAGCGGTCCCGCTTCCGGAGCAGCCGCGAAGCCGGTTCGAAGGTCCTCGGCCAAAGGGCCGTACTACGTCGACTTTCGTGCCCGCACGGCGGCTTCTTATGGGCATGCGTTTGTTTGGTACGGCAAGACAAGCGAGAAGCAGGTCGAAGTCGCCGGGCTGCACCCGGCGGGCGATGTCCTGCCTTATGTGCTCGGACATCTTACTTGGGTGCCCTCCGAGACCGGAGCGAGCTACGGCGACCTTGACGAGCAGTATCTGACGGCCAGCTATCGCGTGTACTTGAGCGAGGCCGACGCGAAGAAGGTCTTTGCGTACATCAAGCACCTCCAGGCGACCTCGCCTGTTTGGAATGCGGAAACGACCAATTGCACGGCCTTTATTGGTCGCATCGCCAACTTCATGGGCCTGAAGGCGCCATTCCATTTGTTGAAGCCTGAGGAATACGTAAATCAGTTGAGAGAGTTGAACGGCGGGCGCCAAACGGCGCAGTTGGCTGATTCGGATCGCTAGTTTTCCCGCTAAGGCTGTTCGAAATACCGGGAGGTCGAGGCTGTAGCGGATCGCGGCTGCCGCAAAGGTCCGGTTGCGCAAGGCAAGCGCCGCCTCGGTGGCGTAGCCCTGTCCGTCATAGAGCAGCCAGCCAAGCTCCTGCTCCGGAAACAGCGGCCCATGGTTGATGCCGACCTGGCCGACGCACTGCTTCGAAGCCGTGACCTCAATCATCAACGCGCCATGACCGAACAAGCGCCAGCACGCTAGGTCGTTGCAAAACATCCCCCACGCCGCGCGCACATCGATCGAGCCGCCCATTCCGGCCGATCGGAGCGAGGCCAGGAACGCCTGATCGGCGGCGAACTCGTCAATCGCCTGCGGACGCAGCGTCAGGCGAGCGGTCGTGATCGTGTGGAATGTCAGCGCGCAGCGGAGCCCGCTAGGCAGGGTGGCCTGCCACTCGAAGCCCGGCAGGGCGAAGGGTGGCGGAGAGGGAGGGATTCGAACCCCCGATAGGCTTGCACCTATGCCGCATTTCGAGTGCGGTGCATTCAACCACTCTGCCACCTCTCCGATGGCCCGGGTGATTTGCGCCACCCGCGGTCGGGGCGTGTTCTAGGCGAGGATGGCGGGACAGACAAGGCGCTGCAATAATATTTCCGTCACCCGTGCCTCGCGCCACCAAAGCACCAGGACGGCCGGAGAAAGCGCGCGGAAACAAAGCGCTAGCAGAACGGTTCTGGCTCGATCGGCGCGCGAGCGAACCAGCCGGAGCAGGAGCGGGCCATGGAGCATGTGACGATTCGAGCCAATGGCGCGGCGTTCCACGTCGCGCGGACCGGGACAGGCAAGCCGCTGCTGCTGTTGCACGGCTGGCCGGAGTTCTGGCTGACCTGGAAGCCTGTCATGCCGCGGCTCGCCGGCCGCTACACCCTGATCGCCCCCGACCTGCGCGGCTTCGGCGACAGCGACAAGCCCGAAGGCCCCTATGGCCCCGATCAGCATACCGACGACATGCTGGCGCTGCTGGACGCGCTCGGGATCGACAAGGCCGGCGTGGTTGGCCACGACGTCGGTGGCGCCGTGATGCAGCCCCTCGCCCGCAAGGCGCCCGAGCGCATCGCCGGATTGTTTTTCTTCGATTTCGTCTATCCCGGCATCGGGCCGCGGATGGCCGCGCCCGACCGGCTGAACCACATCTGGTACCAGTCGTTCCACCAGATGGAGATGGCGCCGGCGCTGGTCGGCGCCAACAGAGACAGCTGCCGCAGCTATATCGGCCATTTCCTGCACAACTGGTCGCACCGCAAGGCTGCGTTCGACGACGTGATCGAGGCCTTCGCCGACAACTTCTTCAAGCCCGGCAATCTCGCCGGCGGCTTTGCGCATTATCGCGCGTCGCATGCGGCGCGCGTGAAGATGATGCAGGGCGAAGCCCCGGCGCTGCCGCCGATCACTGTTCCGACCTGCATTCGCTGGGCCGAGCACGATCCGCTGTTTCCCTATGCCTGGACCGACCGATTAGGCGAGACCTTCTCCAATCTGGACCTTGGGATGTTTCCCGATGTCGGGCATTTCCCGCATCGCGAGGACCCCGACCGCGCGGCCGCCGAGATCGCCGGCTTCTTCGGGCGGATCAATTGGAAGTAGAAGTGGTGGGACCGCCAGGACGCGACAAAAACTGGCGGTCCCGTGCCGCTTCTTAATATTGCTGGCCGGGAAGTGCGGCTTCGCCGGTCGGCGGGAGCGACACGGTCCACGGTAGCGACCGACGTCGAAACGGCAACGCGAACCCGATCTTAACCTAACCGATCAACCTTACCGTGCGTAATCCGCGGCCGCTGGATCTGCGGATGGAGGTGCCCCGGATTTCGCGGAGCCTGTCATCGGGCGCGCATTCGCGCGACCCGTTGGCTGCATCCGGGCTTCTGTAACGGGCCTTGGTTAGTCAATCCCTTTTCGCGTCATCCACTCGCCGGGCACTTGCTTCTGTACGGGATCGGCGCGAAGGCCGTCGCCTGATGGGGT
>NZ_JBUYWT010000038.1:0-80017 GCF_055264925.1 Bradyrhizobium sp. KZN70725
CCCAAAAGCTGGCGAGAAGATCTCGAAGACGCAACAAACCCAGGTGGGACGGGCTTTGTCGCATCTTGGGATCGAGCATATCGCAGCCTATTCGCCGCAGGCGCGCGGGCGCTCCGAGCGGGTGTTCGGCACCTTGCAGGACCGGCTGCCGAAGGAGCTGCGGCTTGCCGGGATCACGACGGTTGAGGCTGCCAACGCGTGGCTGAAGGCGCATTACATCCCCGGGCACAACGCCGCGTTTGCGATCAAGCCCGAACAGGAAGGCACGGCATTCGTGGCCGACCGGCATGAGGCCTGGCGCGAGGCGCTGATCGAGGAGCGAACCGTCGCCAACGACAATACCGTTGCATGGAACGGTCGGCGGCTGCAGTTGCCGGAGAGCCGGCTCAGGCCTCACTTCGTCAAGGCTGTGGTGCGGCTCCATGAGTATCCCGATGGCACCGTCAGCGTGTTCCTTGGACCGCATCGATTGGCGAGGTTTGCGCCTGACGGACAGCAGATCAGCCCCGACGCGCTTCAGCCTGGCGGCGTGCTCGGAGCCGTCAAGGACAAGCCCTGGCGGGCGCGCAAGCGCGCGTCCTTGACCGCTCCTGCGCACGCCGCCGTCAAGATCGTGCGGGTCGGGGCGGAGAAACGGGCTTCAAGTCGAACAAAGAAACTGACAAAGTCCCCACCAACAATATCCCTGGCATGACCAAATCGGCCGAGCCGTCCGCGCCTTCCGGCCACGCCGATAATCAACAACGAAGGCGACAGATCACGAGCTACAAAAACACGACATCTTCACCCGCTACGGACAGTAGCCTGGTCGAACGCCAGCCACTGCCGGCTACTTTGCATGGGGTTGTTTTCGATATTTTGGCAACGCGCCTCCCCAGCAAAGGCAGGGCAATCGCAATGGCTCCAGCACCGCTGTTCCCGCGCCGTCATGGCCAGGCTTGTCCCGGCCACCCACGCCTTTTCGCGAAACCAAGACGCGGATGCCTGGCACAAGGCCGGGCATGACGAGTTTGTGGAGCTATCGAGCCGATATGCGATTGCCCTACCCGCAAGCGGGAGAGGTGCAGCCAGCGTGGCGCGAGACCGATCCAGCCTGACTTCATCAGGCTCTGGTGCGGCGTTTCACGCCGCCGGCTTCGCCGCCTGGTCCTCGCTCGCCAGCAGATGCAGCAGCGCGCTCTTGATCGCGGCCTGCCGGGTCGGTGCCGTGATCTGGGCGCCGAGCAGGTCGGTGACGTAGAACACGTCGCGGGCGCGTTCGCCGAAGGTCGCGACATGCGCCGAGGCGATGTTGAGGTTGAGCTTCGAGATCGCGGTGGTGAGCTGGTAGAGCAGGCCGGGCCGGTCGAGGCCGGAGACCTCGATCACGGTGTAGCGGTCGGACCACTGGTTGTTGATAGTCACCTCGGGCTCGACGATGAACGGCCGCGCCTTGCTGCGGACGGTGCGCTTGGCGACCGCCTCGGGCAGCCGCAGCTTGCCTTCCAGCACGTGCTCGATCATCTCGCCAATTCTGGTGGCGCGGCGGCCCTCGTCCTCGTCGCGGTCGTATTCGCGCGAGATCGAGATGGTGTCGAGCGCGCGGCCGTCGGTCGTGGTGTAGATCTGGGCGTCGACGATGTTGGCGCCGGCCGACGCGCAGGCACCTGCGATGATCGACAGCAGCCAGGGATGGTCGGTTGCCAGGATCGTCAGCTCGGTGACGGCGCGGACCTCATCGAAGCCGACATTGATCGCAAGCTTGTGGCCGGCCTGCTCGCTGGCGCGGATGAAGCGGGCCTGGCGGATCTTGCGTGCCAGCTCGACCTTGAGCCAGTAGGCCGGATAATGCCGGCCGATATAGGCGTTGAGCTCCGCCTCCGGCCATTCGGTGAAAGCACGGCGGAATTCGGCTTGTGCCACCGCGATGCGCTGGGCGCGGTTGACCTCGGAGAAGCCGCCGGTCAGCACCGGTTCGGTCTCGTAATACAGCGTGCGCAACAGCTGCGCCTTCCAGCCGTTCCACACGCCCGGTCCGACGCCGCGGATGTCGGCGGTGGTCAGGATCGTGAGCAGCTTCATCTGCTCGACCGACTGCACCACGGCGGCGAAATTCTCGATGGTCTTGCGGTCCGACAGGTCGCGCGATTGCGCCACCGTCGACATCGTCAAATGCTCCTCGATCAGCCACGCCACCAGTTCGGTGTCGGCCGCCGAGAAGCCGAGCCGCGGACACAGCCGCCGCGCCACCTTGGCGCCGGCGATCGAATGGTCTTCCGGCCGGCCCTTGGCGATGTCGTGCAGCAGCGTCGCGATATAGATCACCGGGCGGTGCTCGGGGCGGATCTTGCGGAACAGGTCGCTGGCGACCGTGAACTCCTCGTTGCCGCCGCGTTCGATGTCCTGCAGGTAGCCGATGCAGCGGAGCAGATGCTCGTCCACCGTGTAGTGGTGGTACATGTTGAACTGCATCATCGACACGATCTTGCCGAAGGCGCGGATGAAGTGGCCGAGCACGCCGGTCTCGTTCATCCGCCGCAGCACGATCTCCGCATTGTCGGAGGTCAGGATCTCCATGAACAGGCGGTTGGCTTCATCGTTCTCGCGCAGCTGGGTGTTGATCAGCTTCAGCGAGCGCGTCACCGTGCGCATCGCATCGGGATGGAAGGCGAGGTTGTTCTGCTGCGCAAGGCGGAAGATCCGGATCAGGTTGACCGGATCGTGCTTGAAGACGTCGGGCGCGGCGAGATTGATGCGGTTGTTGTCGACGATGAAGTCGTCGCTGCCGTTAACCCGCCGCCGCTTGGTGCCGGGCCGCAGCCGCGCCACCATCCGGCTCAGCACCGGCGCCGGCTTGTTGTGCTCTTCCTCGAGCTTGGCGCACAGGATCGCGGTGAGGTCGCCGACGTCTTTCGCGATCAGGAAGTAATGCTTCATGAAGCGCTCGACGTCCTGCATGCCGGGATGCGAGGTGTAGCCGAGGCGGACCGCGATTTCGCGCTGCATGTCGAATGACAGCCGTTCCTCGGCGCGTCCGGCGAAGAAGTGCAGATTGCAGCGCACCGACCACAGGAAGTCGGCGCAGCGGCGGAAGGTGCGGTATTCCTGCGCGTCGAACACGCCGCGTTCCAGCAGCTCGTCGGTCTCGCGCACGCGGTAGACGTATTTGGCGATCCAGAACAGCGTGTGCAGGTCGCGCAGGCCGCCCTTGCCGTCCTTGACGTTGGGCTCGACCAGATAGCGCGACTGGCCGGCGCGGCGATGCCGCTCCTCGCGCTCGGCAAGCTTGGCGGTGACGAATTCCGACGCGGTGCCCTGCACCACCTCCTTGTCGAAGCGCTCGACCAGCTCGTCATAAAGCGGCTGGTCGCCGGTCAGGAATCTGGTCTCCAGGATCGCGGTGCGGATCGTCATGTCGCCGCGCGCCTGGCGGATCGATTCATCGACCGAACGCGTGGCATGGCCGACCTTCAGCCCCATGTCCCAGAGGCAATAGAGAATGGCTTCAGCGACCTGTTCGCCCCAGGCGGTCTGCTTGTAGGGCAGGATGAACAACAGATCGATGTCGGACTCCGGCGCCATCAGCCCGCGGCCATAGCCGCCGGTCGCCACCACGGCCATGCGTTCGGCGCCCGAGGGGATCGGCGAGTGATAGAGGTGGCGGGTCGCCGCCGCGTAGAGGATGCGGATGATCTCGTCTTGCACGAAGCAGAGCCGTTCGGCGCAGCGCCGGCCGTGACGGTCCTTGAGCAGCAGCGCCTGCGCCGTGGCGCGCGCAGCGATCAGCTCGGCCTTGAGCAGCTGCGCCATCGCGGCGCGGAACTGGTCCTCGCGGCCGGCATGCCGTTCGGCAAGTGCATTCACCGCCGCGGTGATCCGCTCGGTCTCGAAACGATCATCCGCTTCAGGGCGGGCCTCGGCTACGACGCTGTCCATAGGTTCATCCGATATCGGACGGAGCCGTTGCTGTCACTGACCAAAGTATAACGACAGCAGCTCCATGCTCTCATGGCGGCGCTTCGAGCAAGATCGTTCTCGCGCCATCCCGTAAAGGGTAGAGATTTTCTCGTTGACCGCAAGGCTAACTCATTGAAATAAAAGATTGTTTCTTAAAACTGATCGAGGGGGTCGACGAATGCAAAAATTTTCCCGGCGCACGTTCGCTGCGCTGCTCGCGGTCTCGACCTTGCTGCCCGGCGCGGCGCGCGCCGCCGACGCGCTGAAGGAGATCCGGATCGACTGGGCGACCTACAATCCGGTGTCGATGGTCCTGAAGCAGAAGGGCCTCCTGGAAAAGGAATTCGCCAAGGACGGCATCAGCATCGTCTGGGTGCAGTCGGCCGGCTCCAACAAGGCGCTCGAATTCCTCAACGCCGGTTCGATCGATCTCGGCTCGACCGCGGGTTCGGCGGCGCTGGTCGCGAAGATCAACGGCAACCCGATCAAGTCGATCTATGTCTATTCGCGTCCCGAATGGACCGCACTGGTCACGACCAAGGACTCCAGGATCGCGTCCGTCGCCGACCTCAAGGGCAAGCGCGTCGCGGTGACGCGTGGCACCGATCCGCACATCTTCCTGGTTCGTGCGCTGCTCGGCGCCGGTCTCACCGAAAAGGACATCATGCCGGTGCTGTTGCAGCACGCCGACGGCAAGACCGCGTTGATCCGCGGCGACGTCGACGCCTGGGCCGGTCTCGATCCGATGATGGCGCAGGCGGAGGTCGAGGACGGCGCAAAGCTGTTCTACCGCAAGGCGGAAGCCAACACCTGGGGCATCCTCAATGTGCGCGAGGAGTTCCTGAAGGCGCATCCGGATATCGTCCGCCGCGTGCTCGCGACGTACGAGGAAGCGCGGAAATATTCGCTGGCCAACTATGACGAGCTGAAGAAGACCTTCATCGCCGTCACCAAGCTGCCGGACGCCGTGGTCGACAAGCAGCTCAAGGAGCGCACCGAGCTGACCCACAGCCGGATCGGCAGTGCCCAGCGCGAATCGATCCTCGCCGCCGGCCTCGCCTTGCAGCAGGCGGGCGTGATCGACGCCAAGACCGACGTCAAGGCCGCGCTGGATTCCTTGGTCGACGATCAGGTCCCGCTGCCCACCAACTAACCGCTGTCGTTAAACTAACCTCCGTCGTCAAACTAACCTTCGTCGTCCCGGGCAAGCGAAGCGCGACCCGGGACCCATAACCACAGGGCTCTATTGTTGGACAAGGCTGTGGCCCCAGCTCGCTTGATTACCACGCCCTGTGGTTATGGGCCCCGGCCTTCGCCGGGACGACGTGGATGGAGTTAGGCGCGCTCCGCCTTGCAATCCCGCCGGAAGAATAGTTGTTGCTATGGCCATGACCGTTGACCTGCCCGCGCTGGAACAGACGGCCCCGCCCGGTGCACCTGGGCGGTGGTCACGCTATGCGCGCCCGGTGCTCGGGCTCGTGCTGCCGATTGCGCTGGCGCTGGGCTGGGAACTCGTCGTCTCTCTCGGCTATTCCAACGGCCGCCTGGTGCCGCCTCCGTCAAAGGTGTTCGAGACCATCGTCGAGCTCGCCAAGAGCGGAGAGCTGTCGCGCCATATCCTCGCGACGCTGTGGCGCGTGGGCGCGGGCTTTGCGCTCGGTGTCGTCGCCGGGACCATCATGGGCGCGATCTCCGGCTATTGGGATTGCTCGATCCGACGGTGCAGGCGCTGCGCGCGATCCCCTCGCTCGCCTGGGTGCCGCTGTTCGTGCTCTGGCTCGGCATTTTCGAGACCTCGAAGGTCGCGCTGATTGCGGTCGGCGTGTTCTTTCCGATCTATCTCGGCGTGATGGGCGCAATCCTGTCGGTCGATCGCAAGATCGTCGAGGTCGGGCGCGTGTTCCGCCTCTCCGGACCCGCCATGATCCGCCGCATCCTGTTGCCCGCCGTGCTGCCGGCCTATGTGGTGGCGCTGCGGGTCGGGCTCGGTTTGGGGTGGATGTTCGTGGTCGCGGCCGAATTGATCGGCGCGTCCGAAGGCCTCGGCTATCTGCTGCTCGACGGCCAGCAGCTCGGCAAGCCGGCGCAGATCCTCGCCGCGATCGTGATCTTCGCGATTCTCGGCAAGCTCACCGACTGGCTGATCGAGGTCGCCGCCGCACCGCTGCTGCGCTGGCAGGACGCGTTCGGCGCGCGGGGAGGGCAGTAATGCTGGCGCTCAAAGCAGTCGGCAAGACCTATCCGAACGGCGTCCACGCGCTGGAGCGGTTCTCGGCCGAGATTGCGCCCGGCGAGATCATCGCGATCATCGGCGGCTCCGGTTGCGGCAAGTCGACGCTGCTGCGCGCCATCGCCGGCCTCGATCGCGCCAGCACGGGCAGCGTGACGCTCGACAATGCGGAGATCACCTCGCCGCACGCCAAGATCGGGATCATCTTCCAGGAGCCGCGGCTGCTGCCCTGGCTCAGCGTCGCCGACAATATCGGCTTCGGCCTCGCCGACCTTCCGGCCGACGCGAGGCGCGCGCGCGTCGTGGCGGCGCTCGCCCGCGTCGGCCTTGCCGACAAGGCCGCGGCCTGGCCGCGCGAATTGTCCGGCGGCCAGGCGCAGCGGGTCGCGATAGCCCGCGCGCTGGTGCCGCAGCCCGAAGTGCTGCTGCTCGACGAGCCGTTCTCGGCGCTCGATGCCTTCACGCGGCGCGATCTGCAGGATCATCTGCTCGATCTGTGGGCCGACACGCGGCCGACCCTGATCCTGGTCACCCACGACGTGGACGAGGCCGTGGTGCTCGCCGACCGCGTGCTGGTGATGCGGCCGCGGCCGGGCCGGCTGTTCGAGGAGATTACCATCAACCTGGCGCGGCCGCGCGACCGCAAATCGGAGCTGTTCGACACCTTCAAGCGCCGCGTGCTGACCGCGCTCGACCGCTCGCTCGACCGTTCGGTGCGGGACGTCACCGACAAATCCAGCGCCGGCGAGGCGATGTGGTGGTGACATCCGCTCCTTAAGGCCTTACATCGGCTAGAGCATGATCCGGAAAAGTGTGAAGCGGTTTTCCGAAAAGATCATGCTAAAACAAGAATCTAAAGCGCGATGACGATTTCAGCCTGAGTCTCATCGCGCTTTAAGAAGAATAGCCGGGAGCAGACCCATGGACTCCGCCGAACTCCGCGCAATGCAGGCTCCGATCAAGGAGCGCTACAAGACCGACCCCCAGGCCGCCGTGATCACGCTGAAGGCCAAGGGATCGATCGACAATGAGAGCATCGCCTGCAAGGTCGAGACTGGCCGTGCGCTCGCGATCGCCGGCCTCCACCCCGCTACCGGCGGCTCCGGGCTCGAGCTTTGCTCCGGCGACATGCTGCTGGAAGCGCTGGTCGCCTGCGCCGGCGTCACGCTGAAATCGGTCGCCACCGCGATCGACGTGCCGCTGAAGCCCGGCAATGTCTTCGCCGAGGGCGATCTCGATTTCCGCGGCACGCTCGGCGTCGACAAGGAGACCCCGGTCGGCTTCCGCGAGATCCGCCTCCGCTTCGAGATCGGCACCGACGCGCCGCAGGACAAGCTCGATCTCTTGCTGAAACTCACCGAGCGCTATTGCGTGGTCTATCAGACCATCAAGAACGGCCCGAAGGTTTCGGTCACGATGCAGCGGGTGTAGCCGCTTTCAACGGTGTCGTCCCGGCCTAGTGCGCGATTGCGCATGGAACCGGGACCCATACGCCGTGTCTTCTCGATTCAAGCCCCGCTGCCCGACGGCTTTCGCTCCTCACGAACAGCCGTGGTTATGGATCCCCGGCCTTCGCCGGGACGACGGAACAAATGTCCCCCGAACTCCACTTCGTCCTGATCCTCGTGTTGCGCATGGCGGTTGCGGCCGCATTCGTGGTCAGCGCGTCCATCATCACGGAGCGTTCGGGACCGGTGATCGGCGCGCTGATCGCAACCCTGCCGATCTCGGCCGGGCCGTCCTACACCTTCCTCGCGCTCGACCATGACGCCGCCTTCATCGCCGAGGGGGCGCTGGCGAGCCTGCCGGTCAACGCCGCCACGATCTATATGGGCCTGACCTACGCCGTGCTGGCGCAGCGCTTCAGCATGTGGATCAGCGCGGGCAGCGCGATCGCGGTGTGGCTGGTGCTCGCCACCATCATCCGCCAGTTCGAGTGGTCGCTCGCCGCCGGGCTGATCGTCAACGCCATAACCTTTGCGATCTGCATCCCGCTGCTCCGGCCCTATCGGCACGTCGCGAAAATGCCGCTGATCGCGCGGCGCTGGTACGACATTCCGCTGCGCGCCGCGCTGGTCGCAAGCCTGGTCGGCACCGTGGTCACGGCGTCAGGCTGGGTCGGCCCGCGCGTCACCGGCGTGATGGCGCTGTTTCCGATCGTATTCTCCTCGATGATGCTGATCCTGCATCCGCGCATCGGCGGCCCCGCAACTGCCGCCGTGCTCGCCAACAGCGCCTGGGGCTTGATGGGCTTTGGCCTCGGGGTTGCGGTGCTGCACGTCGCGGTGCTGCAACTCGGCTCGCCAATCGGCCTTCGCTGCGCGCTCGCCACCTGCATCGTCTGGAATCTGGTGCTGTGGCAGATCGGGCGGAGGAAAGTAAAACGTTGACGCCGTCATTCCGGGGCGATGCGAAGCATCGAACCCGGAATCTCGAGATTCCGGGTCTGGTCCTTCGGACCATCCCGGAATGACGACAGCACCTACCCCTTCGGCAGCTTTGCCCTCAACGCATACAGCGCATCCAGCGCCTCGCGCGGCGACATTTCGTCGGGGTGCAGCGCCTTCACCGCCTCGACCAGCAGATCGGCCTCGCTCGGCGGCTTGTCCTCGCTGGCGGCGCGGGAGGGGACGGCGAACAGCGGCAGGTCGTCGACCAAAGCGCGCGCGGTCTGGCCGCGATCTTGCGCCTCGAGTTTGGCCAGCACCGATTTGGCGCGTGTGATCACCGCGGGCGGCAGGCCGGCGAGTTTTGCGACCTGGATGCCGTAGGATCGATCGGCCGAGCCCGGCAGCACCTCGTGCAGGAACACGACGTCGCCCTGCCACTCCTTGACCCGCACCGTGGCGTTGAACATCCGCGGCAGTTTCGCCGAGAGCGCGGTCAACTCGTGATAATGCGTCGCGAACAGCGTGCGGCAGCGGTTGCTCTCATGCAGATGCTCGATCGCGGCCCAGGCGATCGACAACCCGTCGAACGTTGCCGTGCCGCGGCCGATCTCGTCGAGGATCACCAGCGACCGCTCGCTCGCCTGATTCAGGATCACCGCGGTCTCGACCATCTCGACCATGAAGGTCGAGCGTCCGCGCGCCAGGTCGTCGGCGGCGCCGACGCGCGAGAACAGCCGGTCGACGATGCCGAGCCGCGCCCGCGACGCCGGCACGTAAGAGCCGATCTGTGCCAAGAGCGCGATCAGCGCATTCTGGCGCAGGAAGGTCGACTTGCCGGCCATGTTCGGACCGGTGATCAGCCAGAGCTGACCGGATTTCTGGCCCGGCGCCGGCGACAGGTCGCAGGCATTGGCGATAAACGGCTGGCCGTCGCGCTTCAGTGCCTGCTCGACCACCGGATGCCGTCCGCCCTCGATCGCAAAGCCGAGCGAGCCGTCGACATCGGGCCGCACGTAATTGTCGTCGATCGCAAGCTTGGCCAATGACGTCGCGACGTCGAGCATCGCAAAGGCATGCGCGGCGTTGCGCAGATCATCGCTCGCCGCGAGCGCCATCGCGCTCAGGCGTTCGAAGATCTCGAGCTCGAGATTGAGCGCGCGCTCGCCGGCATTGGCGATCTTGGCCTCGGTCTCGCCGAGCTCTGCGGTGGTGAAGCGGACCTGCCCGGCCAGCGTCTGGCGATGGATGAAGGTTGCATTCAGCGGCGGCGCGAACAGCTTGTCGCCGTGCTGCGCGGTGACCTCGACGAAATAGCCGACCACGTTGTTGTGCCGGATCTTCAGCGTCTTGATGCCGGTATCCTCGGCATAACGCGCCTGCATCGCGGCGACGACGAGGCGCGAGGCGTCGCGCAAATTGCGGCTTTCGTCGAGCGCGGCCTCATAACCCTCGCGGACGAAACCGCCGTCGCGCTTGATCAGCGGAAGCTGCTCGGAGAGTGCGCGGGAGAATTCCTGCGCCAGATCGCGCGAGGGACGCTGTAGCGCCGCCATCACGGTCGAAACCTCGGCCGGCGGATTGGAAAGCTGCGCCAGCAGCTCCAGCGCCTGGTCGGCGGCGAGGATGCCGTCGCGCAGGCTGGCGAGATCGCGCGGGCCGCCGCGGCCGACCGAGAGCCGCGCCAGCGCGCGCGACATGTCGGGCGCCGCGCGCAGCACGGTCCTGACGTCCTCGCGCGCCGCGGAATCCGCGACGAAGGCCGAGACGGCATCGAGCCGCCGCGCGATCACGGCAACGTCGGTCAGCGGCGCGGCAAGGCGCTGTGCCAGGAGGCGCGAGCCGGCCGCGGTGACGGTGCAGTCGATCGCATCGAGCAGCGAGCCGCGACGCTCGCCGGCCAGCGTGCGGGTCAGTTCGAGGTTGGCGCGGGTCGCCGGATCGATCGCCATCGTGGTGCCGGCGGCCTCGCGCGCCGGCGGCGACAGCGGCGGACGTTTGCCGACCTGGGTGCGGTCGATATAGGTGACGGCCGCGGCTGCGGCGGTCGCCTCCAGTCGCGACATCGCTGACAGGCCGTCCATGGTCGCGACCGCGAAATAGTCGCAGAGTCGCCGCTCGGCGGTGGCGCTGTCGAACACGTCGCGGGTCAGCGGCGTCACCGACGGCAGTTCGCGCAAGGTCGGCGCCAGCTCGCTGTCGCTGTAGAGCGCATCGGTGACGATGGCCTCGTTCGGATTGATGCGCGCCAGCGTCGCCGCGAGCTCCGCGGTCGCACACTCCGTCACCATGAATTCGGAGGTCGAAATGTCGATCCAGGCAAGGCCAAGACGATCCGCACCGGCCGAGCCGCGGGCGCGCGCGATCGCGATCAAGTAATTGTTGGTGCGGGCGTCGAGCAGGGTGTCTTCGGTCAGCGTGCCCGGCGTCACCAGCCGCACCACGCCGCGGCGGACCACGCTCTTGTTGCCGCGGGCTTTGGCCTCCGCGGGATTTTCCGTCTGCTCGCACACCGCGACACGATGGCCGGCGCCGATCAGGCGATGCAGGTAATCTTCGGAGCGTTCGACCGGAACGCCGCACATCGGGATGTCCATGCCCTGATGCTTGCCGCGCTTGGTCAGCACGATGCCGAGCGTCCGGGAGGCGATCTCCGCATCCTCGAAGAACAGTTCGTAGAAGTCGCCCATCCGGTAGAACAGCAGCAGGCCGGGATGGGCGGCCTTGATTTCCAGATACTGTTCCATCATCGGCGTGACGCGCGACGGCGCCTCGGCGGCAGGAGCGGGCTCGGGCGGAACGGGGATGGGCTGCTGGACTGTCATGAGGGGGCGGAAACTACAAAATTTCGTCGCGCGGTCCTATCCGCGAAGTCGGGGTTTTCCACCCTGTCCACGCGCCAATTATGTCAGCCCTCACGGCAATGCGTGCGGGGCGCGCAGCCGCATCAATTGACCTGCCGCGGGCACGCTCCTAAAACCGATCTCAAGTTCCAGCAGATCCAGCGCCTAAGTCGCGGCATTCAGGGAGAGATTCAATGCGTGATGTGTTCATTTGCGATGCCGTCCGGACCCCGATCGGCCGTTTCGGCGGCTCGCTCGCCAAAGTACGCGCCGACGATCTCGCGGCGGCCCCGATCAAGGCGCTGATGGCCAAGCACCCGACGCTCAATTGGAACGAGGTTGACGAGGTCTATTTCGGCTGCGCCAACCAGGCCGGCGAAGACAACCGCAACGTTGCGCGCATGGCGCTGCTGCTCGCAGGCATGCCAGAGTCGGTTCCCGGCCAGACCCTGAACCGGCTCTGCGCCTCCGGCCTCGATGCAGTCGGCGCTGCGGGCCGCGCCATCCGCGCCGGCGAGATCGATTTCGCGATCGCGGGCGGCGTCGAATCGATGACGCGCGCGCCGTTCGTGATGGGCAAGGCCGCGGAAGCCTTCTCGCGTTCGTCCGAGATCTACGACACCACAATCGGCTGGCGCTTCATCAATCCGCTGATGAAGGCGCAGTACGGCGTCGATGCGATGCCAGAGACCGGCGAGAACGTCGCTGAGGAATTCCAGGTGTCGCGCGCCGATCAGGATGCGATGGCGATCCGCTCGCAGCAGCGTGCGGGCGCGGCGATTGCGTCGGGCTATTTCGCCGAGGAGATCGTTCCGATCCAAGTGCCCGGCGGCAAGGCCGGCCCGATCACCGTCGACAAGGACGAGCATCCGCGTCCGGAGACCACGCTCGAAGGTCTCGCCAAGCTGAAGCCGATCGTGCGCAATCCGGGCACAGTGACCGCGGGCAACGCGTCCGGCGTCAATGACGGCGCCGCCGCGATGATCCTCGCTTCCGAAGCCGCGGTGAAGAAGCACGGCCTGACGCCGCGCGCAAAAATCCTCGGCCTTGCCTCGGCCGCGGTGCCGCCGCGCATCATGGGCATCGGTCCGGTGCCGGCAACGAAGAAGTTGGTCGAACGCCTCGGCATCAAGGTGTCGGACTTCGACCTGATCGAGCTCAACGAGGCCTTCGCCTCGCAGGGTATCGCCTGCCTGCGCCAGCTCGGCGTCAAGGAAGACGCCGATTTCGTCAATCCGCATGGCGGTGCGATCGCGCTCGGCCACCCGCTCGGCATGAGCGGCGCGCGGCTGGTCTTGACCGCCGTGCACGGCATGGAGAAGCGGGGCGGGAAGCTTGCCTTGGCAACTATGTGCGTCGGAGTCGGTCAGGGCGTTGCGGTCGCGATCGAAAAACTTAATTAAGCCAATGGCTTGGAGGGGCTGAAAACAGCCCTTCCCCAAATTGGTTATGCATTATAATGATCTGACGTGAGCTCACCGGGCGCGTGGGCCGCGGAGGAATTCGCCATGACCTTGTTGTACCCGCTGCAATCGCTTGCGGCCCATCCGGCGCGGCTGTCGCCGGACTATCGCTCCACCGTGAAGCGTTCGCCGCAGAAGCCGCTGATCCCGATGCGGCACACGCTCTCGGAGCTGACCGGGCCGGTCTATGGTCATGAGACCGTGCGCGCGCACGACAACGACCTCACCATCCAGGCCAGGGGCGAGCCGCTCGGCGAGCGCATCATCGTGCACGGCTATGTGCTCGACGAGGACGGCCGCGGCGTGCCAAACACCTTGGTCGAGCTGTGGCAGGCCAATGCCTGCGGCCGCTACATTCATGTCGTCGATCAGCACCCGGCGCCGCTCGATCCCAACTTCACGGGTGCCGGCCGCACCCAGAGCGATGCCAAGGGCTATTACAAGTTCATCACCATCAAGCCCGGCGCCTATCCCTGGGGCAATCACCATAACGCCTGGCGGCCCGCGCATATCCACTTCTCGGTGTTCGGCCACGCGTTCGTCTCGCGGCTGGTGACCCAGATGTACTTCCCGGGCGATCCGCTGTTCCCGTTCGATCCGATCTTCAACTCGGTGACGGACGAGAAGGCGCGGGCGCGGATGATCTCGTCGTTCGATCTCGAGAACACCAAGCCGGAATGGGCGCTGTGCTACCGCTTCGATATCGTGCTGCGCGGGCAGAGTGCCACGCCGATGGAGACCAAGTAACGTGTCGAACCCGCGTCCTGATGGAATCACGCCTTCGCAGACCGTCGGCCCCTATTTCAAGTATGGCCTGACGCCGAACGGCGAATATGAATGGAACGACGCTTTTACCAACAACCTTCTGACGCCTGACGTCTCGGGTGAGCGCATCCGCGTCGAGGGCAAGGTCTATGACGGCGACGGCGCCGTGATCCCGGACTGCATGCTGGAGATCTGGCAGGCCGATAGCCAGGGCCGCTTCTCCGATCCGCAGGATGCGCGCGCGCTGCCCAATTCGAGTTTCAAGGGCTTTGGCCGCTGCGGCACCGACAAGAGCGGTGGCTACGCCTTCGACACCATCAAGCCGGGCGTGGTGCCGGATGCCGACGGCAAGCCGCAGGCGCCGCATATCGGGCTCGCGGTGTTCGCGCGCGGCATGCTGCTGCACCTCTACACCCGGATCTATTTCGAAGATGAAGCCGGCAACGCCACAGATTCCACGCTGGCGCTGGTGCCGGCCGATCGACGCGCGACGCTGATCGCCAGGCGCAACGCCGGCGCGGGCAACGTCTACACCTTCGACGTCCATCTGCAGGGCGACAACGAGACGGTGTTTTTCGACGTCTAGCCCGGCCGCTAGCCGCCGCGCCGCAGCTCTTCGGTGGCGCGCCGGAGCACCTCGTGAAGCCATTCGTGCGAAGGCTCGTCCTCGACGCGTTCGTGCCAGAGCAGCCGAACCTCCACGGGCGTCGTGGTGTAAGGCAGTTCATAGGTCGTGATCGCATGTGCCTGCTCGAGTGCACGCGCCAGCGGCCGCGGGACGATCGCAGCCAACTCGGAATCGATCAGCAGTGCGGGCAGGGCAAGGAAGTGCGGCAGCGAGACCGCGATCCGCGGCGGCCGGTCGCTGTCGGACAGCGCCCGTTCGAGCGCGGGGCGATCGTACATCTCCGAACGCCTGGCGAGTCCGCGCTCGGAGATGAAGCCGCCAATCGCGCCTTCCTGCTCACCGCCAAAGGACACCACGACCAACGGCAAGGTCGCGAGCTTTGCCTTGTCGAGCCGGCCAAGCTTGCGCCTTTTGCCGACGATCAGCACATCATTATATTCGAACAGCAGCGCCGTGCGGAAACGGCTCGGCGGCGACGAGAACACGCCGATCGCGACGTCGATGCGGCCGAGGTCGATCTGCTCGGCAAGATCGATCCGCGTCACCGGCTTGATGGTGAGGTCGATCGCAGGAGCTTCCCGGCCCAGGATCTTCAGGAGCGGCGGCGCCAGCACCATCGTCGTGAAGTCGTTGGCGGCCAGCGTGAACGGCTTGGTGGAGGCTGCTGGAGCGAAGGTCGGCAGCTCGACCGCGGCCTCCAGCGATCGCAGCGCCTGGCGAACCTGCGGCGCCATCGTCAACGCGCGCGCGGTCGGCTGCATGCCGGTGGCCGTGCGCACGAACAGGTCGTCATCCAGCATCTCGCGCAGCCGCGCCAGAGAGTGGCTGACAGCGGACTGGCTCAGCGCGACCTTCTGGCTGGCCCGCAGCACGCTGCGCTCCTCCATGACGGCGTCGAATACCTTGAGCAGATTCAGATCCAGGGTCTTGAAGGAAACGGACACGTTGAGAGTCCCCGTCTACGGCAGATCGCTCGCCTCGGCAAAATTCCGCGATCGACGGCAGTTAAGGCCAGGCATCTGGCGGATGCAACCGAGCGGATTCTCCACGAGCGTATAGCCGTGTCGTCACCACCTGCCATCTGAAGCCGGTTCAGGATCACTCTGCAAGACTTTCACTTCCGCAACGCGGCGTTCTGGCCAAGATTGCCGGCGCCGGGTTGGGAGGAGAAAAGCGATGAAGGCCTGGGTGATGTTGGCCCGAAGTGGCGCGCGTAAATCAATCGGACTGGCGTTGATGCTGGTGGCGACGGCGACGTCGGCGATTGCACAGAACGGGCCGGTCAGGCTCGGCGTGCTGACCGACATGTCGTCGCTGTACGCTGACAATGGCGGCCAGGGCTCGGTGGTCGCGGCGCAAATGGCGGTGGACGATTTCAAGGGCAAGGTGCTCGGCCGCCCGATCGAGATCGTTGCCGGCGATCATCAGAACAAGGCGGATATCGGCTCGGCGATTGCCCGGCGCTGGCTGGAGAACGACAACGTCGAAGCCATCCTCGACGTCCCGAATTCCGCGGTCGCACTGGCGGTGCAGGGCATCACGCGCGACAAGAAGAAGCTGTTTCTCGCCACCGGCGCGGCAACGTCCCGGCTGACCGGCGACGAGTGCTCGCCGACCGGCATCCACTGGACTTACGATACCTACGCGCTGTCGCAGGGGGCTACGAAGGCGATTTCGCGCCTCGGCGCCAAGTCCTGGTTCTTTCTTTCGGCCGACTATTCGCTCGGTGCGCAGCTCGAGGCCGACAGCCGCAAGGTGATCGACACGACCGGCGGCAAGGTGGTCGGCGCCGTGAAACACCCGATCAACACTCCCGATTTCTCGTCCTTCCTGCTGCAGGCGCAGGCCTCCAGGGCCGACGTGATCGCGCTCGCCGACGCCGGCGGCGACTTCATCAACGCCGTGAAGCAGGCCGGCGAGTTCGGGGTGACGCGCGGGCAGAAGCTTGCCGGCCTGATCGTCTTCATCGCCGACATTCACAGCCTTGGGCTGCAGAGTGCGCAAGGCCTGATGCTGAGCTCGGCGTTCTACTGGGACCTCAACGACGAGACGCGGGCATGGTCGAAGCGCTTCATCGAGAAGACGAAGAAAGTGCCCACCATGATCCACGCCGGCACCTATGGTGCTGTCATGCACTACCTCAAGGCGGTCGAAGCCGCCGGCACGCTTGATGGGCCGACGGTCGCGGCCAAGATGCGCGAATTGCCGGTCAACGATTTCATGACCCGCAACGGCAGGATCCGTCCCGACGGCCGGCTGGTCCGCGACATGTATCTGTTCCG
This sequence comes from Bradyrhizobium sp. KZN70725, assembly GCF_055264925.1. Taxonomy (NCBI): domain Bacteria; kingdom Pseudomonadati; phylum Pseudomonadota; class Alphaproteobacteria; order Hyphomicrobiales; family Nitrobacteraceae; genus Bradyrhizobium; species Bradyrhizobium sp. KZN70725. Next base: position 16,535 of record NZ_JBUYWT010000038.1, read on the forward strand.
CGTCAAGTCGCCGGCAGAGTCGAAATACCAGTTCGACTACTACCAGCTGCTGGCCACCATCCCGGGTGAAGAGGCCTTCAGACCGATGGAGGACGGCGGATGCTCGCTCGTGAAGAAGTCGTGATCGACCGGGATGTGGCGTGCGGAGCCGCACGCAATCCAATCGACGAGGTGATCGCCGGCCGGCTGTCGTGCCGCGAGTTCTCCGGCAGTCCGGTCTCCCGATCGACCATCGAGCAGATCCTGCGCGTGGCGCGGTTCGCGCCGAGCGGCGCGAACATCCAGCCCTGGCACGTCTACGTGCTCGCCGGCGTCGCCAAGACCGAGGTGTCGGCTGCGCTGCTGGATGCGTATGAGAACGAGCCGAACGAGCACGTCTCCGAATATCAATACTACGCCAGCGCTTTCCCCGAGCCGTATCTCGGCCGTCGTCAGGAGTTCGGGCGATTGTTCTATGACACGCTCGGGATCGCGCAAAGCGACGCTGAGGCGAGGAGCCGGCAGACCGCAAAGAACTTCATGTTCTTCGGCGCGCCGGTTGGGTTGATCGTCACCATCGATCGGCGTCTCGCGATGGGAAGCTGGCTCGATCTCGGCATGTTCATCCAGAACGTGATGCTGGCGGCGGTCGGACGCGGGCTGCAATCCTGTCCGCAGGAGACCTTCGCCAGATTCCATCGGATCTTGCGTCCGCTGCTGTCGATCCCCGCCGAGCAGATGGTGGCCTGCGGGATCTCGATGGGCCACCCCAGGGAGCGGTCACGCACGCGGCTGATGCCGCGCGCGGAACTGGAGGCATTCGCCTCCTTCAAGGGTTTCGAGGATTAGACAGGAGAAAGTCATGGGAAGCCGGGAACAGCTTATCGAACGCAGCATTCCGTTTCTGCGCGAGGTCAAGGACATGACGCCGAGCGCGGCGATGGAGCGATGGCTCAACGAGACCTATGGAGAGGACAGCGCGCTGTACCAGGATCTGGCCCGCCTGATCAAAATGGGAGTCGAGGAGGGCTGGGCGGCGAACCAGGAGGTGGAAGGTCCGAACTATCGGCGCAGCCGCATCCTCGAGCCGGTCCCCGAGACGTTCCAGTTCAGCATCACCGCGGTCTACATGAACAGCACCGATCCGCGCCGCATCAAGGACGAGGACGATCACGACGTGCTGCGCGGGCAATATCATGGTCACCCCTATGGCGAGCTCAACCTCGTCGTTCCCCTCGACAAGGGCGCGCAGTTGAAGGGGCTGCAGGGCTGGCAGGGACCGGGCTGGACCGCGCCGGATCCCGGCAGCCTGCACTATCCGGAGGTCAGGGGCGGCGCGGTCATCGCGCTATTTTATCTGCCGGCCGGGCGCATCTCCTACGATTTCAAGGCGCCGGCCTGACGTTGGGCGCCGGCGGCAATCCGGTCCGGAGAATACGCATGACATTGATCTATCCGGTCGCTTCGAACAGCGTCCATCCGGCGCGCCTGTCGCCGGCGTACCGCAGCGCGATCAAGCGCGTACCCTCAAAGCCGCTGATCCCGATGCGGCACACGCTCTCGGAGCTGACCGGGCCGGTCTATGGTCATGAGACCGTGCGCGCGCACGACAACGACCTCACCATCCAGGCCAGGGGCGAGCCGCTCGGCGAGCGCATCATCGTGCACGGCTATGTGCTCGACGAGGACGGCCGCGGCGTGCCAAACACCTTGGTCGAGCTGTGGCAGGCCAATGCCTGCGGCCGCTACATTCATGTCGTCGATCAGCACCCGGCGCCGCTCGATCCCAACTTCACGGGTGCCGGCCGCACCCAGAGCGATGCCAAGGGCTATTACAAGTTCATCACCATCAAGCCCGGCGCCTATCCCTGGGGCAATCACCATAACGCCTGGCGGCCCGCGCATATCCACTTCTCGGTGTTCGGCCACGCGTTCGTCTCGCGGCTGGTGACCCAGATGTACTTCCCGGGCGATCCGCTGTTCCCGTTCGATCCGATCTTCAACTCGGTGACGGACGAGAAGGCGCGGGCGCGGATGATCTCGTCGTTCGATCTCGAGAACACCAAGCCGGAATGGGCGCTGTGCTACCGCTTCGATATCGTGCTGCGCGGGCAGAGTGCCACGCCGATGGAGACCAAGTAACGTGTCGAACCCGCGTCCTGATGGAATCACGCCTTCGCAGACCGTCGGCCCCTATTTCAAGTATGGCCTGACGCCGAACGGCGAATATGAATGGAACGACGCTTTTACCAACAACCTTCTGACGCCTGACGTCTCGGGTGAGCGCATCCGCGTCGAGGGCAAGGTCTATGACGGCGACGGCGCCGTGATCCCGGACTGCATGCTGGAGATCTGGCAGGCCGATAGCCAGGGCCGCTTCTCCGATCCGCAGGATGCGCGCGCGCTGCCCAATTCGAGTTTCAAGGGCTTTGGCCGCTGCGGCACCGACAAGAGCGGTGGCTACGCCTTCGACACCATCAAGCCGGGCGTGGTGCCGGATGCCGACGGCAAGCCGCAGGCGCCGCATATCGGGCTCGCGGTGTTCGCGCGCGGCATGCTGCTGCACCTCTACACCCGGATCTATTTCGAAGATGAAGCCGGCAACGCCACAGATTCCACGCTGGCGCTGGTGCCGGCCGATCGACGCGCGACGCTGATCGCCAGGCGCAAGGCCGGCGCGGGCAGCGTCTACACCTTCGACATCCATCTGCAGGGCGACAACGAGACCGTGTTCTTCGACGTCTAGCTGCGCGCCGCCAGCGGCGCGCCAATCCAACTTTGGGGGACGGCCGAAAAATCCGCTGCGCGCGTTCGCCGCAGCGGATTTGGCTTGAACATGCGGCATCGGTTACATAATAAGGTTATTATATAACCGATGAGAGATAAAGCATGGCCAACCTCGACGCCGCCTTTTCCGCGCTCGCCGACCCGACCCGCCGGGCGATCCTGGCGCGCCTCGCGCTGGGCGAGGCGACTGTGATGGAGCTAGTCGAGCCGTTTGACATGACCCAGCCCGCGATCTCCCGCCATCTCAAGGTGCTCGAGGGCGCCGGCCTGATCGTGCGGCGGATCGAGGGCACCAAGCGACCGTGCCGGCTGGCGCCATCAGCGGTTACCGAGATCGATCAATGGCTCGGCATGCTGCGCCGTGCGCTGGAAACCAATTACGACCGGCTGGACGGTGTGCTGGCCACAATGAAGCCTGAGCAGTGAAGGGTATCCCCATGAGCAAGTTGACGCTGAAGACCGAAGGCGACCGCTATGTCGTCGTGACCAGGCGCTTCGTCGCGCCGCCGGAGGCGGTGTATCGGGCGCATACCGAGCCGGAGCTGTTGCAGAAATGGCTGCTCGGTCCCGACGGCTGGACCATGCCGGTCTGCATCAGCGAGGCGAAGCCCGGCGGCAGGATCCGCTACGAATGGACCGACGGGAAGGGCGGCGGCTTTCATTTGACCGGCGAATATCTCGCGCTCGAACCGTTCAGCCGCATCGTGCATGTCGAGCGCATGCATCTGCCGGATCCGACGCCGGACAATCATGTCGAGACGCGCTTTGCGCCCGACGGCGACGGCACCTTGATGACGATGCGGATGACCTTGCCGGATGCCGAAACGCGCGCAGCGATGCTCGCGACCGGCATGGAGCACGGCATGGAAGACAGCTATGCTCGGCTCGACCGCATGAGCTGAACGCGACTGACGTGAGGGACAATGCGCGACCGTTTCCTGACGGGGCTGATTGGCTATCCGATCGCGCATTCGGCGGCGCCTGCGATGCACGAAGCGGCCGCAGCAGCGCTCGGCGTTCGCGTCCACTACCAGCTCATCGAGGTCAACGGCGCCGGCCGCGACGAGCTGCGCGCGATGCTCGACGGCATCCGGCGGCTCGGCTTTGCCGGCGTCAATGTCACCTTTCCCTACAAGGAGGCGGTAGTCGAGCTGCTCGACGATCTCGCACCCGATGCGCGTGCGATCGGCGCGGTCAACACCATCGTCGTCGATCGCACGCGGCTGGTCGGACACAACACCGACGCGACCGGCTTTGCGCGCGCAATCGCGCCGCTGCTTGCGTCAGCGCCGCGCGGCCCGATCGCGCTGATCGGTACCGGCGGCGTCGGCAAGGCAATCGCCTTCGCGCTCGCCATCCTCGGCGTTGGTGAGCTCCGCATCTTCGATGCCGATGCCGCGAAGGTCGCGCGGCTGGCCGGTCAGTTGGCCGGCCGTCATGCGGTTCGTGGTGTCGCCGGCGTCGAGGGCGCGGTCGATGGCGCGACCGGCGTCGTCAACGCAACGCCGGTCGGCATGCTGCCGAGCCGCGACAGTCCTGTGCCGGACGGCTTGTTGCATCCGTCGATGTGGGTCGCCGACGCCGTCTACACGCCGCTGTGGACGCCGCTGCTGTTGGCGGCCAAGGCCAAGGGCGCCAAAGTTCTGACCGGGCGCGATCTTGCGATCTACGCAGCAGCGGACGCGTTCGAATTGTTCACGACAATGATGCCTTCGACGGATGTCATGGCAAATGCGTTCGACGCGGTGATGGCCGCACGCTACTCTGCGCCCGCCTGAGGGGCGGAGACAAAATGACAAAAATCAGGATCGGGCTGGCCGGCTGCGGCTTCGTGTCGGAGCTGCATATGGTTGCCTACCGGCGCGTCTATGGCGTCGACGTCGAGGTGAGGGCGGTCGCGGCGCGCGGCGATCATGTCAATGCGTTCGCCCGCAAGCACGCAATCCCGAACGCCTATCGCAGCTTCGCCGAGCTGATCGCCGACCGCGAGCTTGACGTGATCGACATTTGCACGCCGCCGAACCTTCACGCCGCGATGATCGTCGAGGCAATGCAGGCCGGCAAGCACGTGATCTGCGAGAAGCCGTTCAGCGGCTATTTCGGCCGCGACGGCGACAAGGCGCCGATCGGCAGGCATGTGCCGAAAGCGCTGATGTACCAGCGGGTGATGGAGGAGATGGAGGTGACCCGCGCCGCGATCGAGCGAAGCGGACAACTCTTCATGTATGCGGAGGACTGGATCTACGCACCGGCGGTGACCAAGACCGCGGAGATCATCCGCGCGACAGGCGACAAGATCCTGTTCATGAAGGGCGAGGAGAGCCATTCCGGCTCGCATGCGGCGCATGCCGCCGAGTGGGCGATGACCGGCGGCGGCTCGCTGATCCGGATGGGCTGTCATCCCCTGTCGGCGGTGCTCTATCTCAAGCAGGTCGAGGCCAAAGCGCGCGGCGAGACCATCACGGTCGCCAGCGTCACCTGCGACGTCGGCAATGTCACCGCCGGCCTTAAATCCGAGGAGCGCGCCTACATCAAGGCCAATCCTGTCGATGTCGAGGATTGGGGCACGCTGACCGCAACCTTCTCCGACGGCACCAAGGCAACGGTGTTCTCCGGCGACATGATCATGGGCGGCGTGCGCAATTTGATCGAGACCTATACGAGCGGCGGCTCACTGTTTGCCAACATCACCCCGAACACGCATCTGACCAGCTACCAGACGAGCGAGGAGAAGCTCGCCTCGGTCTACATCACCGAAAAGGTCGATCGCAAAACTGGCTGGCAATATGTCTGCCTCGAGGAGGAATGGACCCGCGGCTACCTGCAGGAGATCCAGGATTTCATGGAATGCGTCGCGACCGGGCGGCAGCCCCTCGCGGACCTCGCGCTGGCGTATGAGACGACCAGGGTAAATTACGCCGGCTACTGGGCGGCGGATGAGGGCAGGCGGGTGGTGTTGTAACGGCGCGGGAGGAGCAGCGTGATTGCTCTCGTCCCATAGTGCGTATGTCGGGCCGTCCATCCTTCGAGGCTCGCTCCGCTCGCACCTCAGGATGACGGAGTCGAGAGCAGCATGTGAGTCTGGTACGTCGTCGCACTCCTTTTGGTTACCCTGCGGCTGCTCTTCCCTTCTCCCCTTGTGGGAGAAGGTGGCGCGCACAGCGCGCCGGATGAGAGGTTGTCACCGCGTCATTCGCTCGAGCGGCGAGGCGACATCTCACCTCACCTCGCCCCGCTTGCGGGGAGAGGTCGGATTGCATCGCCAGATGCAATCCGGGTGAGGGGGTACAGGTCTCATCGCGATCGCATTCGCGGAGAGAAGCCCCTCACCCCAACCCTCTCCCCGCAACAGCGGGGCGAGGGAGCGCAGCCCCGATGCGGCGGCAGTCTCGCCTCGTCGCCACGCTACGCCGCGTAGACCGATCCCTTCGGCAGCGGGAATACCGGATCCTGCGTGCGGATATTGGTCGGCCACACCACGGTGATGCGCTCGCCGGCGTTCTGCATCACGACCGGCGTCGAGCGCTCGTTCTGGCCGGACAGCGGCGTGCCCGGCGGATAGAACTTCACGCCATAGCCCTGGATGGTGCCCCCTGCGGGGATGTCGACGTCGAGCGCCGCCTTGCGGATCGCCTCGGGATCGAAGCCGCCGTACTTCTCCTTGGCGACCGGCAGCACATTGTTGAGCAGGATCCAGGTCTGGTTGAAGCCCATCGAGCAGTGCGGCGGCACTTCGGTCGCATTGGTCTTCTCGCGGTAGCGCGCGACCATGGTCTTGGTGAGGTCGCCGATTCCCGGCGCGAGCTTGGCGGGATCGAGCAGCTGCGCCGGCACCGGATCGATGTTGCAGAAATTGTCGATGTCGGCGCCGAAGGTCGCGCGCAGCTTGTCGAGCTGGCTGTAGCCTGCGCCGGCGCCGAACAGCATCTTGAACTTCAGCCCGCTCTCGCGTGCCTGGCGCAGGAACAGCGTGATGTCGGGATTGTAGCCGGCATGCGAGATCACGTCGGCCTTGGCGCGCTTCAGCTTGGTGACCAGCACCGAGAGATCGGGCGCGGAGGCGGAATAGCCCTCCTTCAGCGCGACCTGGAGCCCGACCTCCTTGGCGAAGGCTTCGTCCGCGGCGGCGACGCCGACGCCATAGGGTCCGTCCTCATGGATCAGCGCCACCTTAACGTCCTTCGGCTCCATGCCGAGCTTGGCCTTGGCGTGCTCGTTGATGAAGCTCGCGAAGGCCTGGCCGTACTGGTCGGAATGGATCTGCGCGCGGAATACGTATTGCAGGTTCTTGTCCTTGAACACGGCGGTCGAGACTGCGGTCGTGATCCACAGGATCCGCTTCTGCTGCTCGACCTTGGCGGCGAGCGGCACCGCGTGGGAGCTTGCGAACACGCCGTTGAGGATGTCGACCTTCTCCTGGTCGATCAGGCGATTGGCCTCGTTGATCGCGACATCAGGCTTGCTCTGGGAATCGACGTTGACCGGCGCGATCTTGTACTTGCCACCGATGCCGCCCTTCTCGTTGACGAGGTCGATCGCGATCTGGGTGCCGATCGAGGAGGCGACCGAGCCGCCGGCGGCGAACGGGCCGGTCAGGTCGTAGATCACACCGATCCGGACCGTCTCGGCCTGCGCCTGCGCCCGTGTCCAATCCAAGCTGAAAGCAGCGGCGGCAGCCGCTGAAGTCTTCAGCAGCGTCCTGCGTGAAGTCGGCATCGCGTCCTCCCCTGAAACCGTCAGTTGTATGACGGGTCTGTTTGTTTTCGCGGAGTATTGGGAGGCAAGGTCGGAAAGTCAACGCGGCTTGCGGCTGCGGCGTCTTGCGCTTTCGGAGGGGGCGTCCTCACTCTTTCACCGTCACCCTGAGAAGCGCGTAGCGCGTCTCGAAGGGTCGACGGCCACCAACGGGGCCGTGCATCCTTCGAGGCTCGCAAGTGCTCGCGCCTCAGGATGACGGTGTGACCAATCGCCCCGACACTCGGAGAACGTAGGGCGAAAACCTACTCCATCACCGCGGCATGATCCGATGGCGCCGACTGCGCGCGCAGCGTGGCCTTGGTCGAGCCGATCATCAGCGCGAGCGGGATCGAGACCAGGATGAACAGCATCACCAGCTGGTAGTCGTGCGAGAACGCGATGATCTGCGACTGCGCCGCCACCATCTTGTCGGCCATCGCGCGGCCGGCATCGGTGTTGAGGTTGATCATGCCCGATACGTCGGGCATCTGCAGCGCGTGGTTGAACGGATTGATCTGCTCCGACAGCTTTGCGTAGATCCGCCGTCCGCCTTCCGTCAGCTGCGCGATCACGATCGAGATGCCGACCGAGCTTGCGACGTTGCGCAACAGCGTCAGCATCGAGGTGCCGTCGGTGCGCAGATGGTTGGGCAGCGACATGAACGCCACCGTCGACAGCGGCACGAACACGAGGCCGAAGCCGAAGCCCTGGATCACGCTGACGACGATGATCTCGTTGGCCTGCGTCATGTCGGTCCAGCCGGTCATCTGGAACAACGAGGCCGCGGTCAGCGCGAGGCCGGAGACGATCAGCGTGCGCGCCTCGATGTAGCGCATCATGCGGCCGACCAGCATCATCGCGACGAAGGTGCCGGCGCCGCGGGTCGCCAACAACAGGCCCGCGGTGATGATCGGGTAGCCGACCACGTTCTGCAGATAGGGCGAGGACAGCGCCATCGTCGAATACAGCACGAGGCCCATGACAGTCATGAACACGCAGCCGCCGAGGAAGTTCTTGTCCTTGAACAGCGCGAACTGGATGAACGGCCGGCTGGTCGTCAGCGAATGGGCGAAGAAATAGTAGAAGCCGATCGCGGAGACGATGAATTCGATCATGATCTCGTTGGATTCCAGCCAGCCGAGCTGCTCGCCGCGGTCGAGCGCGAGCTGCAGCGAACCGATCGCGACCGCGAGCGCGCCGAACCCGAACCAGTCGAAGCGCAGATTGAGGTCTTGCTTGGTCTCGTCCATGAAGACGGCAAGGCCGAGCACGGTGATGGCGCCGAATGGCAGGTTGACGAAGAACACCCAGTGCCAGGAATAGGTCTCGGTCAGCCAGGCGCCGAGCGAGGGCCCCATGATCGGGCCCATCATCACGCCCATGCCCCAGATCGACATCGCTTTCGCGCGCTCATGCAGCGCGTAAGAGTCGAGCATCACGGCCTGCGACAGCGGCACCAGCGCCGCGCCGAACACGCCCTGCAGCAGGCGGAACAGCACCATCTGGTTGATGTCCTGCGCCAGGCCGCAGAACACCGAGGCGACGGTGAAGCCGGCCGAGCAGATGATGAAGATGCGCTTGCGGCCATAGCGGTTGGCGATCCAGCCCACCGGCGCGGTCATGATCGCGGCCGCGACGATGTAGGAGGTCAGCACCCAGTTGATCTGGTCCTGCGAGGCCGACAGCGAGCCCTGCATATAGGGCAGCGCGACGTTGGCGATCGTGGTGTCGAGCGCCTGCATGATCGTCGCGGTCATCGCGCAGATCGTCACCATGTTCCGGCGCATGCCGGGTACGGCGGATGGTGACGGTGCATTCATTCAGGTCGGTCCTGTTCGAGCGCTGGAAACCCGCTCCCCCGCAAGCGGGAGAGGGGGCGCACTGTCTCTGCGGTCGATGATCGACCGCTTCTTCTCTCTACTCGTGGTCCGGGTGCGCCGAGGCCGGCGCCAGCCCGAGCAGGCCGGCCAGCGTGCGGCGGTGGTTGGTGTCGATCGTCGCGTAGACGCTCATGCCGGCTTTCAGCTTCTTCACGAACGGATCGTTCTCGTCGAAATAGATCCGCACCGGCACGCGCTGCACCACCTTGACGAAGTTGCCGGTCGCGTTCTGCGGCGGCAGGATCGCGAACTGTGCGCCGGTGCCGGGCGACAGCGAGCCGACCTTGCCCTTGAACCGATGGTTGGGGAACGCGTCGACGTCGAGCTCAACCGGCTGGCCGACCGCGACATAGGTGAAGTCGCTTTCCTTCGGATTGGCGTCGACCCAGGGATGGTCGACGTCGATGATCGAGAACACCGGCGAGCCGGCGGCGACGAAGCGGCCGAGCTGGATCTGGTCGACCTGGGTCGCGACGCCGTCCATCGGCGCGCGCAGCACGGTGTGGTCGAGATTGCGCTGGGCGTCGTCGAGCTTGGCCTTGGCCTGGGCGTAGGGCGGGAACTGTTCGATCGGCAGGTCGATATCGCCGAGCAGCTGCGTCTTGTCCTTGGAGATCTGCTGCCTGATGTATTGCGCCAGGCTCTCGGCCGTCACTTGCGCATTCGCCGCGTTGTCGAGGTCGAGCTGCGAGCCGAAATTCTGCTTGGCCAGCGTCGACTTGCGTTCGACGTCGCGCTTCTTCAATTCGATGCTCTGCTGGGCGAATTCCAGCATCCTGCCGTTGATCTTGATGTTGTCGACCAGGTTGTCATAGGTGGTCCTGGTCTGGTCGAGCGCGGCCTTGGCCTGCGCCACCGCGAGGCGGAACGGCACGGGGTCGATCTCGAACAGTTCGTCGCCCTTCCTGACGTGCTGGCCTTCCTTCACGACGATCTTGTCGATCTTGCCGGAGATTTCCGGCGTGATCAGCACCTTCTGCGCGCCGACATAGGCGTCGTCGGTGCCGACATAGCGGCCGCCATTGAGATAGAACACGATGCCGCCGATCGCAGCGAGCGTCGGCAGCACGACCAGCAGCAGCGTGCGGCGATAGCGCCGCAGACCGGCCATCAGGCGACGGCGCGGCGCGCGGCTGGCCTTGCCCGACGGCGCAGGCTCGCCCGGATTGCTCTTCTGCTCGGGGGCCAGTTTGAGGACGGGTTCAGCCATAGCGCTGTTCCTTTCGGGAGGGCTCGCCGGCTGGGGTCTGGACGGCATTGCGAACGTTTTCCTTGATCGATTCCAATTGGGTGAGCAGGCGATACGCGTCAGCGGGGCTGATGCCCTCGAGCGCGGTCGCGGTGAGTTCGGAGCGGAGGCCGGCGAGCTTGCCGAGCAGCGGGCGCGCGGCCTTCTTCAGATAGAGGCGGTTGACGCGGCGATCGTTCTCGTCGCTGCGGCGCTCGATCCAGCCATTGTCGCAGAGCTTGTCGATCAGCCGCGTCAGCGTGATCGGCTGCACCTCGAGCAGCTCGGCGAGCTCGGTCTGTTTCAACCCTTCCTGGCGTTCCACCTTGGACAGCACGGCCCATTGCGCGCGGGTGATGCCGTAGCGTGCGGCCTCCTTGTCGGCATAGACGCGGATCAGCCGGAACACTTCGCCCAACGTAAACAAGAAATCGGTGTCCACCGAACCGCGCATCGATCCTGCCTCCATAAGCTTGGGATATAATAAGCTTGCTTATGATTTCTGCATGCCGGGTTAACGCGAGGCTGCCCCGCATTGCGGGCATGGCTGCAACGCGGCGGCGAACCGGGGTTGAGAGCCGGGCTTTGGGAACGGGCGCGCAAATGCTACATATCGAGGCAATGAGCCTGGCCAAGCCGACATTTCCTGCCCCCGACCACGATCACGGCCGCTGCGCCGCGGACGCGATGGCGCATGCCGAGCAGGTGTGTGTGCGCCGCGGCCAGAAATTCACCCCGATCCGCCGTCAGGTGCTGCAGGCGCTGCTGTCGAGCCATCGCCCGCTCGGCGCCTATGAGGTGATCGACGAGCTGGCCAAGACGATGCCGCGGCCGGCACCGATTACCGTCTACCGCGCGCTCGACTTCCTAATGGAGAACGGCCTCGTCCACCGCATCGAGAGCCGCAACGCCTTCCTCGCCTGCGCGCACGACCATGACGAGACCTCGATGGTGGCGTTTTTGATCTGCGACCATTGCGGCTCGGTCGGCGAGATCCCGGCCGCCCCCGTCGCGCAAAGCCTGACCGCGGCGGCGCGGGCCTCGGGGTTCATCCCGAAACTCTCCGTCGTCGAGATCGCCGGCACCTGTGCGCACTGCCAAAAGACGTGATGGCGCGATGGTTTCAGCTAACTCGCACTGCTTTCGAGCTACCTCGCCCCGCTTGCGGGGAGAGGTCGAAATTCGCGGTAGCGAATTTCGGGTGAGGGGGACTCTCCGCACGCTCGCCTCTATCGAATTTGCGGCGACGGCCCCTCACCCCAACCCTCTCCCCGCAAGAGCGGGGCGAGGGAGCCCAACCGGCAATTAACAACACGGCACCAAGCCGGCCCGCGAGGAAACATGTCGACCCAAGCGATCTCCGCCAGCGTCACAAGGCCCGTCAGCGTCGGACACGGGCTGCCGCCCGGCGCCATCGCCGTGATGCTGATGCTGTGCGTGAGCTGGGGCTTCAACCAGCTCGCGGTCAAGCTTGCGCTGCCCGACGTGCCGCCGATGCTGCAGGCGATGATCCGCTCCGCCGGCGCGCTGCCGGTGATGCTGATCGTCGGCCACCTGCGCGGCGTCAAATTCTTCGAGCGCGACGGCACCCTCGTCCCCGGGATCGTCGCCGGGCTGATGTTCGGCTGCGAGTTCGTGCTGATCTTCACCGGCCTCGTCTTCACCTCGGCCTCGCGCGCCTCGGTGTTCCTCTACACCGCGCCGTTCTTCGTTGCGCTCGGCTCGCACCAGTTCCTCGGCGAGCGTCTCTCGACCGTGCAGTGGAGCGGGCTTGCGCTGAGCTTTGCCGGCGTCGCGCTCGCGATCGGCGTGCCGCAGCCGAACGTCGATGCCAAGGTGCTGCTCGGCGACCTCATGGTGGTCGGCGGCGGCGCGCTGTGGGCGGCAACTACGCTGGTCGCCAAGGGCACGGGCTTGCGCAAGGCCGCGCCGGAAAAGGCGCTCGGCTACCAGGTCGCGATCTCGATTCCGATCCTCGGCCTCGCCGCCTGGATCGCGGGCGAGCGCATCGAGCATGTGCCGAGCGCGCTGTCGATCTCGCTGCTCGCCTATCAGGCGGTCTGGGTGGTGGGCTGCACGTTCGTCATCTGGTTTGCGATGGTGAAAACCTACTCCGCGAGCAAGCTGTCGGCCTTCACCTTCGTCACGCCGCTGTTCGGCGTCGTCGCGGCCTATTTCATCATGCACGACACGTTGACGGCGGTGTTCGGCGTCGCCGCGCTGCTGGTGATCGCCGGGCTCTATCTCGTCAACAAGCCCGACCCGAAGGTGACGCCGGATCCCAACGTGCCGGCGTGAGGTTATCCTGGGTGCCGTGCGCTCAACTCTCTCCCCGTCATGCTGAGGAGCGCGGAACGCGCGTCTCGAAGCACGACGGCCCAGCCGGCACCCGGGCCGTTCATCCTTTGAGGCTCGCAAGAGCTCGCGCCTCAGGATGACGAGCAAAGAGGAGCGGAATGCCGCAGACAACCGGGGCGCAATCCCGTTACATCATCCGCTCATGCATCTCGAAATCGACGTAGACCGGCGGAAGATGCAGCCCGCGGCCGGCAAGCATTTTTGCGCTCCCGGCTCCGAGATCGGTGACCTCGAGTGAGATGCCGAGCCCGTCCCGGTAGAGGATCGGCTGATAGCCATTGATGATTCTCTGGCCGAACGCGGGATAGGGCGGCGCGCCATCGGAGAACGCGTGGCGGAATGCCTGGTAGAGCGTCGACGATCGCAGGGTCTCCATCGCGGCGCGCCCATCCCCTTCGGCAAGGCAGATGCGGATTCGGAAATAGGTGTTGTAGCTTTGACGCAGCTTCTCGATCGCAATGAATCCGGCTGCGCCCGCTCCGTCGAGCGCGTAATAGGCCGTCGTCCGATCCTGTTCCGGCGTCGCCGTCTCGGCCGCCTGCAACTGCTCTTTCTCCTTGCGCAGCAGGCCGGCAATGTCGGTCTGTCCCGCGTCCTTGCGCAGTTCAACTGCGCAATTGCGCACGATGCTGGTGCTTGCGCGATGGTTCAGGTCGATCTCCGCGCCGCCGTCCGGTAGGGCGTGCCAGCCGGCGGCCTCAAGTCGCGCCCCTGATCCGGAAAACAGCGCGTTGAATGGCGGTGAGGTGATGCCGTGTCCGTAACGCTCGCAGAGATCGACGACGATCCCGCACGCGGCGGTGACGCCGGGGTCGGTCTTGTCGGCGCCGGCCGACGCCCCGCCATCCGCCGGGATCGCGAATACGGCCATGACGGCTTTGGAAAAACCGGAGACCTTGCGTTCCGCCTCTCGCCTGGCGAGCACGGCCGGATCAGGCGGAGGTGCTTCCGATGAATCGACGCCGGACGTCGCAAGTGCCGTCGAAGCGGTCTGCAGGCTTCGGCGGCCGAGTGCGGCGAGGAAGCAGAAGGCAGAGAAAGCAAAGGCGCAGGTCGCCGGGATCGCGGCGATCAATCCATACGGCACGTGCACGCCAAACCATGCCTCGATGCGATCCTGGACAGCGGAAAAGAAGTAGAAGATGACAAACGGCGCAACGGCGAAGAACACCGCAAGGCCGGAGGTTAGGCCACTGTCGTGGAAGCGCCGGGCCGTCACGGCAAACAGCGGCAGCGCTATTGCGACGGCGGCGTAGACCGTCTTGTCGAGCTGATGGGCTGCGAGCAGGAGCAGCAGACAAAAGCCGAAGAACCACCAGAACTCGGCGCGCGAAGCCCGTCCGGTGAAATCAGCGAACTTCCTGAAACAGGTGGCGATCGACGCGGTGGGATGCACGACCATCTCCGGCAGACGGCGGCACTCTAGCGGCGAAGATTTACGTTTCCCTATTGCTGAGCGGACAATTGTGGCCTTCAGGCGCAATTGCGGACGGTATCGATTTACGTCAACATCGCCTCCACGAAGGCTCCCATGCGAGGGATGCCGTGGAGGCGCGCTGATGCCAATCGATGCCACCGATGCAATTGAAGCCGGAATTCGCTCCGCGTTCACCGCATACTCCAAGGAGGATGATCCGGACTGGCGGAGCGCGTGCTGGATCAAGCCGGATGAGTGCTCCCATCTGGCACGGAGCATTTTGAAGGAGTTGGCGGCCCGCGGCCTTGAGATCGTCAAGAAGCCGGCTTGATCGCCTCAAGACTCCGACGATTCATGTCGCGAGAATGCGGATGTATGCCTCATCGGCGCGCCAAACATTCAGCGTCGTCCTGGCGAAGGCCAGGGGACCCATTACCCCAACTGTCGGTTGTCGCGCGACGCTGGGGGCCGCTTTCCCGTTCACAAGCAAATTCGGTGGTTATGGGTCCTGGCCTTCGCCAGGACGACGGAGGAGACATCGCGCTTCCCCACTAACCCCTCTCGATTGGCAGGGACTCATCCTTCGCCCATTCGCCCATCGAGCCGTCATAGAGCGTGAGATTGTCGTAGCCGAGCCGATGCAGCTGGAACAGGTCGATGGTCGCGGAGATGCCGCCGCCGCAATAGGCGACGACGCGCTTGTCCCTGGTGATGCCTTGCGCTGCGAAGATTGCTTCGGCCTCCTCAAGCGGCACGAACGTCTTGGCCTTGGGATCGATCAAGGTTGCCGCCGGCACGCTGACGCTGCCGGGGATGCGGCCGGGCCGGCCGTAACGGCTCGGCTCCAGTCCCTTGTAGAATTGCGGGCCGAGCGCGTTGACGATGACGGTGTCGCCCTCCGTGGTCGCGGCGAGCACGTCATGCTTGTCGACGAACATGCCGTCCTTCGGCCGCGCCGGAAACGTCGCTGGCGGATAGCCGCCGGCAAGTCCGGTCTCGATGTCGCGTCCTTCGGCGGTCCATTTGTCGATGCCGCCGTCGAGCACGGCGGCACCCTCGAAGCCGAGCGAGCGCAGCATCCACCAGAACCGCGTCGCCCACATTGCGGTGCCGATCGAATAGAGCACGACGCGGCTGCCCGCCGAGATGCCGTGGCGGCCGAACGCGGCTTCGAGCTGCGCTGTCGGCGGCATCATGAAGCGCAGATGGGTATGGGCATCCGAGAATTCGGCCTGCAAATCGAGGAAATTGGCGCCCGGGATGTGGCCGGCCTCGAAGGTCTGGCGGCCCGAGACGACCATATAGGGAGCGTTGCTGCCGGCGGGGGCCGGCTCCAGATAGGTCGTGCAGTCGAACAGGCGAAGATCCGGCCGGGTCAGGATCTCGGCAAGTTCCGCCGTGGTGATCAGCTCGCTGTTGCCGGCCATTTTGCGTCCTCCCGGTGTGTGTTTAACGGGATGCTAAGATGCGCCAGATCACATGAAAAGCTGTCACTTTGCCCTTTGATTCACCCCAATCCGGTCCAATATAGCTGGGCATGCAGGACGCCGCTGCATGGCTTGCGTTTGGCCTCAATCGGCGCCATAAGCTATTGAATTCACTCCGAAACATGATCGTTTGGCCCGCCGCACGCGAGGCCCATCGCCCCCTTGGTGAATGTCACCAAAACCTGATATTCGAGACGCCATGAACAAGCCCGAGATTTTGCCGCAAGACGACGTCGCCGGCCCCGCGCCGCGGCACCAAACCACGCAGGTCATGGTCGGCAACGTCGCCGTCGGCGGCGGTGCGCCGATCGTCGTGCAGTCGATGACCAACACCGACACCGCCGATGTGGACGGCACCATCGCCCAGGTTGCCGCGCTGTCTCGCGCCGGCTCCGAGATGGTCCGCATCACCGTCGACCGCGAGGAAGCCGCTGCCGCCGTGCCGCACATCCGTGACGGCCTGCGCAAGCGCGGCATCACCACGCCCCTGATCGGCGACTTCCACTATATCGGCCACAAGCTGCTCGCCGAATATCCGGCCTGCGCCGAGGCGCTCGACAAGTACCGCATCAATCCCGGCAATGTCGGCTTCAAGAACAAGCGCGATACGCAGTTCGCCGACATCATCGAGATCGCCAACAAGAACAACAAGCCGGTGCGCATCGGCGCCAATTGGGGTTCGCTCGACCAGGAGCTGCTCACCAAGCTGATGGACGAGAATACGGCCTCGGCCAATCCGCGCGATGCCCGCGCGGTGACCCGCGAGGCGATGGTGCAGTCGGCGCTGCTGTCGGCCGCGCGTGCGCAAGAGCTCGGCATGCCGAAGAACAAGATCATCCTGTCGGCCAAGGTGTCGGCCGTGCAGGACCTGATCGCGGTCTATCAGGAAGTCGTGCGCCGCTCGGATTATGCGATCCATCTCGGCCTCACCGAGGCCGGCATGGGCTCGAAGGGCATCGTCGCCTCCTCGGCTGCGCTCGGCATCCTGCTGCAGCAGGGCATCGGCGACACCATCCGCATCTCGCTGACGCCGGAGCCCGGCGGCGACCGCACGCTGGAAGTGCAGGTCGCGCAGGAATTGCTGCAGACCATGGGCTTCCGTACCTTCGTGCCGCTGGTTGCGGCATGCCCGGGCTGCGGCCGCACGACCTCGACCACGTTCCAGGAGCTGGCGCGCTCGATCCAGGATTTCATCCGCGACGAGATGCCGGCCTGGAAGACCAAGTATCCGGGCGTCGAGCAGCTCAACGTCGCCGTGATGGGCTGCATCGTCAACGGCCCCGGCGAATCCAAGCACGCCAATATCGGCATCTCGCTGCCCGGTACCGGCGAAGCGCCGGCCGCGCCCGTCTTCGTCGACGGCAAGAAGTTCCGCACTCTGCGCGGCCCCGGGATCGCCGCCGACTTCAAGGCATTGGTGATCGACTATATCGACCAGCGCTACGGCAACGGCGCCAAGCTGCCGGAGCAGGCCGGCGCCGCGGAGTAGTTTCACTCCGCGCGTGACCCACACTCAACCGTTGTCCCTGCCTAGTGCGCAATTGCGCACGGGAGCAGGGACCCATAACCACAGGATGTGGTTGTGGCGCGAGATGCGGGTTACCAGCCTTCGCAAAACCCGATCCTGTGGTTATGGGTCCCGGATCTGCGCTCCGCTTCGCTGCGCTTGTCCGGGACGACAGATAGTTTGAGGCGCAGATTGCGCTTCCGTCGATGCGCGTTACCATGCTCCCAATCAAGAATGATTGGGAGAACGCCCATGAGCTCGCTATCCGGCAAGCAGGGTCCGCGCTATCGCCACTTCGCCGACCAATCCGAGCCCTATGAGACCATCGGCGTCGAGAAGCTGACGCCGATCATCGGCGCGGAGATCTCCGGCGTCGATATCGGCAAGCTGGTCGGCGACGATGCGCGCTCCAACCGCCAGATGGACGAGATCCATCGCGCGCTCGCCGAAAACCTCGTCATCTTCTTCCGCGACCAGCACATCAGTCCCGACCAGCATCTCGCCTTCGGCCGCAAGTTCGGTGAGCTGCATGTGCATCCGGCCGCGCCCAACGAGGGCGATCCGGCGCTGATGAAGATTTATGCCGACAAGGATTCGCCACGCGCGAATGGCGAGGGCTGGCACACCGACGTGTCCTGCGATCTCGAGCCGCCGATGGGTTCGATCCTCTACATCAAGCAGTGCCCGCCGCGCGGCGGCGACACCCTGTTCGCCAACATGTACGCCGCCTATGAGGCGCTGTCGGACCGCATGAAGGCCTATCTCGACGGGCTGACCGCGCTGCATGACGGCGAGCAGACCTATCGTGGCCTGTATGCCAACTACGGCGTCGCCGACAAACGGGAATATCCCCGCGCCGAGCATCCGGTGGTCCGCACCCATCCGGTGACCGGCAAGAAGTCGCTCTATGTCAATCGCGGCTTCACCCGCTTCATCGTCGGCATCCCGCGCGACGAGAGCGACGCCATGCTGGCCTATCTCTACCAGCACGCCGAGAACCCGCTGTTCCAGTGCCGCTTCCGCTGGACCGAGAACGCGATCGCGTTCTGGGACAACCGTTGCGCCCAGCATCGCGCGATGTGGGATTACTGGCCGCACACCCGCTCCGGCACCCGCGTCACCGTGAAGGGAGAGCGGCCGGTGTGAGGAATTGCGTGCTGCGTTGGTTCCACCCATCCTACGAACTACGAACTGAAAAAATGCCATCGGGAGACCGCCCATGCTTCGCGCCGAGGACAACAAATTCCTCACCGAATCCGGTGAGAGGACCGGCATGGGCGAATTGCTGCGGCGGTTCTGGATTCCGGTGCTGCTGTCCGAGGAACTGCCGGAGCCGGACAGCGACCCGAAGAAGATCGTTGTCATGGGCGAGGAGCTGCTCGCCTTCCGCGACACCAGAGGCGTGGTCGGCGTCATCGACCAGTACTGCGCGCATCGCGGCGCCAATCTTTGGCTCGGCCGCAACGAGGAATGCGGCATCCGCTGCGTCTATCACGGCTGGAAGTTCGATACCGACGGCCGCTGCGTCGATATGCCGACCTCGTATCCCGACCTCAACGCAAAGGACCTGATCCGGATCAAGTCCTATCCGGTGCGCGAATGGGGCGACATGATCTGGGCCTATATGGGCCCGGCCGATCAGATGCCAGAACTGCCGGCGCTGGAGATGGCGCTGCTGCCGGCCTCGCACCGCTTCGTCACCAAGAAGTGGCAGGACTGCAACTGGGTGCAGGCGGTGGAAGGCTCGATCGACACCGCGCATTTCACCTTCGCGCATCTCTCCTTCGAGAAGGAGGAGAACGAGATCCTCGACATCAAGAAGCATTTCGTGAACCCGCTGACCCGGGTCGCGACCGATCACATGCGCTGGATCGCCGAGGACCCGCGCCCGGTGATCAAGATCAATCCGCATGAGGCCGGCCTCACGGTGGCGGGCGGACGGCTCACCGGCAGCGACAACATCTACTGGCGCATCGCCCAGTTCCTGATGCCGTTCCACAGCTACGCGCCGAGCTCGATGCCGGGCGAGAACATGTTCGGCCAGACCTTCGTGCCGGTCACCGACACCAATTGCTGGATCTACACCTATGCGTGGAATCCCCACCGGCCGCTGACCGATGCCGAGCGCGAAGGCTACGCCAACGGCAACGGCGTGATGGCTGTCGTCGACGAGAACTACGTGCCGCTGCGCAACAAGGCCAACGACTATCTGATCGACCGCAAGCTGCAGCGGACCAAGAGCTACACCGGCATCAAGGGCGTCTCCGAGCAGGACGCCGCGGTGCAGGACAGCCAGGGCCCGATCGCCGACCGTACCCGCGAGCATCTCGGCCCGACCGATCTCGGCATCATGCATTTCCGCAAGCTGGTCATGGAGGCGGCCCGCGCGCTGCAAAAGGGCGAGGCGCCGCCGCATGCTCAGCATCAGGACCGTTACACCGTGCGCTCCGGCGCCTGCGTCACCAGCAAGACCAAGGACCTCACCGCCGTCATGATCGAGCGGTTCGGCGATCCCGCCGGCTTCGTCGGCGGTCCCGGCCAGAACGCCGCGGCGGAGTAATCTCTGCTGTCGTCCCTGCGAAAGCAGGGACCCATAACCACCGTTGGATATTGTTGAGATGCGCTGTGGCCCGAACCTTCGCCAAGCCAGCGACGGTGGTTATGGGTCCCGGCCTGCGCCGGGACGACGTGGGGAGGGATACCGCGCGCTTCACGCGCTACAGCGGCATCCTGCGATACTCGCGGTTGGCGAGGCTGGCTTCCTCGAGGTCGAGGTCGCGCTCGATCCGGCGCCTTGTCTCGTCGGTGATCTTGCCGTCGCGCAGCAGCATGTGGATGAACTTGCGCTCGGAGGCGATCAGCTCCCGCGTCAGCTCGGTGCCGGTGGCGGAAACGTCGTGCGTGTCGGGATTGAGCGAGTCGGGCAGCTGGTTGATCCGGATCTCGTGCCGTGAGCGCAAAAGCTTGATCACCTCGTCGGAAAGCTCGCGGTCGTCGGTGATGGCATCGAGCGACTTCAGCGCGGCGTTCAGCGCCTCGCGCCGCGCCGCGATCTCCTGCTCGTGCTCGGCGATGTGCTCGCTGCGCCCGTCCCTGGCGAGGCCGAGCCAGCGCACCACCGGTGGCAGAGTGAGGCCGAGCCCGACCAGCGTCACGAAGATCACGCCGAAGGCGACGAACAGGATCAGGTCGCGATACGGGAAGGCGTCTCCGCTCGGCAATGTCAGCGGCAGCGCCAGCGCCGCGGCGAGCGAGACCGCGCCGCGCACGCCGGTGAAGGCGACCACGAACACCGCCCGCCCCGACGGCAGCGGATCGCGCTCGCTCACGCGTCGGCTGATCCAGCGCGGCAGATAGGTGCCGGGAAACACCCAGACGAAGCGCGCCACGATCACGATGACGGCGACAAGCACGGTCGCGGTGAGGATGTCGTGCAGCGGGAACGACTTCGACTTCTCGTACAGCGAACGCATCTGGAAGCCGGTCAAGAGGAACAGCAGGCCCTCGATCAGATAGATGATCAAGTCCCAGAAGAAGATGCCCTGCAGGCGCGTCGCGGCCGAGATCAACAGCGGTCCGTTCCAGCTCATGTAGAGGCCGCAGGCGACGGTCGCGATCACGCCGCTGCCGCCGAAATGCTCGGGGATCCAGTAGGCGAGGTAGGGCGTGATCAGCGACAGCGTGATCTCGACCTGCGGATCCCTGGCGCGGCGGCGGGCGCGCAGGCTGAGCCAGCCGACCGCGGTGCCGAACGCGATCTCGCCGGCGACGATGACGAGGAAAGTGCCGGTCGCCTTCGGCAGCGAGAACAGCCCGGTGGTGATCGCGGCGAGCGCGAAGCGGTAGAGGATCAGCGCGGTCGCGTCATTGGCGAGCCCTTCGCCCTCGAGCACCACCAGGATGCGGCGGGGCATGCCGAGCCTGCGGGCGATCGCCAGCGGCGCGACCACGTCAGGCGGCGCGACGATGGCGCCGAGCAGGAAGCCGATGCTCCAGGGCAGGCCGATCAGATAATGGGTCGCGGCCGCGACCATGAAGGCGGTGAAGATCACGCAGCCGACCGACAGCAGGATGATCGGCCGCAGGTTGGCCTTGAACTCGCGCCAGCTCATCGCGACGCTCGCCGAATAGATCAGCGGCGGCAGCACCACCAGCAGCACCAGCTCAGGCGGCAGTTCCAGCGACGGCATGCCCGGCACGAAGGCGAGCACGATGCCGACCAGCAGCAGCAGGATCGCGGGCGCGATATCGGTCCGCCGCGCCACCAGGGCGGTTCCCGCCAGCACGCCGAGCAAAGTGAGAAAAATCTGAAATTTGGCTTCCATAACGGGCTCAATTCGCCCGGAAACCGGTGCCAGTCAATGCGGTCCGGCCGGAGCCGGACCGCGGGGGGCGTGTCACAAAGCCGTCGCGGGCGCGCCGCGCCCGGTCGATCAATCCCTGAGGTCGTAGCGGTACGACTTCGAGACGATCTGCCAGCCGTCGGCGAGCTTCATCGCCACCAGATAGTCGGTGAAATAGCGCGGCGGCAGCTGGCAGCGCACCTTGATGAAGGCGGTGTTGTCGTCGGAGCGGTCGATGGTGACGATAAAATCCTCGCGCGGCTTGCCTTCGGCCTTCGCCGAGGTGCGCTTGCGCACCAGGGCAAGCCAGTCCGGCACGGTCAGGACCTTCAGCTCGCCCTTCTCCACCCAGCGCAAATCGGCGCTCGGATGAAAAGCCTCGGCGAGCTTGTCGGCATTGCTCTCGTAGAGACCGTCGAAATAGGTTTGCACGACGCTTTCGACGCTGGATCGATCTTGGCTCATTGGTTGGTCCTCCCGGCAGGGTTTGATCTGTTAGTGTTGCGTCTCTGACGCGTGATTCACTCAGTGTCATTCCGGGGCTCGCGAAGCGAGAACCCGGAATCTCGATCCACAACCTCTGGATTCCGGGTTCGCGACTTCGTCGCGCCCCGGAATGACGGAATGGACTGTCAGAGACACAATGCTAGGATTTAGCCATGAACCGCTAGATTGCGCCATGGCCGGCGACAAAATTCTGCGTGAGGGACGAGTTGTGACCGCATCTGCAAATTCGAACGAACATATCCTGACCGGCGAATGCTTCTGCCGCGACGTGCGCTACGAGGTGGCCGACGCGTTTGCCTATGCGCTCAATTGTCACTGCTCGAACTGCCGGCGCACCACGGGATCGGCGTTCAAGCCATTCGCGGGAATCGCGCGCGACAAATTCACCGTGGTCAGCGGCGCTGATGAGCTCCTGATCTATGGCGATGAGCTCACCCACGACGCGCATTGCGGCCGCTGCGGCTCGCTGCTCTATTCGCAGGTCCGCGACGGCGCCTATGTCCATGTCGCGATGGGCACGCTGCTCGATGCGCCGGCGATCCGGCCGACCGCCCACATCTTCGTCGGCTCCAAGGCGCCGTGGTACGCGATAACGGACGATCTGCCGCAATATCAGGAGCACGTGACGCAAGGCGGGGAATAAATCCGCGCGACGTCATCGGCGTGCTGCTTGTGCTCCTTGCCGACCGCCTTGCGCACGGCATCTCATCAGGCGGCGCGGCTAGATCGCGCTCGCGGCGATGTTTACCATCAGGGCGAGCAGCGCGGTGTTGAACACGAACGAGATGATGCCGTGCACGGTCGCGGTGCGGCGGATGATCTTGTCGGTGATGCCGACGTCGGAGACCTGCGCGGTCATGCCGATCACGAACGAGAAGTAGACGAAGTCCCAGTAATCGGCGTCGGCATGTTCCTCGCCGCTCGGAAACTGCAATCCGCCGGGCGTCTTGCCGCGGTAATACTCATGGGCGTAGTGCAGCGCGAACGCGGTGTGCACCAAGGCCCATGACAGCGTGATGGTGACGATTGCCAGCGCCAGTCCCGCCGAGCTGCCCTTCGATGCGCCGAGCTCGAACACGATGGCGGCGAGGCTCGCCAGCGCGCCGAACGCGGTCAGCAGCAGGATCAGGAAACGTCCGTCGTCCTGCAGGATGGCGCTTCGCTTGATATGGGCGACGCCACAGCGCAGCATCATCACATAGGCAAGCACGAGATACAGCGCGGCGAAGGCATCCCAGCCCGCGAGCAGCCGCGTGACGATGCGCGGTGCTCCCGGCACCAGCAGCGCAGCCAGGATACCGAAAGCGATCGAGCCGAAGGTGCGCGGCCGGCCCACGACGACGCGGACCGGCAGCGGCAGCTTGCGGAAGCGAACAAGGCGGTCGTCGATCTCCTTGTTCATTTCGCGCTGTGCTCTCGGCTAGTTCTTGCGCTCGGCGACGAAGCGGGCGGCCGCGCGCAGCACGTCGCCTCGGTCGCCGAACACCGACAGCGCGGCGTCGGCACGCGCGAGGAGATCGCGGACGCGCTGCTTGGCGCCATCGATGCCGAGTTGGGTGACGAAGGTGGTCTTGCCGAGCGCGGCGTCAGCGCCGGCCGGCTTGCCGAGCGCGGCAGCATCGCCCTCGACGTCGAGCAAATCGTCGGCGATCTGGAAGGCTTCACCGAGTGCTTTGCCGTAATCGTCGAGCGCCTGGTACTCCTTTTGCGAGGACTGGCCGAGGATCGCGCCGGCGATGCAGCCGAAGCGGAGCAGCGCGCCGGTCTTCATCTGCTGCAGGCGCGCGACGTCGACCGGCTCGCGGTCGCCGAAGCGGCCTTCGCCGGCGAGGTCGAGGATCTGGCCGCCGGCCATGCCGCCGACGCCGGAGGCGCGCGCCAGCGCGCGGGTCAGGAGCAGGCGGACCTGGGCGTCCTTGTGGATCGCATCACGGGTGATGATGTCGAAGGCGATGGTGAGCAGCGCGTCGCCGGCGAGGATCGCGGTGGCGTCGTCATAGGCCTTGTGCAGGGTCGGGCGGCCGCGGCGCAGATCGGAATTGTCCATCGCCGGCAGGTCGTCGTGGATCAGCGAGTAGCAGTGGATGCATTCCAGCGCGGCGCCGACCAGCAGCGCGGATTCGCGCGGGATGCCGAACACCGCGGCGCTCTCGACCGCGAGGAACGGCCGCAGCCGCTTGCCGCCGCCGAGGCTCGAATAGCGCATCGCCTCGATCAGCCGCTTCGGGCGCACGATTTCGTCGCTTTCGGTCGCGTCGGACAGCAGTTTGGCGAGCAGGGCTTCGGTATCCTCCGCGGTCTGGTCCAGCCGCTTGGAAAACTCTGCAGTACCGGTCGTCATTAAGAATTGCTCCAGATCGATTTTCGGCCGGACAATCGTTGATGGCATCGGCTTCGTCAATTCCCGCCCTGCGACGGAATGCGCCTTAAAAGTGCTGGAAAAACCGTGAATTATCCCGCAGACGTCGACGGCGCCGGCCGTGTTCTGTCTGGCGGGCGGGTCCCAAATCCTTCCTGGAATGGTCCTCCCCGGAAACCCCTGTTTTGCGCATCGTCCGAATTTTATTGCTGCTTTTGCTGGCCCTGCTGTTGCTGCCGTGTCTGGTGGCGCCGTTCTACCGCACCGGCCATCCGGTTTCGGCGCTGATGGCGTGGCGGACCCTGCGCGGGGCCCCGGTGACGCGGCACTGGATCGATTTCGGCGCGATGTCGCCTTATCTGGTGCGGTCCGTGGTCGGCTCGGAGGATGCTCATTTCTGCAAGCATCGGGGCATCGACTGGGGCGCGCTGCGCGAGGTGCTCGACGACGCCGAGGATGGCGAGGTGGCTCGCGGCGGCTCGACCATCACCCAGCAGGTCGCCAAGAACCTGTTCCTGTGGTCCGGCCGCAGCGTGATCCGCAAGGGGCTGGAACTGCCGCTGGCCCTCTGGATCGATCTCGTGCTGCCCAAGCAGCGGATCCTGGAAATCTACCTCAATATCGCGGAAATGGGCCCGTCCGGCCAGTTCGGCGCCGAAGCCGGCGCCCAATATGCCTTCGGCCGGTCCGCCGCTGGGCTGTCAGCCCGCGAGGCCGCGCTTTTGGCCGCGATCCTGCCGAATCCGGTCAAGAGGAGCGCCCGGAACCCCGGCCCGGGGGTCCGCAGGCTGTCCGCCACCTATATGGTCCGGGCCAACTCCGTGACGCGCTGCTGGCGCGAAAATCGCGGCTCCTGAGGCCGATTTCGGACGCTTTTTGCTGTCTCCGGCCCTAGCTTTACGCAGTGCCTTCCTCTATAAGCGCGGCCTTACCGGCATCGCAGCTGGCGCTTTGAAGCGCTGTGCGCTCGTCCCCATTTCGGACGATGCCTCCGCAACACCCCTAGAGGACACCGTCATGGCCGTTCCCAGAAGAAAAACCTCGCCGTCGCGCCGTGGCATGCGCCGTTCGGCCGATGCGATCAAGACCCCGACCTATGTCGAGGACAAGGACTCCGGCGAACTGCGCCGTCCGCACCACCTCGACCTGAAGACCGGCATGTACAAGGGCCGCCAGGTCCTGAAGGCCAAGAAAGAGTCCTGATCGGACATTCGGCCTACGCGCCGCAGCCATGCGGCGCGGCGCCTGAATTCGGTCAACGAGTGCGGCCAAGACGGGCGCGTCCGCGGCGAGGCCAATGAGCATCGCCGCATTGCTGGTTCTCCCTGAATAAGGCGCAAGCCCCGATGGTCGGTTTTCCGCTGCTGCTCGTTCCGCTCGCGGTCTACAACATCATCGCTTTCCTGATGCCCGGCGTGTCGTTCACCGACCCGCTGATCAGGCTGACATTGCTGTCGGGCGAGCAGTGGCAGATCACGCTCAGCGACATGCTGCTCGCCGCCGCCGTGCTGCTGTTGCTGCTCGAGGTCATCAAGGGCGCGCGCCCCGGCGCGAAATATCTCACCGACCATCTGCTGTCGCTGATCGTGTTCGGCGCCGCCGCTGCCGAATTCGTGCTCTGGCCGAAATTCGGCAACTCGACCTATGGCCTGCTCACGCTGCTGGCGCTGGTCGATTTCATTTCCGGAATTGCGCTGCGCACCCGCCGCCGTGCGGTGGTCGCGCCGGCGCCCAGCGCCGGCAGGGCGCACCCTGCGGCAGCTGAGGCACCGCAACCTGCACCCGTAGCGGAGCCGGCACCCCGGCCTGAGCCCGCGCCTGTCGCCGCGCCGGCGCCTGCCGCGCCGCCACCGGCCGCACCGGTCCCCTCGGCGACGTCGGTTGCGGAATCCGTGCTACTCGATCAGTCCACGCCAAAGCCGACGGTGACCTCGCCGGATTTGCAGCCGGGCGGCCATCCGCCGTCGGACGCGCCGCAGCGCTGATATTTTCCTAGATGATCTGCCGGGTCCGCCGCGCCACGCTGCGGCGTTCGTCGACATGCGGGCCGTAAGCGCTCTGCGCGTCGGCCAATGACCCACGCCGCTGCCCGCGCGTCTGCGATTCGTGTGCGGCGGTGGCGATCAGATGAGCCACAAACGACGGATCGGCATGCGGCAGCGGGATCTTGGGCGCCCAATGGATGGTCGCGGCCAGCGGCACCAGCGCCGTGCTGGCCGCCGCAGCATCGCCGGTGCACTCGCCGTCGAGGATTTCCGATTGATCGATATCCGGCATCGTCTGCGACCCGTTGGAGCGTCATAGTTTGGGACGTTGCGGCCCTCCGCAACACCCCTGTGGCAAGGGTCATGCCCGCCGTCCCCAGTTCGTTCCCGGACAGTCGAAAACGTGGTTTCCAGATTATTTATCAACTTCACCTAGCGTTGGATTCGCCGGAACCACTATCTTGAGAGCGTGTAGAATCACCGGGCGCCGTCCCAAATCGAGACATGTTCGATGCCCCCTGTCCCGCCAGCTGCCAGCATCCTCGCCTCGCTCGGCCAAGCGACATTCGCCTGGGACCTCGCGAGCGATGCGATCGCCTGGAGCGACAATGTGGCGGCAGTCTTCCCGGATATCCCGGTCGCGGCGCTGGCGAGCGGTGCCGAGCTTGCAAAGCTGATCGAGCCATCGCGCTCGGTTCGTACTGATGCGCTGGGCCAGTCCGCGCCGGCGCCGGTACGCGGCGGGGAGGGCGTTCCCTACCGGATCGAATATGGCGTGCGGGCCGTCACCTCGGCGCCGGTGATCTGGATCGAGGAGACCGGCTGCTGGTTTGCCGGCGCCGACGGCAGGCCGGCGCGCGTGCAGGGTGTCGTCCGCATCAACAATGAACGGCACGCCCGCGACGAGCAGCTGCTGAAGCTGTCGCGGCACGATCCGCTGACCAACGAGCTCAACCGCACCCATCTGATCGCCTCGCTCGCCGAGACGATGGAGGAGTGCGCGCGCTTCCGCGCCTCCTGCGCCTTCATGCTGATCGGCATCGATCACCTCGCGCGGGTCAACGATGCCTTTGGCTTCGATGTCGCCGACGCCGTCATCGCCGAGGTCGCGAAGCGGATTCGTGCGCGGCTGCGCAGCGGCGACATGCTCGGCCGTTTCACCGGCAACAAGTTCGGCCTGATCCTGCGCAACTGCACCGTCGACGACACCAATGTCGCGGCCGAGCGCTTCCTGGCCGCGGTGCGCGACGAGGTGGTGCCGACCAAGTCCGGCCCGGTATCGGTGACGGTCTCGATCGGCGCCGTCACCATTCCCCGCCATGCGCGGTCGGCGGAGGAGGCGGTCAATCGCGCCCAGGAGACGCTGGACGCGGCCAAGAGCCGCCGCGCCGGATCGTTCGCGCTGTGGAAGCCGAATGTCGAGCGCGACGCCCAGCGCCGCGTCAACATCCGCGTCACCGACGAGATCGTCACCGCGCTGAACGAGCGCCGCATCGTGATCGGCTTCGAGCCCGTGGTCGATGCGCGCCTGCGGCAGCCCGCGTTCTACGAGTGCCTGGTCCGGATGGAGCAGGACGACGGCCGCGCGCTGCTCGCGCCCGATATCGTGCCGGTCGCCGAGCGGCTCGGCCTGATCCGGCTGGTCGATCACCGTGTGCTGGAGCTCGCCATCGCCGAGCTCGCTGCCGCTCCCGGCGTACAGCTCAGCCTCAACATCTCGCCCGACACCACGATGGATCCGGACTGGTGGGCCACCATCGAATCCCTGATGCGCGCGCATCACGGCGTCGGCGAGCGGCTGATCGTCGAGATCACCGAGACGGTGGCGATCCAGGATATCGACGACGTGCGCGGCTTTGTCACGCGCCTGAAGAACTTCGGCAGCCGGATCGCGATCGACGATTTCGGCGCCGGCTACACCTCGTTCCGCAACTTGCGCAAGCTCGGCGTCGACATCGTGAAGATCGACGGCGCCTTCGTGCAGAACATCGTGCGTTCGGCCGACGACCGCGCTTTCGTGCAAACGCTGATCGATCTCGCCCGCCGCCTCGAGATCAGGACGGTCGCCGAATGGGTGCAGGACGAGGAAGCCGCCGTGATGCTGCGCGAATGGGGCTGCGACTTCATCCAGGGCCGCCTGATCGGCCTCGCCTCGCCGGACCGCCCGTGGAACGCGTCGGCGGAGAAGCCCGTGCCCGCCACGGGCTGAAGCGGCCATAGGCCGCTTCACAATATCGGTCGTGATACCCGCGAAAGGGATTGCTCAAAATATGAGCGCGTCCTGCCCAAGGTTTGGCGGGAGTTCATCCAATTAATTGTGCGTCCCCAGACAAGTTTTCCGCCGGAGACCGCCGTTTACTTCTTCGAGGTTTGGACCGTGGCTTGCGCCATGACAACGTCGAAAGAGGATCGAATGGTCACGTTATCTTTTCCGCGCGCGTACAAACTCATGCACATCGCAGCGTTAGGGGCATTGCTCGTTGTGGGCGTCGGTGCTCCAACCGACGCCAGGGCAGCTGCGCCGGCCGCCTGTGCGGAGCTGCAGGCAAAGTATCCGGACTGGAAGGGCAAGACCCTCGTCAACGCAATCAATCCGCATACGCCGGGCTACGAGTCGATCGATCCGAAGGATCCGAGCAAATATGTCGGCTTCGATATCGATCTCGGCGAGCAGATCGGCGAATGCCTCGGCTTCAAGCTGACCTACAAGGCGGTGACCTTCGCCGCACTTCTGACCACGCTGTCCAGTGGTCAGGCCGACATTGTGATCTCCGACATCTACGCCACGGAAGAGCGTGCCAAGGCGGCCGACTTCATCACCTATTCGAAGGTGTTCGACGGCGTATTGGTCGCCAAGGGCAATCCGAAGAAGATCTCCGGCATCAACACCTCGATGTGCGGTGCGGCAGCGGCCGAGAACACAGGCTACGTTGAAGTTCCGCTGATCCAGGCGCTCGTGCCGGAGTGCAAGAAGGAGGGCAAGCCTGAGCCGACCATTCAGCTCTACGACAACAACGCCAACTGCATCCAGGCGATTCTGGCCGGACGCGCCGACACCTATGTCAACGACGTCAACACCGTCGACAATGCGGTGAAGGCCTATCCCGACAAGCTCGAAAAAGCTATCGCGGTGACGATCCCGTACAAGGTCGGCATCGGCGTGCCCAAGGACAAACCGGCCTTCCGCGATGCCGTGAAGGCGGCGCTGACCGAGATCTACAAATCGGGCGATCAGCTCGCGTTGCTGAAGAAGTGGAATCTCGATCCGGAGAACCTGATCGAGCCCGGTCTGCTGACGGTCAAGTAGGCCCCAGCACCGGCAAAAGGACGACATGCTCCATGGAGCTGTTCCTCCACTATTTGACCATGCCGTATATGATCGAGGGCATTCAGGCGACCTTGCAGGTCACCGCCCTCGGTCTGCTCGGCGGCCTGATCCTCGGTGTGATCCTGGCGTGGATGCAACTCAGCCGCTTCAGGGCGCTGGCGTCCTTCGCCCGGGTCTACACCGTGATCTTTCGCGGCACGCCGCTGATCCTGCAGATGGTGTTCGCCTATAATGCCCTGCCGCAGATCGGCATCAAGCTACCGGCCATTCTCGCCGCCGGCCTCGCGCTGGCCTGCAACGAAGCTCCGTTCATCGCCGAGATGCTGCGCTCCGGCGTGCTCGGCGTCGATCGCGGCCAGGTGCTGGCCGGGCAGGCGCTCGGCATGACGCCCGGCGTCCTGATGCGCCGGATCATCGCCCCGCAGGCGATCCGCTCGATGATCCCCGCCTTCGGCAACGAGACCGTCAGCGCGCTGAAGAATTCCTCGCTGGCGTCGGTGATCGCCGTGCAGGAGCTGACGTTGCGTTCGACCCAGATGGCGTCGGCAACTTTCGATTTCTTCTCGATCTTCTTCGCCTCGGGCCTGATCTATCTGTTCCTTACCGCGGCGATCGCCGGCATCCAGCTGTTCCTCGAATGGCTGTTCGATCTCGACCGCGCATCGAAGCAGATCAAGCTGATGCGGATGATGCCGGGGTATCGCGCGCAGGGACTCGATGATCCGCTGATTGCGGCCGAGGACGCGCCGCCCGAGATCTTGCCCGATGCCGGTGTCGCCGAATTGCCGCCGCCGCGGGCGCAGACCGAGCGTGTCGATCGCGCCAAACGCAACGAGATCCTTAAGCGGAACAATGTGGCGGTCGATGTTGCCGCATTGCGCAAAAGCTATGACAAGCAAATGGTGCTCGCCGGCGTCGATCTCACGGTGCGGATCGGCGAGGTGGTCGCCCTGCTCGGGCCGTCCGGCTCCGGCAAGAGCACGCTGCTCCGCTGTATCAACAATCTCGAACTCTGGAACGACGGCAGCATCAAGGTCGGCGGTCGCCGGCTCGGCTTCAGCGATAGCGGCAAGGCGCTGTCGCCGCGACTGTTGGCGCAGGCGCGCGCCGAGGTCGGTGTCGGTATGGTGTTCCAGCAGTTCAACCTGTTCGGTCACCTCACCGCGAAGGAGAACATCGCCGGGCCGCTGCGCTGGGTGCATGGTGTGTCGCGCATCGATGCGGATCGCCGGGCGACCGAACTGCTTGGGCGCGTCGGCCTCAGCCACCGCGCCGATGCGTTGCCGCGGCATCTCTCCGGTGGCCAGCAGCAGCGCGTCGCCATCGCCCGTGCGATCGCGCCGAATCCCAGCGTGCTGTTGCTGGATGAGCCGACCTCCGCGCTCGATCCCGAACTCGTCAATGAGGTCCTTGAAGTGATCCGTCGCCTCGCGGTGGAAGACGGCCTCACCATGATCATCTCAACCCATCAACTGCGCTTCGCCAGTGAAGTCGCTGATCGCGTGGTGCTGCTGGCGGATGGCGCGATCGTCGAGGAAGGCCCGGCCGACGAGGTGCTGAGCAATCCGCGCAATCCGGTCGCGCAGCGTTTCCTCAATGCCATGGAGGCCGAGGTCGCATGAATAGAACCCGTTCCGTTTCCATCCGCGTGAGGACCCCTGCGTGAAACATCATCTGCTGCCGGTATCTGCGAAGACTGTGCATTGGGGCTATTTCAGCAAGGTCGTGGCGCCGGCATTGACGCTGAAGTCCGGCGACCGCGCGACCATCGAGACGCTGACGCATCACGCCAATGACGATTACGAGCGCATGATCGAGGGCGATCCGGGTGCCGAGAGCGTATTCAAATGGACGCGCGAGCACAAGGCGGTGGTGCGGCGTGGTTCGGGGCCCATCGAAGGGCCGTTCATCCGCGGCTCCGGCGAAGGCGTCGGCGTGCACCTGCTCACCGGTCCGGTGGCGATCGAAGGCGCCGAGCCGGGCGACGTGCTGGAGGTTCGCATTCTCGACGTGCGACCGAGGCCGGCCTGCAACGCCTGCCATGCCGGCAAATGCTTCGGCTCCAACGTCGCGGCCAATTGGGGCTTTCACTATCACGACCTGATCGAAGAGCCGAAGCCGCGCGAGGTGGTGACGATCTTCGAGCTCGACGCGTCGGGTGAGCCCTTCGCCAAAGCGGTCTACAATTATGTCTGGACGCCGCAGACCGATCCTGATGGCATCGTGCACCCGACCATCGATTATCCCGGCGTCCGCGTCGATCACGCCACCGTCGTCAAGCGTGAGAATGTTCTGAGCAATGTCCGTGTGCCCGCGCGGCTGCATTTTGGCACCATGGGCCTCGCGCCGTCGGAGCAGGATTTCGTCTCCTCGATCCCGCCGAGCTATACCGGCGGCAACATCGACGACTGGCGCGTCGGCAAGGGGGCCAAGATGTTCTATCCGGTTGCGGTGCCCGGTGCGTTCTTTTCGGTCGGTGATCCGCATGCCGCGCAGGGCGACAGCGAGCTCGGCGGCACGGCGATCGAGACCTCGCTCACCGGCGATTTCGAATTCATCCTGCACAAGCATCGCGATCTCGGCGGCACACAGCTCGAAGGCCTGACGCATCCGATGCTGGAAACCCCCGACGCCTGGTCGGTCTACGGCTTCACCTACCCGAACTATCTCGCCGAGCTCGGCGCCAATGCGCAGCTCGAAATCGCCAATCACTCCAGCCTCGACCGCGCCATGCGCGACGCCTTTCGCAAGATGCGGCGCTTCCTGATGACGGTGCACAAGCTCAGCGAGGACGAGGCGATCTCGCTTATGTCGGTGGGGGCAGATTTTGGCGTGACGCAGGTGGTCGACGCCAATTGGGGCGTGCACGGGACCATCCGCAAGAACGTGTTCCGGTGTGACTGATCACGCGCCGGCCACCGAGCAGGACGTGTCATCCTTGGGGATGGCACGGAGATTGCTTCGCTTCGGCCATAAAGGTCGATGCATGAGGTTGCGTCCGTTCACGAGTGAATCCTACTCCGAAGGCGACCGCCCCGAGGCGTGGCGGGACGTCCTGGCGTCGGTCGGCTTGCAGCCCACGGTCGCCACGAGCACCCATGCCGGCCATGCCATCGCGGTGCGGCGCAGCTTTCAGGGCGTGACGCTGGCCAGGCTTTCGGCAGGGCCACAATCGGTGTCGCCGCGCACGGATGCTGTGGCCGATCATCCGCTGGTGCTGCTGCCGCTCGAAGACGGGGTGGCGCTGAAGACGACCACCGGTTATCAGATCGTTGCTGCGCGGCATCTTCTCTTGCTGCCACGCGCAGGGGACTGGAGCGTGTCGTTCCAGCGCGAGATGCGCGCGGTAGTGCTGTCGGTGACGTCCGAACCGGCACATCGCCATCGCGCCACGTTGCAAGGCGGCGAGGTGCGGGTGCTCCAGCCCGGCGGCTTTGGCAGCGTATTCGCGCAGATGATGGAGCTCGCCGCGCGCGATCTCGACGCGCTGTCCGATGTCGAATGGACGGCGCTGGCGCGAAGTCTCGCCGATCTGCTGCCGACCTTCATGCGTCAGCACGGCGAGACGGCGGGCGATCGCGGCGGCGGCGCTTCCAAGGCAGCGACGCTGCATCGCCTGTGCCAGACCGTCGAACGCAGCCTCGAGGAACCCGATCTGACGCCGGTCAAAATCGCCAGTGCCGAGGGCATTTCTGAACGCTATCTGCAAAAGCTGTTCGAGGGGGCCGGCACCAGTTTCACGCATTACCTGCGCGAACGTCGGCTGCAGCGCACCTGGGCCGATCTGTCGAATCCCGCCGAGGCGCATCGTTCGATTTCCGAGATCGCGTTCCGCGTCGGCTTCAACGACTCTGCCCATTTCAGCCGCGCGTTTCGCCAGCGCTTCGGTCTGTCGCCGCGCGAATTCCGCCAGCATGAAGCCGAGCGGCAGACCGCATCCGCGGCCACGGTGCAACGTGGCTGGCCTCAACAGGCGCTGGCGCAGCTGTGCAGCCGGCGCGCAGCGCTGGCGCGCAGGACGGCTGCGCCGTTCAACGCGCACGACGTGGAGATCGCGGACGCGCCGCGCCATCACCATCTCGCCGCGGATGCCTCGCGCGTGCATTGGGGCTATTTCAGCCATTCGTTGCCGCCGCAGGTCGAGATCGGCTCCGGCGACACCATCACCATTGAGACGCTGACCCAGCACGCCTCCGACGATCCCGAGCGCATGATCAAGGGTGATCCAGGCGCGGAGAGCGTGTTCCACTGGACGCGCGATCGGAAGAACGTCGATCGCCGCGGCGCCGGCCCGCTCGATGCCTCGATCTACGGCCGCGGCGCCGGCGAGGGATTCGGCGTTCACATTTGCACCGGGCCGGTGGCCGTGAAGGATGCGGAGCCAGGGGACGTACTGGAAATCCGCATCCTCGACATCGCGCCGCGCGCGAGCCGCAATCCGGACTTCGAGGGCCGCGTGTTCGGCAGCAGCGTCGCGGCCTGGTGGGGCTATCACTACAAGGAGTTCCTTGCCGAGCAGAACGCCCATGAGGCGGTGACGATCTACGAGATCGTCGACGACGATGACGCGCCGCATGCCCGTGCGCTGTATTCCTATCGCTGGGAGCCGCAGACCGATCCGTTCGGGACGCTGCACAAGACTTACGACTATCCGGGCATTCCGATCCCGCCGTCATCGGTGCGGCGCCGCCACGACGTGCTCGACGGCATCCGCATTCCGCTGCGCCCGCATTTCGGAGTCATCGCGCTTGCGCCACGCGAGGCCGAGCTTGTCGATTCCGTCCCGCCCGCATATTTCGGCGGCAATCTCGACAATTGGCGGCTCGGCAAGGGCTCGGCGGTCTATCTGCCGGTGTCGGTGCCGGGGGCGCTATTGTCAGTCGGCGATCCCCATGCTGCGCAGGGCGACGGCGAACTCGGCGGCACCGCCATCGAATGTTCGATGACCGGCACGTTCCAGGTCATCCTGCATAAGAAGAACGAGCTTACCAATCAGCCCTTCGCCGATCTTACCTATCCGCTGATCGAGACTGAAGCCGACTGGGTGCTGATGGGCTTCAGTCATCCCAACTATCTCGCCGAATTCGGCGCCAAGGGGCAGAGCGAGGTCTACGCGACCTCGTCGCTCGATCTCGCGATGAAGGATGCGTTCCGCAAGATGCGGCGCTTCCTGATGAACATCAAAGGCCTCACCGAGGACGAGGCGATCGCGCTGATGTCGGTGGCGGTGGATTTCGGCGTGACGCAGGTGGTGGACGGCAATTGGGGCGTCCATGCCATTCTCAGCAAGCGCGTCTTCGATCACGCGCCGCAAAACTAGTGTGCTGAATGCGAAGTTCGTGCGATTTCGCGGCAGCCACTTTCACGAACTTCGCATTCATAAAGCACACTAGAATCATAAGTTTGCTAGTGTCCTTATCGAATCCGAAGTTCGCTCCGAAGGTGCGGCAAATGATGCGAACTTCGGATTCGGGACACTAGAGCGTGAAAGATCATGCTCGAACAAAGACATGAGATCATGATGCGATGCCGTAGACGCGCATCATGATCCATCAAAGAGCAGGCGAGGAGACGCCGTTGCAGTTTCACATGATATCCGGCGGCCCGAAGCCGGTCGCGCCGTTCAGCCACGCGGTCGAGACGGATGGTTTCGTTTTCGTCACCGGCCAGATGCCGGATACGCCGGCCGCACCCGGCCTATTGCCCGAGGGCATCGTGGCGCAGACCCGCGCGGTGATGGAGAATCTGCGCGTGGTGCTTGCGGGCCTCGATCTCGGCCTCGAGCATATCGTGATGTCGCGCATCTATCTGACGCGCTTCAAGGAAGATTATGCGGCGATGAACGAGACCTATCGCCGCTATTTCCCGTCCGACCGCCTGCCGGCCCGCACCTGCGTCGGCGTCACCGGTCTCGCCTATGATGCGTTGATCGAAATCGATCTCGTCTGCCGCCGGCCTGCATAGACGCGCCCGCGAGGGTATGCTCGACCAGACGGAGACCGCCCGACGTCGGCGAGAGCCGCCGTCAGGACTTCAGAAGTGATGGCGGCCGGAGGTCCGGCCGGGCCGGCAGCGGACCTGAACGAGACCTACTCGTCCTTCTTCGTCGGCTGCGACATGCGCTCGAGGCGTTCCTGCATGTCCTTCATCTGGCGGCGAAGATCGTCGATGTTGCCGTCATCGGGCGTGGGCTCCGGCGCCTTGTCGGCCTCGCCGCCACCGCGTTGCGGCACGAACGGCTTGAACATCGAGAAGGTCTGCTGGAACAGCTCCATGTTGCGGCGGACCTGTTCTTCCAGCGGCGCAAACGGTGTCCCGCTCAGCGCGCCCGCGATCTGCTTGCGGAATTTTTCCTGTTCCTTGGTCAGCGTCTCGATCGACTGTTCGAGATATTTCGGCACCACCATCTGCATACTGTCGCCGTAGAAGCGGATCAGCTGGCGCAGGAAAGTGGTCGGCAGCAGGTTCTGCCCGGCCTTGTTTTCCTGCTCGAAGATGATTTGCGCGAGCACGGAGCGGGTAATGTCGTCGCCGGTCTTGGCGTCATAGACGAGGAAATCTTCGCCTTCCTTCACCATCGCCGCGAGATCCTCGAGCGTGACATAGGTGCTCGTCCCGGTATTATAGAGCCGCCGGTTCGCGTATTTCTTGATCGTGGTCGGTTGTTCAGATTTTGCCATGGGCTCTCACTTCAACACCGAAGAACCTGGAACCCTACGGCATCGCCGCAGGGCAAAATGCAACGCATCGCAGCAAAGGTAAGCATTTTCAAAGCGGTTCGGCTACAGTTTTGTGCTGTGCGGTTAATTCCAAAGCATAGGATTTGCTCAGGAAAGTGCCAAGGGCGTCATTTTGAGTGCGTCGCGGCGCGATTTGCCCGACAGTGCGATTGACATGTCTCAACGAGGTTTACAGGATAGCCGTCAAGAGACAGGCCCGCCAAATCGGCCGCCCGCCGTCGAGAAACCCAGCTACAACCCATAGGAGATGTCCATGTCAGACGATGTCGTCATCGTCAGCGCCGCCCGCACCCCCGTCGGTAGCTTCAACGGCGCTTTCGCCACCACGCCGGCCCATGACCTCGGGGCCATCGCCATCAAGGCGGCGCTGGAGCGTGCCGGCGTCGAGGGCGGTCAGGTCTCCGAAGTCATCATGGGCCAGATCCTCACCGCCGCGCAGGGCCAGAACCCGGCCCGCCAGGCCTCGATCGCGGCCGGCATCCCGGTGGAAAGCCCGGCCTGGGGCGTCAACCAGCTCTGCGGCTCGGGCCTGCGCACTGTG
The DNA here is from genome assembly GCF_055264925.1 of Bradyrhizobium sp. KZN70725. NCBI lineage: Bacteria > Pseudomonadati > Pseudomonadota > Alphaproteobacteria > Hyphomicrobiales > Nitrobacteraceae > Bradyrhizobium > Bradyrhizobium sp. KZN70725. The sequence continues at coordinate 53,718 of NZ_JBUYWT010000038.1, forward strand.
GCGCTCGGCTACCAGGCGCTGCTCAACGGTGATTCCTCGATCGTCGTCGCGGGTGGCCAGGAATCCATGAGCATGGCCCCGCACGCGCAATATCTGCGTGGCGGCGTCAAGATGGGCGGGCTCGAGCTGATCGACACCATGATCAAGGACGGGCTGTGGGATGCCTTCAACGGCTACCACATGGGCAACACCGCCGAGAACGTCGCCAAGCAGTACCAGATCACCCGGTCGCAGCAGGACGAGTTCGCGGTCAGTTCGCAGAACAAGGCCGAGGCGGCGCAGAAGGCCGGCAAGTTCAAGGACGAGATCGTCCCGGTCACCATCAAGTCCCGCAAGGGCGATATCGTGGTCGACACCGACGAGTATCCGCGCCACGGCGCCACGCTCGACGCGATGGCCAAGCTCCGCGCGGCTTTCGAGAAGGACGGCACCGTGACCGCCGGCAACGCCTCGGGCATCAATGACGGCGCCGCCGCCGTCGTGCTGATGACCGCCAAGGAAGCCGCCAAGCAGGGCAAGAAGGTGCTGGCCCGCATCGTGTCGTGGGGCCAGGCCGGCGTCGACCCCAAGATCATGGGCACCGGCCCGATCCCCGCCTCGCGCGCCGCGCTGAAGAAGGCCGGCTGGAACATCGCCGACCTCGATCTGATCGAGGCCAACGAGGCGTTCGCGGCGCAGGCTTGCGCGGTGAACAAGGACCTCGGCTGGGATCCGGCCAAGGTCAACGTCAATGGCGGCGCGATCGCGATCGGCCATCCGGTCGGCGCGTCGGGTGCGCGCGTGCTGGTGACGCTGCTGCACGAGATGCAGAAGCGCGATGCCAAGAAGGGCCTCGCGACGCTGTGCATCGGCGGCGGCATGGGCATCGCTATGTGCGTTGCACGCGACTGAACAAAAGGCAGCGAGGCCGGTTAGGTGATGAAAAGATCATCTGTCAACCGCGAAGCGAGCTGATAAATAAGATGCCCGGCTTTGCGCCGGGCATTTTTGTTTCGAGGGGTTGTGAGTGCGTAGGCCGGAGTTATCCGGTCATAAAAGACGGCCAAGGAGGAAACGGACATGGCACGTGTTGCATTGGTGACGGGCGGAACGCGCGGTATTGGAGCTGCGATCAGCAAGGCGCTGAAAGCGGCGGGCTACAAGGTGGCGGCGAGCTACGCCGGCAATGACGCCGCGGCGGAGAAGTTCAAGGCGGAGAGCGGGATTCCGGTCTACAAGTGGGACGTCGCCTCGTTCGACGCCTGCGCGGCTGGCGTCAAGCAGGTCGAGGCCGATCTCGGCCCGGTCGACGTGCTCGTCAACAATGCCGGCATCACCAAGGATACCGCGTTCCACAAGATGACGGTCGAGCAGTGGAATGCCGTGATCAACACCAACCTCGGCTCGCTGTTCAACATGACGCGCCAGGTGATCGAGGGCATGCGCGCCCGCAAGTTCGGCCGTGTCATCTCGATCTCTTCCATCAACGGCCAGAAAGGCCAGTTCGGCCAGGTCAACTACTCCGCGGCCAAGGCCGGCGACATCGGCTTCACCAAGGCCTTGGCGCTGGAGAACGCCAAGGGCGGCATCACCGTGAACGTGATCTGCCCCGGCTATATCAACACCGAGATGGTGCAGGCGGTGCCGAAGGACGTGCTCGAGAAGAACGTGATCCCGCAGATTCCGGTCGCCCGGCTCGGCGAACCCGAAGAGATCGCGCGGGCCGTGGTGTTCCTCGCCGCCGACGATGCCGGTTTCATCACCGGCTCGACGCTGACGGTGAACGGCGGCCAGTATCACGCCTGACGCGAGTAGCGTCGTCGCATCGCAGGCGCGCACAATCAAGTAGCGAATGCCCGGCCTTGTGCCGGGCATTTTCGTCTTTACAACGCGCCACACGCGAAGGAAGACGTGGCCGGCCGGGACATCGGCGAGCGGCTTCAGACCGCCATCCTTTGGATAGTCATGCCCGGCCACGACGGATTGAATTGAGATGACGACCCGAACTGCCACCCTTGTCGGACTGACCGCCATCCTGATGTGGTCGCTGCTGTCGGTCATGACGGTCGCGACCGGGACGATCCCGGCGTTCCAGCTCGCGGCCATGACCTTTGCGATCGGCGCCGCGGTGGCGTTCGCGAGCTTCCTGTTGCGTCCATCAGCCTTCGGCGCGTTGAAGCAACCGCTCGTCGCCTGGGTCGTCGGCGTCGGCGGGCTGTTCGGCTATCACGCGCTGTATTTCCTGGCGCTGCGCTTCGCCCCGCCGGCCGAGGCCGGGCTGCTCAATTATCTCTGGCCGCTGTTGATCGTGCTGTTCTCGTCGCTGCTGCCGGGCGAGCGGCTTGCGGTGCATCACATCGTCGGCGCGCTGCTCGGGCTCGCCGGCACCGTGCTGCTGTTCGCCGGCAACACCGGCGCCTTCACAAAAGAGCAGATTCCAGGCTTCGCGGCCGCCTTTGTCGCGGCGTTCGTCTGGGCGTCCTATTCGGTGATGTCGCGCCGGCTCAAGGCGGTGCCGACCGATGCGGTGGCCGGCTTCTGCCTCGCGACCGCCGTGCTTGCGGCGCTGGTGCACATGATGGTGGAGACGACGGTGTGGCCCGCGACGCCGCTGCAGTGGCTTGCCGTCGTCGCGCTCGGCATCGGTCCGGTGGGGGCCGCGTTCTTCGCCTGGGATATCGGCATGAAGCGCGGCGACATCCGCGTGCTCGGTGCCGCCTCCTATGCCACGCCGCTGCTCTCGACCGCGTTCCTGATAGCAGCGGGGTTTGCCAAGCCGAGTGCCAATATCGCGATCGCCGCGATCCTGATCGCCGGCGGCGGGCTGATCGCGGCAAAGGACATGGTGCTGAGAAAAAGAACGTAGGATGGGGAGAGCGAAGCGAAACCCATCATCCCGCAGAGTAGATAGGAATTGATGGGTTTCGCTGCGCTCTACCCATCCTACGAAGAGGGTTGTTGCTACTGTTTCACCGTCACCCTGAGGAGGCCGCAACGCGGCCGTCTCGAAGGGTCGACGGCCCCGTCTGTGGCCGATTCATCCTTCGAGGCTCGCCCAGCGGCGCAATTGCGCCGCAAGGCTCGCACCTCCAGCGACAAAGGCGAAGCCTTTGCGCGGGGATGACGGGAAAAAGCTCTTAAGAAGCGGGCTCCCAGCCCTTTGGCGCCAGCTCGAACTTCGCGAACTCGAATCCCGGCGCGACGGTGCAGCCGACCAGCGTCCAGTCGCCGTTGCTTTCGGCGGCCTGCCAGGCGTGCGCCGGCACGATTGCCTGTGGCTGCTCGCCGCGCGCCACATCCGGCCCGAGCGTGATCGAATGTGGGCCGCCGTCCTGCGCGATCCGCAATGTCAGCGGCGCGCCGGCGTAATAGTGCCACATCTCGACGGCGTCGATGCGGTGCCAATGCGAGCGCTCGCCGCGCGCCAGCAGGAAGTAGATCGCGGTCGAATGCGCACGGCCATTGGCGTCGCCGCGCGCGTCGCGAAACGTCTCGCGATAGTGCCCGCCTTCGGGATGCGGCTGCAGCGCGAGCCGCGCGATGATGTCGGCCGCCGAGAGGTCGGCCATCACGACTTGTTCTTGCGCTCGCGGAGCTCGCCGAACACCAGCGCCGGGTCGGCGCCCTTCATGTGCAGCTTTGCCGCCACCGCCGGCTCGTCGGCGCGCAGGAACACGTTGGCCTTCTTCTCGTCGCCGAGCAGCACCGGGATCGTCGGCTTGTTCTCGGCGCGCAGCTTTGTGACCTCTTCGGCCCGCTTCTGCAGGGCCGGATTGTCGGGCTCTATGGTGAGCGCGAATTTCACATTCGCAGCGGTATATTCATGGCCGCAATAGAGACGGAAATCGTCCGGCAGCGAGCGCAGCTTCAGCAGCGAATCCCACATCATGGGGTAGGTGCCCTCGAACACCCGGCCGCAGCCGATCGAGAACAGCGTATCGGCGGCAAACACCGCCTTCTCGCCGTCGAACACATAGGAGATGTGATCGAGCGTATGGCCGGGCGTCTCGACCACGCGTGCGAGCAGGCTGCCGACCTTGATGACATCGGCATTGGCGGCGCGCAGATCGACATTGGCGATCTTGGCCGACTGGTCGTGCGGGGCGACGACGCGGCAGCCATATTTCTGCTTCAGCTCGGCGACGCCGCCGACATGGTCGCCGTGGTGATGGGTGATCAGGATATCCGTCAGCGTCCAGCCTTCGCGCTCCAGCGCCTTGATGATCGGGCCGGCTTCCGGCGCGTCGATCGACGCGGTCGCCTTGGTCGCGGGATCGTGGATCAAATACCCGAAATTGTCGGTGAGGCAGCTGAAGGTGCGAATTTCGGCGGTCATGATATCTCCACGAACAAACGGGACGGACATTTTCAAAGCATGATGTATTCGAAAGACCGGTATCGACTTTCCCGGGTCATGCTTTTAACGCGCCCAATATAGGGGTGAAATATGGCGTTAACGCTCCGGCGGCAATGCAATTTTCGGCGCACCCGGGCAGCAGGGGGCGTGTTAGGCTAAACACCATGGACGTCATCGACCTGCGCGACTTCTATTCGCAGCGCCTCGGCATCGTGGCGCGGCAGCTGATCAACCGGGGTATCCGCGCGCGGTGGCCGAACGCGGAAGGCCAGCGCGTGCTCGGCCTCGGCTATCCGACCCCCTATCTCGGCCTGTTCCGTGAGTCCTGCGAGCGCTGCATCGCCTTCATGCCGGCGGCCCAGGGCGTGCTGAAATGGCCGACCGGCCGGCCGGCGCTGGCCACCTTGATCGACGAATTCTCGATGCCGCTGCCGGATGCCGCGGTCGACCGCGTGCTGCTGGTGCACGCGCTGGAGATGTCCGATGACCCGGAGCGGTTGCTGCGCGAGGTGTGGCGGGTGCTCTCGCCGTCGGGGCGGCTCATCGCGATCATCCCGAACCGCCGCGGCGTCTGGACGCGCACCGACGCCACGCCGTTCGGCCATGGCCGGCCCTATTCGCGGGCGCAGATCACGCAGCTGTTGCGGCAGACCTGGTTCACGCCGTCGTCGTGGGGCGAGGCGTTGTTCATGCCGCCGGTGCAGGGCAGCTGGTTCCTGCGCTCGGCGATGGCGTGGGAGCGGGTCGGCGCGGCGCTGTCGATGCCGTTCGCCGGCGTGCATATCGTGGAGGCGACCAAGCAGGTCTATCGGGCGATTCCCGCGCGTCGCGAGCGCACGCAGCTGATCCCGTCATTGCGTCCGGTGCTGGTGCCGTCCTCGACGGCGACGCGCAAATCGACTCACGCAGAGTCGTAACACGACCCGAGGCGTGACGCGGACAATTCACCCTCCCCGTGAAGGGAGGGTGACAGATTTTCAGGATTACTCGTTGCCCGGATTGAAGTCGTCGCTCGGTGCGGGCTGCGTCGCCAGGTCGGGGCGCGGGCCGTGCGGACGGCGGCGGCGGCGCGGAAAGCGCTCGCTCCGTTCGCCGCGTTCTGCGCCGCCATTATTGCCTTCATAGGCGCCGTTGACCTGTGGCTGCGCGCCGCCGGTGATGAACGAGGGCAGGCGATCGACGCCGCCGGCATCGGCCATCGCGGGCTGCGGCTGGTTCTGCGGTTGCGGCTGATATTGCGGCTGCGGACGATGCTCGCGCTCGCGGTGCTCACGCGGCTGCTGGTCGCGCTCGCGATGCTCGCGCGGCTGCTGCTGCTCGCGCTGGTACGGCTGCTGGCCGTTGTCGCGCATGAAAGGTTGCTGCTGCTGCGGCACGAAGCCCGGCTCCTGGCCGAAGCTCGAATAGCCGTCGCTGTCGTCGTCGCCGTCTTCGGTCGGGGTGACCTCGGCGTCGGGTCGCGGCGGCTGCTGATTCTGCCGGAACTGCTCCTGCGCGGCCGCGATGATCCGGTAGTAGTGCTCGGCGTGCTGGTAGTAGTTCTCAGCGGCCACCGGATCGCCGGAGGAGCGCGCATCGCGCGCAAGCTGAACGTATTTCTCGGCCACGTGGGAGGCCGTGCCGCGGATCTTGATGTCAGGTCCGTTCGATTCGTACACCCGTGTCAGGGGATTCTGGCCGCGCCGGTTATTGTTGTTGTTATTGTTGTTGTTATTCCGGTTGCGCATCCGCTTGTTGTTCTGACCGTTTCTCATCTGTCGCCTTTTATTCCAGCCCTGAAGTTATTGCAGTCCACAGTCCGATTTCTCAGAAGTCCGATTCCCAGAGTCCGATTCGGCGCGCGCCTAGGCACACGGAATCGCAATACCGTTCGAAGTGGTTTCGATGTCGCCGACCATCTCGTTCAGCAAAGTCGCGTGCAGCAAAGACGCGTTCCCCAACCGCCGGCAATCGCGCCAGCGACCAAATCATTCCGCCCGTTGAGACAGGCTCAGTTCTCGTGCGTAAGTCTTCAAGCGCAATAACAGGCTTTCGTTCGCTTGGCGGTCGAGAGCAGCACAGCTTCGGCTATTGCGCTCTATATGACCTGCGTTCCTGGAACCTTTCGATCGGCGGGCTCTGCTGAACCCTGGTCATCACCCGTAACGGATTACGGGGCCAGCACCGATGTTGTGCCCGGAACGTAGTCGTTCCCGGGGGATAATCCAAGAGGTTTTTTTTCGTTCCAATAGGACTTTATCGGGGCAGCCGGCGGGCGGAAACGGCCCTCGGGATGCCCCCCAGATCGGCCTTTGGCGGCCCCGTTGGGGATAACCCGGATGCCGTCATCAGCGCTTCAACGTCGCCGCTCTGACCCTGTCCGACTTCCACAACCAGAAATCCTCCTGAGGTCAAAAGACCCGCAGATTGCGAAATCAGCGCGCGGTAGGCGTCGAGCCCGTCGGCACCGCCGTCGAGCGCCGCGCGCGGATCATGCGCGCGCACCTCGATGTCGAGTCCGGCGACGTCGGCCGAGGGGATGTACGGCGGATTGGACACGATCAGCTCGAACGCGCCGACGAGCCCGCGGCCGTAGTCGCACTCGATCCATGTCGTGCGATCGGCGAATCCGAGCGCGGTGGCGTTGCGGCTCGCGGTCTGCAGCGCCTCCGTCGAGATGTCGGTGGCGAAGCCATGCGCGTTCGGCAGTTCCGAGAGCAGCGCCAGCAGGATCGCGCCAGAACCGGTGCCGAGATCGGCGATCCGCAAGGCGCGCTCGGCCACCCCGTCGGCGCGCAGCAGTTCGAGTGCGCGCTCGACCACCGTCTCGGTGTCCGGGCGCGGCACCAGCGTCGCGGCGGACAGGTGCAGCGGCAGTCCCCAGAACTCCTTGACGCCGAGGATGCGCGCGACCGGTTCGCCGGCGAGGCGGCGCTGCGCGAGGTGCTCGAGGCGATCGGCTTCGTCCCTCGTCAGCGCGCGCTTCGCGCCGGTGATCATGCCGGTCAGATCGAGCCCCAGCACGGCGCCGACCAGCAGTCGCGCATCGAGCTCGGCGGCGTCGTGGCCGGCCGCCTTGAGGCGGGCGGCGAGGCTGCGCCTGATGCTCTCGACAGTCTGGCCATGTCCTGCGGGTTCGCTCATGGCGCGTTGTTAGCCGATGGTCGATGCGGCGTCGATATCACTTGCGCCCCGTGCGGCCGGCGCGCACGGTCAGAATCTGAACCTAGCGATCCGGAACGCGCGACCATGACGGGCTATGACGATCAGAACATCTTCGCCAGGATCCTGCGCGGCGAGGTCCCGAGCTTCAAGGTCTACGAGACCGACCGGACCTTTGCCTTTCTCGACATCATGCCGCGATCGCCGCGACATACCCTGGTGATTCCGAAGGCGCCCGCGCGCGGCATCCTCGACATCGCGGAAGACGACCTCGCCGCGGTGGCGCGGTCGGCCAAGCGCATCGCCATCGCCGCGATGAAGGCGTTCGCGGCCGACGGCATCATCATCCAGCAGTTCAGCGAGCCCGCCAGCGGTCAGGTGGTGTTTCACCTGCACATGCATGTGATGCCGGTGAAGGCCGGCGTCGCACTGCTGCCGGCGCAGACCGTCAAGGCGGAGATGGATGTGCTCGCCGATCACGCCAGGCGGATGATCGCGGCGCTGGGTGGGTGAGCGGATGGCCCGGTCCGACGCGGGAATGCCGTAATCCCTATCCCGAGAGGCCATGCGCAATATCGAGTTCGTCATTGCGAGGAGCTCGCGACAAAATTTGTAAAGCAATTTTGCGCTGTAGCGACGAAGCAATCCATCCATCCGCGCATGCGGACCGATGGATTGCTTCGCGGAGCCTGTCATCGGGCGTGCGTTCGCGCGACCCGTTGGCTCGCAATGACGGCGGAGAAAGTGACGCGCCCTAAACCCCGAGATAGCGCTGCAGAACATCGGGCTGCGCCTTGATCTCCTGCGCCGGCCCTTCATGGACGATGTGCCCGTTGTTGATGATGTAGATGCGCTGCGCCAGCGCGAGCGTCGCGGCGAGGTTCTGCTCCACCAGCACGATGGTCTGTCCGGCCTCGGCGAGATCGCGACACGCCTTCATCAGGTCGCGCACGATCACCGGCGCCAGGCCCTCGAACGGCTCGTCGAGCAGGATGATCTTGGGATCGCGTACCAAGGCGCGCGCGATCGCCAGCATCTGCTGCTCGCCGCCCGACAGGTCGGTGCCGCGGTTGCCGCGCCGCTCGCGCAGCCGCGGGAACATCTCGTAGATGCGGTCGAGCGGCCAGCGCTGCGAGGCGGTCAGGCCGGCGATCACGAGGTTCTCCTCGACGCTCAGGCTGCCGAAGATACGGCGCTCCTCATGGACCAGCTGCATGCCGGCTTGCGCGATCTTGTGGCTCTTCCGGCCGGAGATCTCGATGCCGTCGAACATCACCGAGCCGCGGCGCGGGGTCACCACGCCCATCAGGCTCTTCAGCGTCGTGCTCTTGCCGGCGCCATTACGCCCGAGCAGCGCCACCACCTCGTTGCGCTCGACGCGCATCGAGACGTCGAACAGGATATGGGAATCCCCGTAATAGCTGTTCAGTCCGTTGACCTCGAGCAGGCTCATGCGGCGAGCACTCCATGCACGCCGCCAAGATAGGCTTCCTGGACGGTCGAGTTGTTCTTGATCTCTTCCGGCGTTCCCTCGACCAGCACGCGGCCCTCCTGCAGCACGGTGACGCGCTCGGCGAGCTCGAACAGCGCATCCATGTCGTGATCGATGATGATCATGGTGCGGCCCTGGCTGATCGACTTCAATAGCTTGACGGTCTCGACGCGTTCGCGCGGGCTCATGCCGGCCAGCGGCTCGTCGAGCAGCAACAGGCTCGGCGACGTCGCCAGCGCCAGCCCGATCTCCAGCCGCCGCTTCTCGCCATAGGCGAGCTCGGACACCGGCGTATCCGGCCTCGATGTGAGATTGACCAGCTCGAGCGTCTGCTGCACGCGCTCGGACAGGCCGGGAATGCTGTCGATGCTGCGGAACAGGTCGAGCTTGAACTTGCCGCGCAGCGCCGACAGCGCCGCGATCACCAGATTCTCGCGCACCGTCAGCCCGATGAACAGCTGGTTGACCTGGTAGCTCTTGGTCAGGCCGAGCTGACAGACGTCGGTGACATTCATGCCGGTGATGTCGCGGCCCTCGAACAGGATGGTCCCCGAGGTCGGATGCACCTCGCAGGTCAGCATCTTGAAGAAGGTCGACTTGCCGGCGCCGTTCGGGCCGATGATGCCGCGCAGCTCGCCGTGATTGACGGTGAAGTCGATGTCGCTGTTGGCGAGCAGGCCGCCATAGCGCTTGGTCAGGCCCCTGGCCTGGAGGATCGGGCCGGACGGATTGCCGCCGGCGCGAGCCGCCACCGGCTTCGGCGCGGCGGGCGCCGTGGCGTGCCGCTCGCTTGCCACGGCGACGACCTCGGGTGCGCTCTCCTCCGGCTCCTTGGCGCCGCGCTGTCCGGTCAGGAGGCGGTAAAGATCGGCGAGGCCGCCGATGATGCCGCGGCGCAGGAAGCACACCAGCAGCACGAACACGATGCCGAGCACGAGCTTCCAGGCCGCGCCGAGCCCGAGCGCCGCCTGCAGGAAGTCCTGCAGCGACAGCCACACCGCGGCGCCGACCAGCGGCCCGAACAGCGTGCCGCGGCCGCCGATCGCGGTCTGCATCACGAGCTGGCCCGAGGTGTCGAAGGTGAACGCGTCGGGCGGCATGAAGGCCTGCAGCACGCCGAGCAGCCCGCCGGCAAAGCCGGCATAGGCGGCGGCGATCACGAAGGCGGTCAGCTTGTAGCCGTGGATGTTGTGGCCCACCGCGGTGGCGCGCAGCGGGTTGTCGCGGATCGCGCTGAACACGGCGCCGACCGGCGAACGCACGATGCGCAGCGCGATCACGACGCCGATGAAGTAGCACAGCGCCAGGAACTGGTAGAGCGACCAGCCGGTGGTGAAGTGCAGCGTGGTGAAGCCGAGACTGAAGCTCGGGGTCGGTACGCCCGGCAGCCCGTTCTCGCCGCCGGTGAAGTCCGACAGCGGATTGAACTCGACGAAGAAGAACACCTCGGCGATCGCCACCGTGATCATCGCGAAGTAGATGCCGGTGCGACGCAGCGCGATCAGGCCGATCAGATAGCCGGTGGCGGCGGCCGCGATCATGCCGATGACGAGCGCGAGCACGACGTACGGGAAGCCGGCGCGCGTCAGCAGCCAGGCGGCGACAACGCCGCCGGTGCCGTAGAAGGCCGACTGGCCGAACGACAGCAGGCCGGTGAAGCCGAACAGGATGTCGAAGCCGAGGCCGAACAGACCCCAGACCAGGATCCGGTTCACCGTGTTGGGCGCGAAGCCGAGCCACGGCAGCACGAAGGGCGCGACGATCAGTCCGGCGGCCGTCAGGAATTCGATCAGGTATGGGCGCTGTTTAAGCATCTAAATATCCGTCGTCATTCGCGGCCCTGCGTGCCGAGCAGGCCGTGCGGTCTGAGCACCAGCACGAGCGTCATCGCCGCGAACAGCATGACGTAGGCGTAACCGGGGTTGAACATCGAGGTGATGCTGATGATCTCGCCGGCGATCAGCCCGCCGAGGATGGCGCCGGGAAACGAGCCGACGCCGCCGATCACCACCACCACGAAGGTCTCGACCAGGATGTCGTCGCCGACACCCGGCGTCAGCGACACCACCGGTGCATTGATGATGCCGGCGAAGCCTGCGGCCATCGCGCCGATGCCGAACACGATCATGAAGACGCGGTAGACGTTGATGCCGAGCGAATCGACCATCACCGAATCCTCGATGCCGGCGCGCACGATCATGCCGAGCCGGGTGCGGTACAGGATCAGGAACAGCGCGCCGAGCGCGACCGCGACGATGCCGACGACCGCAAGCCGGTAGGTCGGGTAGAACAGGAAGCCGAGCGAGGTGATGCCCTGCAGCAGCGCCGGCGGCGGCACCACCTGCGACTGGCTGGTGAAGATCAGCCGCACGATCTCGACGAAGCAGATGCCGAGGCCGAACGTGACCAGCAGCTGGTCCTCATGCGGGCGGTGGTAGAAGTGGCGGATGATGATCCGCTCCATCGCAATCCCGAGCACCATCACGAACAGCGAGCCCGCGATCACGGCGAGAATGAACGAGCCGGTGTAGGAATAGGCCACGTATCCGGCGTAGCCGCCGATCATGAACATGGCGCCGTGGGCGAGGTTGAGCACCCCGAGTGTGCCGTAGATGATCGTCAATCCGGAGCTGATCAGCGCGAGCAGCGCGCCGAGCGCCAGTCCGTTGAAAAGTTGCGAGACGAAATTTGGCCAGTGGATCATGACGCGCGTTCACTTAGCCGTATACCTGGCCCGGTCAGTGGAGGATGCGCTCCGAGAAAAGCGGCGCCGCGGGCCGGGTCGCCCCGCCCACGGCGCCGAGTCTTCCCACGTTAATCAGGTGTAGTCGCCGAGATGGCAGCCGAACGCATCCGGCTTCTGCATCAGACCGTCGCCGGGGACGATCTCGATCACCTCGTAATAGTCCTCCTTGTTCTTCATCTCCTTTTCCATCTTGCCGCGGACGATGACGACGGGGCGGACGCACTGATGATCCTCGGGGCGATAGTGGACGTCGCCGACAAGCGAAGGCAGCGTCTCGCCCTTCTCATAGGCCTTGATGACGTCGGGCGGATAGAAGCTGCCGGCCTCCTCGACCATGCGGGCCCAGTGCGCGAAGCTGACATAGGCATTCTCGGCGCCCCATTCCGGCTTGTATCCGTACTTCTTCTCGAAGGCCTCGTTGAACATCTTGGCCAGCGGATATTTGTCCTCGATGGTCCACCAATAGTCGGTCGCGGCGTAGACGCCCTGCATCAGGCCGCCGGTCTCGCGGGCGATGAACGGCACCTGGTAGGGCACCACGAGCTTCATCTTGTCGAGCACGCCGAACTGCTTGGCCTGCTGCGTCGACAGCACGGCATCGTGACCCCAGTTGACGTTGATCAGCACGTCGGCGCCGGAGTTCGCGACGTTGAGCAGATAGGACGAATAGTCCGGCGCGCCGAGCGGCGAGACCTGGTTGGTGACGGTGGTCCAGCCCGCCTGGGCGAGGTAGTCCTGCATCGACTTGGTGACGGTGTGGCCGTAGGTATAGTCGGGCGTCAGGTAGGCGGCCTTCTTGTTCTTGCCGAACTGCTTGATCAGCACCGGCGCGATCGCCGCCGCGGCGGTCTGGCCGAAGAAGTTCTGGCGGAAGCCGTAGCGCACGCAATCCTTGCCGGTGGTGTCGTTGGAGCCGGAAATGCCGCAGACGAAGATCACCTTCTCGCGCTGCGCCAGCTTGTTCAGCGCCACCGCGACCGCGCTCGACGTGCCGCCGGTGATCATCACCGCCTTGTTCTCGGAGATGAAGCGCTGCTGCGCCTGCACGGCCTCGTTCGGCTTCGCCGCGGAATCCGCGACGCCGAACTTCAGCTCCTTGCCGAGCACGCCCTTGCTGGTCTTCGGCGAGATCTTCTTGATCAGCTCGTGGCCGCTGTTGATGTGCTCGATCGCGAGCTGATAGCCCTTGAGCTCATCCTCGCCCTGCACCGCATAGGTGCCGGTGCGCGGGACCGAGATGCCGATGAACGCCGAAGAGCCCGACGAGCCCGCGGGATAGGTTCCGATCGCCGGGTGGTCCTCGGCGAAGGCCCGCGATGCGATCGAGGCCGGCAGCACGCTGCCGCCGATCAGGCCCGCGCCGGCTTGCAGCAAAGTGCGGCGCGAAACGTTCGGGGCACTGCCCGGCCGAAAATCCTTGGTGCTCATCGCTCAGTATCCTCCAATTATATTGATTGTTGGCGCGCATGCTCACTCGTCGCCTGATCGGATCGATCGGCGGCACGATGCGCCGGCTGCAATCGAGCAGCCTGTCACAGCTACAATTCCCCACCGGCATATTTAGTCAATGTCACCTTTCGTCGAATCATATCGACCTACGATAGAATTTATATCGTTCTACGATGTATCGAGGGTTTACCGACCGGGGGCGGGTCCTGTAAGTGAGGGAGCGATGATCCAGGAGCCTTCAAGTCGCACCGGAGGTGCCGGAGAGCACGTCGTGTCCGAGCACGGTGGCGCCGGGCAATCGGGCAGCCTGAGCATTCGCGCGATCAACGTCCTGAAGGAACTGGCGGTCGAGCTGCTCGACGAAGTGCCGCCGAAGGTGGGCTGGACGCCGCCGGACGATCTGCTGCGCCTGCTCACCGCGCGCCATCTCGCGACGGCGCGAAATTGCGGACGGCAAACCATGCGCGAGATCATCGCTTGGGCCGAGACGCGCGGGATAACGATCCCGTCTCCGCATCACACCGGCAAGTCGTTGTCGGAGGTCTGGGGCGATCTGGTCGCGCGTGCCTCGGCCGGGCATCTCACCAGGAGCGAGATCACCGAGGCGCTGGAGAAATCCATTCGCCGCAGGAGCCCGCGGATTCCGGTCGCGTTCCAGATCGTGCTGCTGAAAATATTGAGCTCGACCTACGATCACTGGCCGCAGCCCTGAGCTTGCGCGGCCCCGCCGCTCGATCGTCAAACCGTTGAAACATGAGTGGAAGGGCGACCGGTAGTATGGTGCGTTCGGCGCGGGCTTGATAGCGTTGCACGGCGTCTGCCGTCCGGCGGAGCGAGCCAGCAGCAGGACGATCGAATGCCGCAACCAAAGCAACGACGAGCGCTCGCCGGCGCAACCAAACGCAAGCCCGTGGCCGCGACGGTGGACTACCGGGCGCTGGCGCAGTTTCGCTACGAGTTGCGCAGGTTTCTCGCCTTCAGCGAGGAGGGCGCCCGGAAGGCCGGAATGACGCCGCGGCAGCATCAGGCGCTGCTCGGCATCAAGGGTTTCGTCGATCCCGGTCCGCCGACCGTCGGCGACATCGCCCGGTTCCTGCTGATCCGGCATCACTCCGCCGTCGAACTGATGAACCGCATGGCAAAGCTCGGGCTGGTCAGCCGCCTTGCCGATCCCGACGACGCGCGGCGGGTTCAGCTCAAGCTGACGGCAAAGGGTGAGCAGAAGCTCCAGGCGGTCTCGAAGAAGAACATCGAGGAACTGCGCCGCGTCGCGAGCCCGGCGTTGCGCCGCTTGCTGAAGTCTTCGCCGTCTTCCGAAGAGGACTGAGTGCAGCATCCGCCGGCGCAAGCGGCGGCGCGCGTCAGGCCGCGGCGCCCTGCGCGGCGAGCTGTGCCGCCTGGTGCTCGGTGGTCAGCGCGTCGATCAATTCGCCGAGCGCTTCGCCCGCGATCACCTGCGGCAGCTTGTAGAGCGTCAGGTTGATGCGGTGGTCGGTGACGCGTCCTTGCGGGAAATTATAGGTGCGGATGCGCTCGGAGCGGTCGCCGGAGCCGACCTTCTCCTTGCGGTCGGCGGAGCGCGCCGCCTCGACGCGCTGGCGTTCGGCATCGTAGATGCGCGAGCGCAGGATGTTCATCGCCGACGCCCGGTTCTTGTGCTGCGAGCGGCTGTCCTGCATCATCACCACGATGCCGGTCGGCAGATGGGTGATGCGGATCGCCGATTCGGTCTTGTTGACGTGCTGGCCGCCGGCGCCGCCCGCGCGCATGGTCTCGATCCTCAAGTCGGTGTCCTTGATATCGACGTCGACGTCCTCGACCTCCGGCAGCACGGCGACCGTGGCGGCCGAGGTGTGGATGCGGCCCTGCGTCTCGGTGTCGGGCACGCGCTGCACGCGGTGCACGCCGGATTCGAATTTCAGCTTGGCGAACGCGCCGCGGCCCTGCACCTCGGCGATGATTTCCTTGTAGCCGCCGACGGTGCCTTCGCTCGCCGAAATCACCTCGACCTTCCAGCCCTGCAAGGATGCGAAGCGCTCATACATCCGGAACAAGTCGCCGGCGAACAGCGAGGCCTCGTCGCCGCCGGTGCCGGCGCGGATTTCCAGCATCACGTTGCGGTCGTCCATCGCGTCCTTCGGCAACAGCGCGATCCGGATCTGCTGCTCGAGCTCGCCGAGCCGCGCCTGCAGCGTTTCCAGCTCGGCTTCCGCCATGCTGCGCATTTCGGCGTCGGTCCCGGCATCCGCCAGCATCGCCTCGGTATCGGCGAGTTCGCTACGTGCGGAACGATAGAGCTTCACCGCGTCGATCAACGGGTTGAGCTCGGCGAGCTCGCGCGTGATCTGCACATAGCGCTCGGACTTGACCTCGCCGAGCAGCTCGGCCTCGAGCGAGGCATGATGGGCGAGCAGGACGTCGAGTTTGGCTTCGGGTAGCATGGCGGTATCTCGAATTGCGGAAGGTACGGAAGGGCGGCAGCGGCGACGGCAGCGTCGCTACAAGGCCAGCCCCTCAGTTTCCGCAAACTTCGTCAGCGCCGCGCGGATCGAGACGCTGCCGACCGGCGCATCCAGCAGCGGATTGATCATCGCCTCGGCCTTCTTGGCGTCGAGGTCGAGGATCAACGCCTTGACCGGGCCGTGCGCAGTTGCCGACAATGAAAGCGAACGGTAGCCGATTGCGATCAGCGCCAGCGCGCCGATCGGCTTCGAGGCCATCTCGCCGCACAGCGAGGCGGCCTTCTTCGCCGCCTTAGCCTTGCGCACGATGTCGCGCAGCGCGCGCAGGATCGGCGCCGAGAGGATGTCGAAGCGTTCGGAGACCTTGGCATTGCCGCGGTCGACAGCAAACAGGAACTGGAACAGATCGTTGGAGCCGACCGAGACGAAGTCGACCTTCTTCAGGAGTTCGTCGAGCTGGTAGAGCAGCGCCGGCACCTCGACCATGGTGCCGATATCGATCCGCTCGGGCAGCGAATGGCCGTGCTGGCGCAGATAGGTCAACTCGCGCTCGACGATCGCCTTGGCCTGGTCGAACTCGGCGATATCCGAGATCATCGGGAACATGATCTTCAGCGCGCGGCCGCCGCCGGCGCGCAGCAGCGCGCGGATCTGGCCGCGCAGCAGGCCGGGACGGTCGAGGCCGAGCCGGATCGCGCGCCAGCCGAGCGCGGGATTTTCCTCGATCACGGTCTCCATATAGGGCAGCGCCTTGTCGCCGCCGATGTCGAGCGTGCGGAAGGTGACGGGCTTGGAGCCCGCGGCGTCGAGCACGGTGCGGTACAGCGCGAGCTGGTCGCTGGAGCGCGGCAGGTTCGGGCTCACCATGAACTGCAATTCGGTGCGGAACAGGCCGATGCCGGCGCTGCCGGTGTCGTCGATATGCGGCAGGTCGATGGTCAGGCCGGCATTGATCAGAAGCTCGATCGGCTGGCCGTCCTTGGTCACGCAGGCCTTGTCGCGCAGCGCCGAATATTGCGCCTGCCGCCGCGCCCGGAACCGGACACGCTCGGCATAGGCGGATTCGATCTCGGTCGAGGGGCGGACATAGATCTCGCCGGAAATGCCGTCGACGATGATGGCATCGCCCGGGTCGGCGATGCCGGGCGCGTTCGGCACCTCGCCGACCGCGGGAATGCCGAGCGCGCGCGCCACGATCGAGACGTGGGAATTCGCGGTGCCTTCCTCCAGCACCAGGCCGCGCAGCCGCTTGCGGTCATAGTCGAGCAGCGCCGCCGGGCCCATCGCGCGGGCGATCAGGATGGCGTTGTCGGGCAGCTGCTCGCGCGACGGCGCATGGTCCTGGCCGACCAGCTGCCGCATCAGGCGATGGCCGAGATCCTCGAGGTCGTGCAGGCGGTCGCGCAGATAGGGATCGGTCGAGCGCAGCATGCGCGCGCGGGTGTCGGACTGCACGCGTTCGACGGCGGCTTCCGCGGTGAGGCCGGTGGCGACCGCCTCGTGCAGCTTGTGCGACCAGCCCTGGTCGTTGGCGAACATGCGGTAGGCTTCCAGCACCTCGCGGTGCTCGCCGCCGTCGGCGACGTCGCCGCGCTCCAGCATGCGGTCGAGATCGGCGCGCAGATTGGCGAGCGCAGTGTCGAGCCGCTTGATCTCCTTCGGCAGATCCTCGGCGATGTAGTTGGTGATGACGACGCGCGGCTCGTGCAGCACGACGTGGCCGAGCGCGATGCCGTCGGAGAGCACCGCGCCGGTCTTGTGCAGCGAGTGCCGCGCGGCGGGCTCGGCGCCGGGCTGCGCCAGCGCGGCAAGCTCGCCGGAGGCGATCATCTCCGCCAGCACCATGGCGGTGGTCTGCAGCGCCTCGACTTCTTCCTCGACATAGGTGCGCTTGGCGCGGTTCTGCACCACGAGCACCCCGAGCGTGTTGCCGGCGCGCAGGATCGGCACGCCGAGGAACGAGTGGTAGGCCTCTTCGCCGGTCTCCGGGCGGTAGGCGAAGGCGGGATGGCTTTGCGCGTCGGACAGGTTGAGCGGCGTCGCCTCGCTGGCGACGAGGCCGACCAGGCCTTCATGCGCGCTCATCACCGTGCGGTGGACGGCGTCGCGGTTCAGACCTTCGGTGGCATAGAGTTCGAGGGTGTTGTCGATGCGCAGCACGTAGCAGGAGCAGACCTCGGCCACCATGTTGGCCGCGATCAGCACCACGATCTTGTCGAGCCGCTCCTGGGCGGAGACTTGCTCCGCCATGGTCTCGCGGAGCCGTCTCAACAGGATGCGGGGGCCTCCCGACGCGCTCCGCATATGTTTCAGTCCCTCCCCACGTAGCCAGCGCACCGGTGCGGCCGGCCGTTGGCGCAAAACTCGTCAAAAACAACAATTTTAATCATTCGGCGTCGCCGCTCGCCAGTTCCCGCCGATTCGGGATCACTAAACTGTGCCACAGTTTGCGACAGCCTACCTGACTGGCCGTATAGCCAATCGAGGCTTGCTTTGCCAAGCAAAACGCCTGCCAGTAGCAAATAACGTCTGCGTCAGCCCAATGCTGCGCCCGCTAAGAGAAATTCTAACTCCGGGGCGCGGCTGGGGAGCACGGCCAGTGCTCGGTCTCGTCGTTCCGGGGCGTCGCGAAGCGGCGAACCCGGAACCTCGAGATTCCGGACTCGATGCTGTCGCATCGCCCCGGAATGACAGCGGAGCGAGCCCTGCCCCTGCCGGTCGCGCCTACGCCTGGTCGAGGCCGTACAGCGTGTGCAGCGTGCGGACCGCGAGTTCGGTGTAGGCGGCGTCGATCAGGACCGAGAACTTGATCTCGGAGGTGGTGATGGCGCGGATGTTGATGTTGCGGTCGGCCAGCGCCTTGAACGCCTTGGCCGCGACGCCGGCATGGCTGCGCATGCCGCTGCCGATCACCGAGACCTTGGCGACGTCGGTCGCGGTATCGACGCGGGCGTAGCCGATCTTGGCCTTGGCGGCGGTAATCGTGTCCTTGGCGCGGTTATAGTCGCCGGCCGGAACGGTGAAGGTGAGGTCGGTGGTCTTGCCGTCCTCGGACACGTTCTGCACGATCATGTCGACATTGATATTGGCATCCGCGAGCGGCCCGAAGATCGCGGCGGCGACGCCAGGCTTGTCCTCGATCTGGCGCACGGAAATCTGGGCTTCGTCCTTGGAGAAGGCGATGCCGGTGACGACGTGCATTTCCATGATTTCCTCCTCGCTGCAGATCAGCGTGCCCGGCGGCTGGTTGGCGTGCGGGTCGATATCCTCTGGCTTGTCGAAGCTGGAGCGCACGAAAATCGGCATGTTGTGCACCATGCCGAGTTCCACCGAGCGAACCTGCAGCACCTTGGCGCCCTGCGAGGCCAGTTCCAGCATGTCCTCGAAGGCGATCTTGTCGAGCCGGCGCGCCTTCGGCACCACGCGGGGATCGGTGGTGTAGACGCCGTCGACGTCGGTGTAGATGTCGCAGCGGTCGGCGCGCAGCGCGGCGGCGATCGCCACCGCCGAGGTGTCCGAGCCGCCGCGGCCGAGCGTGGTGATGCGGCCGGTGTCGGGATTGATGCCCTGGAAGCCGGCGATCACGGCGACTTCCTTGCGCTCCTTGAAGCGGGTGATGATCTCGGTGCCGTCGATATCGAGGATGCGCGCCGAGGCATGCGCCTCCGAGGTCTTGATCGGGATCTGCCAGCCCTGCCAGGAGCGCGCCTGGATGCCGATGCCCTGCAGCACGATCGCGAGCAGGCCCGAAGTGACCTGTTCGCCGGAGGCGACCACCGCGTCATATTCGCGCGCGTCGTGCATCGGCGAGGCATCGGTGCACCAGGCCACCAGCTCATTGGTCTTGCCGGACATCGCGGAGACGACGACGGCGACCTCGTGGCCCGCGTCGACCTCGCGCTTCACATGCTGCGCGACGTTGCGGATACGATCGATATTGGCGACGGATGTACCGCCGAATTTCATCACGAGGCGGCCCATGACGACGCGTCTATTCCTTTAAGAGGATAAGTAGGTTAACCCACGCCGAAAACCGCAAGCGCGGGGACCGAAACGCGCGTATACATAGCGCCGCGCCCGGGGGCAAGCCGGTAGGTAGGGGGCCCTCGAGTGTCTTTTGGGGGTGTTTTGACCGGTTGCGGGCGGGTTGTGGCGCACGGGTAACACGGGGCAACTCGAAGGCGGATTGGATGGGACGTTATATCGACGAGATCCTGCAGCCTGGCGAGAAGGTGCTGTATTCCACCAATGCGCACTGGATGTTCTATCTGCCGGCGATCGGGGCCTGGATCGTGGTGCTGGCGCTCTTGATCCTGTCGCGGATGACGACGGTCGACGGCCTCGTGATGGCCTGCTTTGCGGCCGCCGCCGTGGTCGCGGTCGCGGCGCTGTACTGGACCGCCGCGGCCTGGTTCCACCGCTGGACCACCGAAACCGACGTCACCAATTTCCGCGTGGTGCACAAGAGCGGCTTCATCAAGCGGCGCACCTTCGAGATGAGCCTCGACAAGGTCGAGAGCGTCGACGTCAACCAGAGCATCATGGGGCGCCTGCTCAATTATGGCGACGTCACCATCCGCGGCGTCGGCGAGGGCATCGAGACCATCAGGACCATCGCCGCGCCGCTGTCGTTCCGCAATTCGATCACCGCGCGATAGGGGCGCGCGCAATCATGGCCACGCAATCAACTCTTTCCGGTTCCTCCGCCAATGCCTCCGCTAGCTCGGTCGATCCGGCCGAGGTCGCGAAATTCTCGAAACTGTCCGATGAATGGTGGGATCCGCGCGGCAAGATGGCGCCGCTGCACAAGATCAACCCGCTGCGCCTGACCTATATCCGCGACGCGGCCTGCCGCAAGTTCGAGCGCAACGCCAAGAGCCTCAGCTGCCTGTCCGGCCTGCGCCTGCTCGACATCGGCTGCGGCGCCGGCCTGTTGTGCGAGCCGTTCACGCGGTTAGGGGCCCAGGTGATCGGGATCGATCCGTCCGCCACCAACATCGCTGCCGCGAAGCTGCACGCCGACAAGGGCCATCTGTCGATCGACTACCGCTGCACCACGGCGGAGGAGATGGACGCCCGCGAGCGCTTCGACATCGTGCTGGCGATGGAGGTGGTCGAGCACGTCAATGACGTCGGCGCCTTCATCAAGCGCTGCGCTGTCATGCTCAAGCCCGGCGGGCTGATGGTGGTCTCGACCCTGAACCGCAACTTGAAGAGTTTTGCGCTGGCGATCGTCGGCGCCGAATACGTGCTGCGCTGGCTGCCGCGCGGCACCCACGAGTGGAGCAAGTTCGTCACCCCCGCCGAGCTCGAGCGCTATCTCGGCGACGTCAACCTCACCGTCACCGAGCAGGCCGGCGTGGTCTACAACCCGCTCGCCGACAAATGGACCGTGTCGACCGACATGGACGTGAACTACATGGTGGTGGCGGAAGAGGTGTGAGTTGAGTGTCACGGCCTCGGCCACACAACAGGTGTCGTCCCTGCGAACACAGAATGCGTAGCCCGGATGGAGCGTAGCGTAATCCGGGACTGCTTCGTCCGCGGATGAGCTGGCCCCGGATTGCGCTTCGCTTCATCCGGGCTACGGAAGTTTGTGGACATCGCGCAGGCCTGTCATGCGCCCACTCGGTTGACCGCGTCAGCGGCAATCGGCACGCTGGGCGTGTACTCCCGCCGGCATGCTTTCCTTATCCCCCATGTTCACGATCGCCTCGCTCTGGATCCCCTTCACCATCGTCGCTGCGTTCGGGCAGGTGGCGCGCAATGCGATGCAGCGGCATCTGACCGGGCCGCTCGGGACCTGGGGCGCGACCAATATCCGCTTCCTGTTCGGCCTGCCGTTCTCGGTGGTGTTCTTCGCGCTGGCGGTGCTGCTGACCGGCGATCGCGTGCCGTGGCCGCCATCGTCGTTCTGGCCGTGGCTGGTGACCGGCGCGCTCAGCCAGATCGTCGGCACCGGCTTCATGCTGCTGGCGATGAACGACCGCTCTTTCGTGGTCACCACGGCCTACATGAAGACCGAGGCGATCCAGACCGCGATCTTCGGCTTCATCTTCCTCGGCGACCATCTAACGACGACCAAGATGATCGCGATCGTGATCGCGACCATCGGCGTCGTCATCACCGCGCTGCGGCCCGGCGGGCAGAAGAGCTTTGCCGACCTGCGCCCGACCGTGCTCGGCCTCGGCGCCGCCGCAGTGTTCGCGATCTCGGCGGTGAGCTTTCGCGGCGCGATCATCGCGGTGCCCTCAGTCTCATTTGTCACGGCGGCCTCCTACACGCTGATGTGGAGCCTCCTCGTGCAGACGCTGATCCTGTCGGTCTATCTGTCGCTGCGCGCGCCCGACGTGCTGAGGTCGATCCTCAAGCTGTGGCGGCCCTCGATGTTCGCGGGCTTCATGGGCGCGTTCTCATCGCAATTCTGGTTCCTGGCGTTCGCGCTCACCGCCGCCGCCAATGTGCGCACGCTGGCGCTGATCGAGGTGCTGTTCGCGCAGGGCGTGGCCTATTTCTCGCTCAAGCAGCCGTTCTCGCTGCGCGAGGTGTTCGGCATCGTCCTGATCGTGATCGGCGTCGCGCTCTTGATCGCCGCGTAATTACCCCTTCACCGCGATCAGCACCGCGCCCGCCGAGATCAGCGCGATCCCAAGCCAGCCATAGGCCGAGGGGCGCTCGCCGAGGAAGACGGCGCCGAACAGCGCCACCAGCACCACGCTGAGCTTGTCGATCGGTGCGACGAGTGTGGCTGGTCCAAGCTTGAGCGCGCGGAAATAGCAGATCCACGACGCGCCGGTGCCGAGCCCGGACAGCAGCAGGAACAGCCAGCTCTTCGCCGAGATCGGCCCGGACTGGGTAAACTGCCCGGTCGCGAACAGGATGGCCGACAGCGTGATCAGGACGATCACGGTGCGGATCAGGGTGGCGAGATCGGAGTTGATGCCCTCGACGCCGACCTTGGCGAAGATCGCGGTTAGCGCGGCGAAGGCGGCGGAAAGAAACGCCCAGACCTGCCAGGAGGAGAATGAATCGGGGGTCATGCTCGTCCCAGATTGTCATTCCGGGGCGGTGCGCAGCACCGAACCCGGAATCTCGAGGTTGCGGCGCGAGATTCCGGGTTCACGCTTCGCGTGCCCCGGAATGACGCTGCGCGTCAATTTCGGTCTTCCGGCAGCGTCGGCAGCGGCGAGACCTCGACGCCTTCGTCGATCAGCGCGCGGGCCTCTTCGGGCGAGGCTTCGCCGTAGATCGGCCGGTGCTCGATGTCGCCGTAGTGCATCTTGCGCGCTTCGTTGGGGAAGCGGTCGCCGACATTGTCGGCGTTCTTCACGATGTGGTCGCGCAGCTCCTTCAGCTTGCTGCGCAGCTCGCGCTCCTGCGCCATCATCAGCGACGTCGATTCATTGCCGGTCGCTTCGACGGGCGCGGCCAGCGCCGGCTGGGCCGGTTCGCGGCCCTTCTTGCTGACGACCTGCGGCGCCATGATCGCGCGCTCGATCTCGCTTGAGCCGCAGGACGGGCAATCGATCAGGTGACGCCGCTCCTGCGATTCATAGGCCGAGGAGCTCTGGAACCAGCTCTCGAACTGGTGGCCGCGCTCGCAGCGCAGCGTGTAGCGGATCATGCCGAACCCCGGACGAGGTGCAGATGTTCCGGGCCGGCCTTGGGGTCGGCAATGCCGAAACGCCTGCCATGCTGCAACGAGGGAATGGTCTTGCGTGCGGTCTCGACCTTGGCGGGATCGATCTCGGCCAGGAACACGCCCGGCTCGACGCCGCCCTCGGCGAGGATCTCGCCCCAGGGGTCGATGATCAGCGAATGTCCGAAGGTCTCGCGCTTGTTCTCATGCAGGCCGGCCTGCGCCGCTGCGAACACGAAGCAGCCGGTCTCGATGGCGCGGGCGCGCAGCAGCGTGTGCCAATGCGCTTCGCCGGTCTTGCGGGTGAAGGCGGACGGCACGGTGAGGAACGATGCGCCGGCTTCGGCCAGCGCGCGGTACAGCGCCGGGAAGCGCACGTCGTAGCAGATCGTCAGTCCGATCCGGCCCCAGGGCAGGTCGGAGATCACGGCCGTCTCGCCGGGCTGATAATTGGCCGATTCGCGGTAGCTCTCGCCGCCCGGCAAATCGATATCGAACATATGGATCTTGTCGTAGCTCGCGAGCAGATTGCCCTCGGGCCCGATCAGGAACGAGCGGTTGACCGCCTTCTCCGGCGAGTAGCGCAGCGCCAGCGAGCCGATATGCAGGTGGATCTTCAGCTCGGCGGCCAGCGCGCGATACGCCTTCAGCGACTGGTCGTCCTCTTCGCTCGCCAAATGCTCGAACAGCGCCTTGCGGTTGAGCTGCATCATGTTGCTGACCTCAGGGGTCAGCACGTACTTGGCACCCTGCGCCGCCGCCTCGCGGATCAGCCGCGTGCCCTGCTCGAGGCTCGGCTCCGGCAGCAATCCGGTGCGCATCTGCACCATGGCGGCGGTGAAAATGTTCTCCGTCATCAGGCGCCGCCTCCGTTGCTGAGCAGGCCGTCGAGCTTGCCCTCGCGGTCGAGCGCGTAGAGCTCGTCGCAGCCGCCGACATGGGTCTTGCCGATGAAGATCTGCGGGAAGGTCGAGCCGACACCGGCGCGGCCATACATCTCGTCGCGATAGGCCGGGTTGCTGGCGACGCTCAATTCGGTGAACGCGGCGTTCTTGCGCGTCAAAAGCGATTTGGCCGCGCTGCAATAACCGCAGCCCGGGCGGGTGTAGATTTCAATGGCAGCGGTCATGGTGCGCTCGGTTGAACCAGAATGTCAGATTATATGGGAGCGCGGTGGGTATCGACAACCCGGGCAAACACCAGCACGTCGACCTGCGCGGCTTTGGCGCGGAGCAGCGCCCGCGCGCAGGCATCCACTGTCGCGCCCGAGGTCAGGACGTCGTCGACCAGGATCACGCGGCGGCCCTGGACGTCAGCCTTGCGTTCATCGGCGACCCCGAATGCGCCCTGCACATTGCTGGCGCGGTCCTTGCGTGACAGCCCGATCTGCTGCTCGGTGGCGCGGATGCGCCGCAGCGCTTCGGCAGCCATTTTGACGCCGCTCTGGCGCGCGATCACCTTGGCGAGCGCCCCGGACTGGTTGTAGCGCCGGCTCCAGCCGCGCCGCCAATGCAGAGGAACCGGAACCAGCAGATCGGCGTCGGCGAGCAATTCCTTCCCCGCCCGCGCCATCCAGCGACCCATTGTTGGCGCCAGATCGGTGCGATCCTGGTATTTCAATGCGTGCACCAGCGTGCGCGCGACATCGTCATAGCGCACCGCGGCGCGGGCTCTGCTGTAGGCCGGCGGATTGGCGATCGCCTCCATCGACAGCAACTCGGGCCCGGGATCGTAGACGAAGGGAATCCCGAGCCGCGGGCAGAACGGCGGCGCGATGAACGACAATCTGGCCCAGCAGGCCGCGCACACCCCCTCGCCATCGACCGGCTCGCGGCACGAAACGCATAGCGTCGGCAGCGCGATATCGAGCGCCAGCCGCGCCGTGCGCAGCCACGCGCCCCCGATCGCGCCAAGCGCGCGCTGGACGTGACCGGTAATGGAGCGTGTCGGTGATGCCTCGGCGTCCATGGCGGGCGAGGCTAGCGTTTGAGCAACGCCGGCTCAAGGCGCATTGCCTGCGGCGGCGGTCCGGCGTAACCAGCGGCATGACACCGAACCCGCCCTCAGCCCCCATCCTGTTCGACCGCGCCTTGCTCGGCGCGCGGCTGGCGCGCGCGCGGCGCGAGGGCGCGGCGACATTCCTGCTCGAGCGTGCCAGCGAAGACATGGCGGACCGCTTGCAGGCGGTATCGCGCAGCTTTTCGGCTGCGGCCGATGTCTGGACGCCGGGTGTCGGGCTCGCGGACGTCCTGTGCGGGCGTGTCGCCGCGGTCGATGCGATCGGTTTCAGCGAGGCGGAAGCGCTCGGTCTGGCGCCGGAGTCGCTCGATCTTGTGGTCTCCGCGCTGGCCTTCCAGTTCGTCAATGATCTGCCGGGCGTGCTGGCGCAGCTCCGCCGGGCGCTGAAGCCGGACGGGCTGCTGCTCGCTTCGATGCTCGGCGGCGATACGCTGACCGAGCTGCGGCAAAGCTTTGCCGCGGCGGAGGCGGAATGCGAGGGCGGGGCGTCGCCGCGCGTCGCACCGTTCGCCGATCTGCGCGATATCGGCGCGCTGTTGCAGCGGGCCGGCTTCGCGCTGCCGGTCACCGACGTCGACCGCGTCGTGGTGCGCTATTCAAGCGCGTTCGCGCTGATGGCTGACCTGCGACGCATGGGTGCGACCAATGTGCTGCGCGAGCGCCGCCATACCTTGACCCGCCGCGCCACCATGCTGCGGATGGCGCAGATCTACGGCGAACGCTTCGCCGATCCCGACGGCCGCATCCGCGCCACCTTCGACATCGTCTGGCTGTCCGGCTGGGCGCCGCATGAAAGCCAGCCGAAGCCGCTCAAGCCAGGGTCGGCGAAGGCGAGCCTTGAGGCGGCGGTGAAGGGGACGAAGCGCTAGGGACGCACGACGCAAGGGCTCCCTCTCCCGCTTGCGGCAGGGGTGTCCGGGGAAATTCAGGCATAGCGGAGCTCCATCTGGTCAGGTGAGATGGTTGATTTCCGACGGCTGGGGTTGATGGGCGGAGGTTTGTCGATGGCAGCGAGG
>NZ_JBUYWT010000039.1:0-70858 GCF_055264925.1 Bradyrhizobium sp. KZN70725
CAACCGAAGCTGCCTGGCTGCTGATTGCACACATCAGGCTCCTGACCCGCAGACTCGCGGCTGCAGCTAAGGTTGGGTGATTTATGAGTCAGACTCTCAGGATGACGGGTCGAAAAGCGTTCCCGCGCAATCAAATCTCGCCGATCACCTCGCGGCGGCGCTGCTCGGATTCTTCCGCGTAGCGCCGCATGGCGTGCGCTTCGGTGAGCAGGCCGATCGGCCGGCGGTCACCTTCGACCACGGCGAGCGATTCCGCTTCGGCCGCGTCGAACACCGCGATCGCCTCCTGCACGTTCATGCCGGGATGCAGCACCACATCGGCATAGCGCAGAATCGCGGCAAGCCCCTTGTCGGCCTCGATATCGGGCGCATGCGCTTCGGCGACCAGCGCAAGCCCGGCGTAATGCCCCTCGCCGTCGACCGCGACGACCTGGGTCTTCGAGCCCGGGGGGAATTCCTCGCGGAACGCCTCGATCGGCATCGCGGCGTTCACCGTCGTCATGTCCTGCCGCATCATCTTGCCGACCGTGAGATCGCGGATCCAGCCGATATCGGCGGCGCTGCGGATGGTCTCGCCGCGCAGATGCAATCGCCAGGTCGCGAACGAATAGCCGAATAGCTCGCGCGTGATCGTGGTCGAGATGATGACCGCGACCAGCACCGCGGTGGTAAGCCAGAGGTTGCCGGTGGATTCCAGCGCGATGAACGACATCGTCAGTGGACCGCCGATCACCGAGGCCGACAGCGCGCTCATGCCGATCACCGCATAGGCGTTGGGGTCGAGGTTCAGCCCCGGCCACACGATGTCGACGCCGGCGGCGAACAGCCGGCCGCCGAGCGCGCCCATGAACAGCGTGGCGAAGAACAATCCGCCACGAAAGCCCGAGCCGAGCGAGATGATCGAGGCCACCGCCTTCAGCGCGAACACGCCGGCGATGAAGGCAAGCGGCATCGCCACGATGCCCGCGAAGCGCAGCGCGCCATGGCCCGACGACATCACCTGCGGCGTCAATAGCGCCATCGCGCCGACCGCAAGCCCGCCGAGCGCCGGCCGCAGCGGCGGCCACAGCCGGCTCTTGGTCAGCAGCGCCTCGCACAGCGTCACCCCGCGCATGATCGCAATGCCGGTCAGGGCCGCGACCATGCCGAGCAGCGCTGCAATCGCAAGATCCCGTCCGAGCACATCGCCGACGGTTCCGACGCCGACGCCGAGCGGCAGCGGTTCGAAGGCATGGGCAACGAAGTAGCCGGTCACCGCCGCCACGCCGACCGGGGTCAGGCTGGCCGGCGTATAGCCGCCGATCACAAGCTCGAAAGCGTAGAACGCACCCGCAAGCGGCGCGCTGAAGGCGCCGGCGATCGCCGCCGCCGCACCGCAGCCCACCATGATTCGCTGGTCGTTGCGGCGGAGGTGAAAGCCGCGCCCGAGCGAGGCGGCGAGGCCGCTGGAGAGCTGGGTGTAGCCGGCCTCGAGCCCGACCGAGCCGCCGACGCCGCTTGACCAGATCGTCTGCAGCGCCACGATCACGCTGCCGCGGAACGACATCCGCCCGCCATAAAGCGCGTTGGCCTCGATCGGGTCGATTTCGCGGGCCGGCCGCACCCGGAGCAACAGAAGGAATGCAAATCCCAGCAGCAGGCCGCCGATCGTGGGAACCACGAGCGCGCGCACGGGATCGATGCTGGGCTGGCTCGACAACCGGTCGCCGAGCGGCAGATTGAACAGCACCGAATGCAGCACCGTGACGAGGCCGCTCATGACCGCCACCACGAGGCCGCCAATGGCGCCGATCAGCACCGCCAGCACCACAAGGCTCGTCTCGTGCGCGCGCACGAACGCGCGCAACCGGCGCGGCGCCTCGAGATAGCTTGAGGTCGTGGTCATCGGCAGGGTCCGTCACTGGCCGACAGGGCCTTGCGGCTCCCTTTACGGGCCTCGCGGGCGGGAGGCAATCGGGGCAGGAACATGGCAGGGCGCGGCGGATAAGCCGCTCATTGCTCTTCACAATCCCGTCACGCTGCCTGTAGTATGTGAGTGCATGCTGCTTCGCAGCTAGTGGGAGTCAGGAGCGTTATTTGAACGCACATGTCTCGCAAGGCGGTTGGCCGGTGCTGG
Source organism: Bradyrhizobium sp. KZN70725 (assembly GCF_055264925.1). Taxonomy (NCBI): domain Bacteria; kingdom Pseudomonadati; phylum Pseudomonadota; class Alphaproteobacteria; order Hyphomicrobiales; family Nitrobacteraceae; genus Bradyrhizobium; species Bradyrhizobium sp. KZN70725. The sequence goes on from NZ_JBUYWT010000039.1 coordinate 2,117, forward strand.
TCTTGAATGCGGACTTCCGGCCGCTGAGTTATTACCCGCTGTCGCTCTGGTCCTGGCAGGACGCGATCAAGGCGGTGTTCCTCGATCGTGTCAACATCGTCGAATATTACGACCGGGCGGTACGAAGTCCTTCCTTCGAAATCCAGCTGCCGAGCGTCGTATCCCTCAAGTCCTTCGTCAAGCCGACCACCCACCCCGCCTTCACCCGGTTCAACGTTTTCCTGCGCGACCGATTCAGCTGCCAGTATTGCCTGTCGGGCGACGATCTCACCTTCGATCACATCATTCCGCGCAGCAAGGGTGGCCAGACCACCTGGGAAAACGTCGTCGCCGCCTGCTCGCCCTGCAATTTGCGCAAGGGCAATCTGACGCCGCAGCAGGCCAAGATGTTTCCGAAGCAGACGCCCTACGCCCCGACCGTGCATCAGCTGCATCGCAACGGCCGGCTGTTTCCGCCGAACTATCTGCACGAGAGCTGGCTCGATTATCTCTACTGGGATACTGAGCTCGATCCGTAGAGCGCGCTGGCGCGCATCGTCGTCACATCGAATGCAAGCCGTACTGCTGTGATTTGGATCAGGCGGGTCGCTTGGTGAGGGCCGCTTCACCCTCCTCGCGCCCGGGAACGCTGACGTGGACCTCGTGCCCCATCCTGATCGCCAGAGCCGCGGCGGCCGCCGCGGATTCGAATGCAGCTTCCTTGGTGGCGTATCCGCCGTTGAGATTGCCGTCGTGCAGGACGCCCCATTCCTCGCCGGCTGCAATCACCGCATATTGAGCCAATCCCATCGTCTCCTCCTTGCGCCAGCGGCGCTGCGTCAGGTCTCATTCCGCTTGTATCTGTCGCGGACGACCTCCTCGCCGGCCTGCACCGTGCGCCTGCTGCGAAAATGGTGTTGAAGCACGCCGAAGATCAAAGCGGTCAGCAGCACGAGCGCTCCGATGCCGTAGATGATCTCAAGGCCCATATCCATTTGGTCTCTCCAGGCCTTGTTCTCAAAGCCTTGTTCTCGAAGCCTTGCTCTCTTGCCGCCCGCCGGGGCGGCATCGTTCATCCGCTCTTCGCGGCACTGTCGATGCTTTCGCGGTGAATTTCGCGGGCGTCGCTGCGGATCACCGAGATGTAGTAGCCGCGGCCCAGATATTCCTGTCGGGTCTCCGCAAGGTCGATGGCGAGCCGCTTGGCCACCGCAATGGCTTCATCGCGGTCGGCAACCGGCTGACCGGTTGCATCGATCACACGCTCATCATTCACGATCGCGAAATGAAAGGCGGACATTGGCTATCTCCGCGCATCAATGCGTGTTCGATTCATGCCACTTTTCCAGGTCCGGCTTCTCGTCTTCGGAGGCCTTCGCGTCTCCTGAGCGCCTCGCATCTCCGGAGCGCTGCTCCTTCTCCGGGTTTCCCTTCCACGGCTTGTCGGTTTGCGCGTGGGAACCCCAGTCGCTCGAGCGTCCGGAATCCTGCGTTACCGGCTTTCTGTTCATGACAATCTCCTCAAGAACAGAAGCATCTGTATCCCGATGTGTTCCTAACCCGCCGCGCTCAAGGTCCGCCCGCAACCGAGCATAACCAGCGCATCGAGGTCGATCCCGCAGCAGTACTGACACTCCCTCACGCAGGATCGCATTCGCGTGATCATCCGCGATGTTCGTACTATATCGTTGCATCCTAATAGTTCGTATCCTATCTAGTTTACATGCCTTCACAGTCCCACATCCACGCCGAGATCGGCCGCCTGGTGACCAGGCTGGCCCGGATCTGGCGCCGCGAGTCGGATCAGGCCTTGTCCGACCACGGACTGTCCTACGCGACGGCGATTCCGCTGCTGGTGTTGTCGCGCCAGGGGGAAAACGTCCGGCAAGGCGTGCTTGCGGATGAATTGGGAATCGAGGGGCCTTCACTGGTGCGGCTGATCGATCTGCTGCAGTCCGAAGGCCTGGTCGAGCGTCGCGAGGACCCGACCGACCGGCGCGCCAAGACGCTGCATCTCACCGCGGCCGGCGGAGCCAAGGTCGAGGAGATCAATCGGGTGCTGCGTCGCGTACGGGCCAGCCTGCTGAAGGATATCGGCAGCGCGGAACTTGCGGTAACCTTCGAGACGCTGCAGCTCATCGAGCAGCGGGCGAGCCGCCTGCAGGACGCCAGGACTGCGCCAGCCAGGACTGCTCCAGAGGCGAAATAGTCATGCGCGCGGAAGAGCCGTTCCTGGTCCGCCACGCGGATCTCATCTTCGCGTTGAAGACGTTCGCGGCGTCGATGCTGGCGCTTGTCATCGCCCTGGCGATCGATCTGCCGCGTCCCTATTGGGCGATGGCGACGGTCTACATCACCTCGCAGCCGCTGGCCGGCGCGACCAGCTCGAAGGCGTTCTTCCGCGTGATCGGTACGCTGGTCGGCGCGAGCGTCACGGTCGCCCTGGTGCCGAACCTGGTCAATGCACCGGAGCTACTGTGCCTCGCGATCGCGCTCTGGGTCGGGCTCTGTCTCTATTTATCGCTGCTCGACGGCACGCCGCGCAGCTATGTCTTCATGCTGGGCGGATATACCGTCGCGCTGATCGGCTTTCCGTCGGTGGCCGAACCGGGCAGCATCTTCGATGTAGCGCTGGCACGAGTCGAGGAGATCTCGCTCGGCATCATCTGTGCGAGCCTGGTGTCGACGGTGGTGTTTCCCCGCAGCGTCGCGCCGGCGGTCGGCGGCCGCATCAGGAGTTGGCTGTCGGATGCGCGCCGTCTGTCCCGCGACGTGCTGCTTGACCGCGGGACCGGCGAGACGCGCCGGGCCCAACGCCTCCGTCTTGCGACCGACATTGTCGAGATCGATACGCTGGCGACCCATGTCGCCTATGACCGGCTGGCCGACGCCGGCACCGTGCGTGGCCTCGGCGAGGTCCGGCTGCGCATGCTGATGCTGTTGCCGATCATCACGTCGATCGAAGACCGGCTTACCGCACTTGGCGAAGCGGCGCTGCAACGGCAACCGGAGCTGCAACGCCTGATCGGCGATCTCGCCGCATGGATCGTGGACGAGGACCGCCAGCGGCAATCCGGCGAGCAGATCCGCACCGCAATCGCCGAGCGGCAATCTGCGCTCGACGGAATCGCGCCGCGGGAACGCATCATCACGGTCAGCCTGCTGCTCCGGCTGCGCGAGCTTGCCGACATTTCGGCCGACTGCCGCGCGCTGGGCGATGCGATCACCGCGGGCCGGGATATCTCCAGCGTCCAGCTGGCGTTCCACCCGGAGTCGGGGGCCGCACCGGTCCGTCATCGCGACCACGGCATGGCGCTGTGGTCGGCCGCGGGCGCGGCGGTCGCCATCCTGATCTGCTGCGGCCTGTGGATTGCGACCGGCTGGGCCGATGGCGCCTCGGCGCCGATGATGGCGGCGGTCGCCTGCTCCTTCTTCGCCGCACAGGACGAGCCTGCGCGCAGCATCCGGGCCTTCGGCCTGTTTTCACTGGTCGCGATCGTCATCGTCGCAATCTATCAGTTCGCGCTGGTGCCCGGCATCTCCCATGTCGAGGTCCTGATCGCGGCGCTGGCGCCGACCTTCCTCCTGTACGGCTTTTTGATCGCACGACCCAAGACCGCGCCGATCGGCATGGCGCTCGCCGCCAACACCGCGACGCTGCTCGCGCTGCAATCGACCTACAGCGCGGATTTCGCCAGTTTCGCCAACACGTCGGTCGCCTTCTTCCTCGGTGTTGTGATCGCGGAGATCGTGACGCGGATCGCGCGCGGCGTCGGCGCCGAATGGATCGCCAAGCGGTTGATGACGTCGAGCTGGCAGACGCTCGCGGTCGCGGCCGAACGGCGCGGCCACGGCGATCGCGCGCAGTTTGCCGGCCTGATGCTGCATCGGCTCGGACTATTGGTCCAGCGCATCGCCTTCATCTCGGAGAGCGACCGCCGTGATGCCGACAGCTTGGTCCAGCTCCGCATCGGGCTCAACATCATCGACCTCCGGCGGGCCCGCTACGGCCTCGCCGCAGTGACCGTGCGTGCCATCGACGACATGCTGGACGACTTCGCGGCGGCGTTTCGCGCCCGTGCGGACCAGGCAATGCCGGCCGAACTGTTGTCATGCATCGATGCGGCGCTGACCGCGGTCGTCAAGGACCCCAATGAGCGCGCGCGGGACGATGCGTTGCTCGGCCTCGTCGGCATCCGCCGCGGCCTGTTTCCGGATGCACCCGCGTATCGATCGCAGCCCGAGGAGAGCTTTGCCGCATGAGATATGAGCTCGACATTTACGGCGTGCTCGTTCCGGCGCTGCTGCTGTGGCTGATCGTTGCCTATGCATTGAGCGCAGTGGCAAGCCGGATCTTGCAGCGCTTCGGGTTCTACCGGCTGGTGTGGCATCGCGCGTTGTTCAATTTCGCCCTGTATGTATGCCTGCTCGGCGTCGTGGTTTATCTTTCGGAGTTTCTGCCATGAAAGGGAATTTCGCCTGGCTCGGCCGGGTTGCGCTGACCGCGGTCGCCGTCATCGCTGCACTCGCTGTCGCTCGCGCGCTCTGGGTCTACTATATGGAATCGCCGTGGACCCGCGACGGCAGGGTTCGCGCCGACGTGATCCAGGTGGCTCCCGACGTCTCCGGCTTCGTCACCGACGTGCTGGTCAGGGACAATCAGCCGGTGCGTCGCGGCGACATCCTGTTCCGGATCGATCGCGCCCGCTTTGCCCTGGCGCTGAAGCAGGCCGATGCTGCGGTCGCCGGCCATCGCGCGACGCTGGATCAGGCCGACGCCGACCTCAAACGCTACAGCTCGCTGACCACCGATGCCGTGTCGCAGCAGAAGCAGGAGCAGGTTCTGGCGACGCAGCTGCAGGCCAAGGCGGCCTATGACCAGGCGGTCGCCGACCGCGCCGTCGCGCAGCTCAATCTGGATCGCAGCGAGGTGCACGCTTCGGTGAACGGCACCATCACCAATATGGACCTGCGGCCGGGCGCTTACGTCACCGCAGGCAAGGGCGTGATGGCGCTGGTCGACACCGACACGCTGCATGTGGAGGGCTATTTCGAGGAGACCAAGCTCGCGCGCATTCGCGTCGGCGACAAGGCGCAGATCCGGCTGATGGGCGAGCCGGTGCGGCTCACCGGACATGTCGAGAGCATTGCGGCCGGCATCGAGGATCGCGACCGCGCGGCAGGCGCGAGCCTGCTCGCAAACGTCAACCCGACCTTCAGCTGGGTTCGGCTCGCACAGCGCATCCCCGTGCGCATCGCGCTGGACCACCTGCCGGATCGCATCGCGCTGGTCGCCGGCCGTTCGGCGACGGTCGAGATCATGGACTAGCCGGCTGGCCGGGCGCATCCGCGGCGACAGCATCGAGCCGGTGCACCTTACTGCGGCTCGTCGACCACTCGCCTATCGCACGCCGTAGCGTGTGAAATCGTCGCCGATGCTGCCCTGGATCGCCTTGGCCGCCGCCATGTCGGTATTGCCGCCGGCCTTGTCACCCTGCTTCAACTTCGCCAGGCCGCGGCCATAAAGAGCGCTTGCGAGCTTGGGATCGATGCGAAGTGCGGAGCTGTAGTCGGCGATCGCCGCGCCCAGCTCGCCGGTCTTCAGATAGATAAGGGCACGCGAGTCATACGTCGCGGCGTTGGTTGACGCCAATTGAAGGGCCTTGTTGCAATCTTCCAGCGCCGCCTGCAATTCGCCGAGGATGGCCCGGCTCCAGCAGCGTCCGTTCCACACCCCGTCGAGCTTCGGCTCGAGGCGAATGGCCTCGTCGTAGTCCTGCGCCGCGCGCGCATAATCGTTCTTCTTCAAATAGGCGCCGGCGCGGTTGGCGAAGGCCTCGCCGTAGTTCGGGTTGAGCTTGATCGCCTGATCGAAGGCGTCGGTCGCGCGATCATATTCGCGCTTCCTGAGATAGGCCACGCCGCGGTTGTTGAACGGCTTGGTGTAGGTCGGATTGAGCTCGATCGATCGATCGAAATCCCGGATGGCGCCGTCATAGTCTCCCTTGGCGGCGTAGGCGTTGCCACGGTTGTTGTAGGCGATCGCGAGGCCAGCCTGGGTCATGTCCTGCCCCGCATCGATCAGCGCCGTGCAGGCAGCAATGCGCGCGTCGGCCGGTGTGCGATCGAGGCCGCTGCACAATCCGATAGTGCGGAGATAGCTATCCTTCTTCGGGTTCTGCGCGATCGCCGGCAACACTGGGAGCGTCGCAACGAGGAGCGATATCAGGCTGACAATTGCGCCGGCGCTTGCACGAAGTTTCATATCGGGCCTTGCTTGCACGAAACTGGCTGCGCCTGGCCTAGCACCCTCGACAGATGTTGGGATTGAACTTGTGAAGGGTGTTTTGCTCAGGTTGCTGCGGCGTTCGAGTCCCGACCTTCCTGACCTTGCTCTTGCCCTCTTCAACGAGCGTGGCGAACCTCACCGTTCCATCGTCCGATATCTCGATGCGTGGCGTGGTGCCTCGAATGCCCATCGTTGCGACAGGGGTGTCGATCTTCATGTCTCCGGTCTTCGCAATGTTGCCGGCAACGAAGGTGAACGTCCCATTGGTCAGTTTGAGCAAGGTCGAGTTCGACTTGCCGTTCGGGTCGTACACGAACTCGGTCATCGCCATCTTGGCGTTGCTCGACAGATTGAACGAAGTGCCGTCGGAGAAATTGATCCCAACGCGTCCGTCGGCTCCAGTTTGCACCACGTCGCCCAGATACACGGGGTCGCCGACCTGCGCCTGAGGCAGTTTGCCGGGCAGCCCTGCCTGAACGACGACTGCATTCGGATGCTCGATCGTGACCGAACCGGTGGCGGCTACGACCCTTCCGATGAATTTCAATTGGATATTGTCCGGTTCGGTTTGCGCCTGCACCTGGCCGGGCGTGAGCGTTGCGAGCGCCAGGACGAAGCTTGCAAGCAATTGAACAATCAAATGGATGCGCACGATCCCCTCCTCGAAAAGGTCTTGTCGTGCCGGGGCTCGATGGGTGACCGGAACCACCGGGCCGAGACCGCAGGACCTTGAGTGCCAAACGAGTTGTCGCAGACAGGCCTAAATGCCTGACGCAGTTCGACTAAAAATTAATAAGTGGACAATTTGCATGGTAATCATACTATTAATTTTGCGGGGCTGCACGCGCGATAAAGGACAGCTGCTCTGACCTTTTCGTAAGGCTCCCCCGCAGTATTGGAATTCCATTTTTACTGCCGAATTTGGTTTCAATCAGGACGTTTCAGCGGACAAGCCTATGGCTGACGGCGCGGGGTTTTTCGCCGCGTGGCCGAACCAAGCCAAAATAAAAAGACTGCGGCGCCACTTTCCGCTCGAACTGCCTAACAGGCAAAAAGCCAATGTCAGTTGCGTCCGGCGTAGAGTTCGGGGACGCGTGCATGGCCGTTTTCGGCCAGCCGCCCCGCTTAGTTGGCACTGTTCGGACGGCGATCGGCTGCGGCACGATCGCGGGAGCCCGGGGCATACCGATTCAAATCGTAGCTGGCGATTCCGTTCGCCAGGGTGACGTCATCGAGGTCGGAGCCGGCGGGCGGATCGAAATCCGCCTGGTCGATGGCAGGGTGCTCAATTTGCCGGCCGGCACCCGGCTGGAGTTGGACATCGCGCAGGACCCCACCGGGGGCTTGCGGCCGGGTCTGTTCGCGAAAACCAGAAGCCTCTTCCGCCTCATCGGCAGCCGGCTCGCAGGGTCTGGCGTCCTGACGGCGGACACACCGGTTGGCACCATCCGCGCCAGCGGCCTCGGCATGCTGTCGCTGGCCGCCCTGACCTTCTCGCTGCTGGAGGACGCCCGGGCCGCGGAGCCGAACGTCACGCTCCTGGACGACGACAACATCAAATACAAGGACCTCCACCACGGCGTGTTCGAACTCGTCACCAAGGAGGCGATCCCCCGTCACATCATCGTCGAGGATCCCGAAGAGACGATTATTCTGAGCAGAAAAGGCTCCTCCGTCGGGGTGAACCAAGCCACGAATTCCCCTGCGCACATGGAGGAACTACGGGAGGCTCAACAGGAGACCCTTGCCTATTTCGAGAAAGGACCGGCATCGAAAGGGTCCGGCATGCCTGCTCTCGAAGGCGGCCAATTGCTGCTGCCGATCAATTTTATTCAGCAGTCCCCGCTGTCGCCGGTGCAAGATACGCTCGGGCCGCTACCGGTGGCGACCTTCGCCAAAAATGATCTCTTCAAGCTGCCGCCGGCTCCGCCGAAGCTGAACCTCGGAGCGGGGCCGACTGAAATCGATACGGTGATATTTGACGACTTCAATGCGGCGAGCGGGACCTTTTCCGCGATCAGCATCAAGGGCGGCGCACTGAAATTCGGCATCAGCGGAGGCGCCACAGGCGATACGGTGCTGGGACAGGCGACATACGACGTGTCTAGCGTCGGTACATTTGGCACGCTTTATCTCAACAGTGCGACCGGAAATTACACCTTCGTTCCGAACAATACCGCAATCAACGCGCTGAAGGCCAACACGACCCAGAGCTTCGTGATCACGGTCTCGGACGGCGCGCTTTCGGCCAGCGAGAGCTTCGACATCAGCATCCTGGGCGCCGACGACGCCTCCATCATCTCCGGCACCATGGCCGGCTCGGTGGTGGGTGCGGTCGGCGTCAGTCATGCTTCGCCCGGCCTGCTCATCGCAAAGGGCACGCTCACCGACACCGATGTCGACGATCCCGCCAATACCTTCACCGCCGTGAACGCGCCGACGACAAGCGCAGGTGGCTACGGCTCATTCACGCTCACAACGGCCGGCGTGTGGACCTATACGCTCGACAACGCCAACAGCTCCGTGCAAGCCCTCCATGTCGGCAACACGCTGACCGACAGCTTCACGGTGACCACGATCGGCGGAACCCCGCAGACGGTGACACTCACCATCCACGGCCCGCTGATCGAGGTTGGGACCGCGCCATCGCTGACGTTGAGCGAGACCCATCTGACAGCGACGACGCTGGACGACAATATCGCCGGCTCGGCACCGGACGCCGCGCTGATGACGACATCGGGCGAGTTCTCGGCGGCATTCGTCACCGAACCGGGTCTGACGGTCAGCTACGCACTGACGATCACCGGCGGCAACGGTACGGCGTCAGGGCTGATCGATTCGCATACCGGCCTCGCTGACCTGCTGGTTCTGAACGGCAACACCATCGAAGGCCATGTCGGCACGGCAAGCGGGGCGCTCGCGTTCACCATCACGGTTGACCCGGCCACGGGCCGCGTGACCTTCGTCGAGCACCGCGCGGTCGAACAATCGTCGGGCACCAGCCCTGACAGCGGCGAAGGGATCGCGCTGGGGACCGGCCTCGTCAACCTGATCGCGACGGTCACGGAGAGCGACGGCCAGTACCAGGATCTAAGCATCGATCTCGGCAAGCAGCTGACAATCACGGACGATGGCCCGCGCATCGAGGCGGCGGGCACAGCCCCATCGCTGACGCTGAGTGAGACGCATCTGACGGCAACGGCGCTGGACGACCACATCGCCGGCTCGGCACCGGACGCGGCGCTGACGACGACTTCCGCCGATTTCTCGACCGCGTTCACTTCGGTGCAAGGCGCCGATGGCGCGACCATCCGCTACGCGCTGACGATCACCGGCGGCAACGGCACGGCATCGGGGCTGATCGACTCGCATACCGGCCTCGCTGACCTGCTGGTTCTGAACGGCAACACGATCGAAGGCCGCGTCGGCGCGACCAACGGCACACTGGCATTCACCATCACGCTCGATCCGGCTACGGGACGCGTGACCTTCACCGACTACCGGCCGGTGGAGCAGCCGCTCGGCACCAGCCCGGACAGCGGCGAAGCCGTATCGCTGGCCGCGGGCATCGTGGGCCTGACTGCCACGATCACGGACAAGGACGGCGACTTCCAGAGCGCCGGCCTCGACCTCGGCAGCAGGCTGACCATCAGCGACGATGGCCCCTGCATCCGGGCCAATTGCACCGCTCCGTCGCTGACGCTGAGCGAGACGCACCTGACGGCAACGGCACTGGACGACCATGTCGCGGGCTCGGCACCGGACGCGGCGCTGACGAAAATTTCCGCCGAATTCTCGACGGCGTTCAGCTCGCTCCAGGGCGCCGACGGCGCGACGACTCACTATGCACTGTCGATCAACGGAGGTGACTGGACCCCATCCGGTCTGATCGATTCGCATACTGGCTGCTCCGACGTGCTAGTTCTGAACGGCAACACCATCGAAGGCCATGTTGGCACAGCAAGTGGCGCGCTGGCATTCACCATCGCGGTTGATCCGGCCACGGGATGCGTCACCTTCACCGAATATCGCGCGGTGACGCATCCGGCCTGCGCCGGCCCTGACAGCGGCGAAGCCGTGTCGCTGACCGCCGGCGTCGTAAGCCTGGTTGCCACCATCACGGACAAGGACGGCGACTTCCAGAGCGCGTGCATCGACCTCGGCAAGCAACTGACGATCACGGACGATCACCCGACCATTTGCGGCTTCCCGGAGACCTTCGTCGCCGCTCAGGATCATCAGACTGCGACAGGTACCTACGATATCAATTTCGGCGCGGATGGCGATGCCGCGATGTTCGTTGCCGTCCACAACGGTCCGGTCGGCTGCTCGGGATATGATCTGGCCACATCATGCCTGGGCAACGGCATCACCGCGGTGCACGTCACCGGACATGGCGATGATTACAACTTCTACTATACGACCCATGAGGTGGGCCGCGGCGTCGAGCTCGACGCGTATCTTACCGATTGCGGCGGTAGGTTGGACGATCCTTATTTCAAGTTGCTGATCAATCCGGATGGAACATTCTGCTTTGATCTCGAGCACGCCGGGCCGTCGAAGGACGTCACCGTCCATGGCTCCGATTTTGATGCCCCGATCTGCGGCACGCCGTCATTGACGGCTCCGGACGGACAACTGGTTATTACCGGGTCGGACTGCGCCGGCCAGCCGCTCGATGTCAAGGCATCGGACTGCGGTATTGCGGTCGGCGACAGTGGACTGCAGATGGACCCGGCCGAGCAGTTGAATCTCGCGTTCACCGAGAAGCAGTCGCAGGTCGGCTTCAATCTCACGGAATGGCAGGGCTACGGCACGGCCGGTGTGATCCTCAAGGTTGTTGATGGCAGCGCCGACGTTCACGACTTCTGCATCGATGTTCCCAGGCCGCTCTGCGGCAGTGCCGGCTTCGTGGTGCAGGAGACATCGGATGCTTCGCTGATCGACACCTACACCTTTGATGCCACGACGACGACGTATACGCTTTACGTTGACAGGTCGTTCGATCAAGTCCAGGTCGACTACGATCGGGTGGAAGCCGGGTGTCCCACCTTCGCGATCAACAACATCAGCTATACCGAAAAGACGAGCATCAATGCGGATCTGCTGTTCGATGTGACGGCGGTCGATGCGGACGGCGATTCGGCCACGAGCAGCCTTCAGGTCGATATTCAGTGCCACACGGCGGGGATGGACACCTTCATATTCGCCGCCAGCCAGGACAGCCCCGCGCCGCCGGTCGGCGCCAGCGCTCCCGCACCCGATGTTAGTCCGATGTCAACGAGTAGCCACGAGGACGCGGCGTTGTCTCAGGCAATCTTGCCCTTTGTAGACGGCGGAACGTCGGGAACGACCGAGCAGTCCTTTCATTTCGCGGAGCCTTCGAGCCTTGAACAGCAGGGAGCTTCGTCCCCTCCACAGTTTGATCAAAGCCTCGCGTGGTTCGGCCGCCACGACGATTCCGCCGGATTTCAGCTGGCGCAAGGAGTTGCAACTGGTGGAACGCCGGCAATGGGGCCGGCTGTCCCGGAGCACCAAACAGATTTCTTCCCGGACCATACGCCGGACGCCGTCGTGACCCATCCGCTACACGATCTGATCATGTAGCGATCGCTTCTTGTAGCGATCCCTTCGTCTAGCGATCCCTTGGGCGCGTGGCCGGCACTCCGGCCCGCGTCGGACGTTGACGCGGGCCGGCAGCGTTTCTCGTGTCAGTGCCAGCCTTCGCCGGCCTTCAGCGCCGCCGAGAGGCTACGCACCGGGCGCGTTACCAGCGGATCGAGGTCGAAGCGCTTTTCAAGCATCTTGAGGATCGACGTGGTGTCGAAGTCCTCGTGCGCGACGCCCGACTTGTTGAAGCGCTTGGCGATCAGGAGCGCCGGAATGCGGGTGCCCGGGCCCCACTGGTCCGCAGCCTTGGCTTCGGCACCATGGCGGTTGAACGGCGGCGGCGGAACGTGATCCCACTGCCCGCCGAACTCGTCATAGGTGATGACGATCAGCGTGTCCTTGCCCTCCGGCCCTTCGACGATCGCCTTGACGAGATCGACGAGATGCTGGCTGCCTTCGGACTCGCTGGTGTAGCCCGGATGCTCGTTTTCCTCGCCGATCGGCTTGATGAAGCTGACCTGCTTCAGCCGGCCGGTCTTCGCCGCCTGGATGAACTCCGCCTCGTCCTTCAGGCGATCTTTGCGGGCCTGCGTTCCGGGCGCGTAGTTGGCGAAGTAGTTGAACGCCTGATGGTGGTACTGGAAATCCACGTCCGGGCAGTTCGGGAACACCGCCGTGGAAACATGGTTCGGGTCGGTGCAGGTCGTACCGTTGCCGTTGGTCCAGCCCGAAGCGCCGACGTCGCCGTTGGCGTTCGACCAGCCGCCCGAATACCAGGCCCAATCGACGCGCTTTGCCGACAGCCGATCGCCGATGTTCGGCGTGTGCAGCGGCGGCAGGCGCTTGATGTCGGCGGTGCCCGGGGAATAGGGCTGATAGAACGGCTGCGTGGTGTTGACCGCGTAGTCGCCGCAGGCGAGGCCCGCCGGCAGGCCGGCCTGATTGCACTTCGCCGTCAGCTGCGCATCCTTCACGGTCGAGAGCGGCGTGTAGAGCGGCGTGCTGGTCGGCATGCCGTTGGCATCGACGATCGAGTGGAAGTCGTTGGCGCTGCCGTCATTCAGGGCACCGACGAACTGCGGCGCCGCGGCGGCGACCAGGAACTGGTGGTTGAGGAACGAACCGCCGAAGGCACCCTGGAAGAAGCTGTCGGCAATGATGTAGTTCGGCGCGCCGTTGCCGTGGAGATAGGTGTAGATGGGTAGCTTCTTGGTGTCGTAATAGCCCATCACCAGACCGGCCGCATCACTGCCGGTCATGTAGCGGTTTTGCCGGCCGCCGTTGAGCTGATACTGCTCGCTGTAGAAGCGGTGCACGATGTCCGCGGTGCAGCCGCCGGGCGCGCCGGTGCCGTTGAGGAAACCGTGAGCCGCGAAAGCGCCGAGCGGCTTCGGGCAGGTTGTGGCCGAGGTCGGAATGAATTCATTGATCTCGAACGGCTTGTTCTTGAAGGCACTCAGGATCGCGACCGTGCCCGTATTGTCGGTGCAGCTCGTCGGTTGCGGCGACGGAGAAGTCAGGTTGACGTCGTTCTGCAGCAGACAAGCATAGACGGTCTGGTTGTCCTGCCGAACCTGCAGGGTGTGCGCCTGATCGGCGTAGGATGTGCCGTTGATCCGGTCGCGGCCGACGTCGCCCCAGTGACCGTAGAGGTTATCGAAGCTGTGGTTCTCCTGAAAGATGACGACGATGTGCTTGTACTGGTGCACGCCTTCATGGCCACGATCCCGTAGGTCGCGCAGCTCGTCCTTGATCTCGTGCTTGAACTCATCAACGATCTTTTCGACCAAATTCTCTGCGTTTGCTACCGGCGAGATGGCAACGGCGCCAGCAACAACCGCGAGCGCCGGAATGGCTCCCCAAAGCCGCATAGTGCTCTCCTGATTTAGAAAGAAATAGAAATGGAGCTACACGCTATGCAAAACACATTTCGCTGGGATGACTGTTTTTCGACGCGCGCGCAAACGCGCGGAAAGATGCTCGCGCACCAACAGACTTTCATCGTGTCAAACGCAGACTGCGTTGCGCTTCGCTGATCGCGCGTCATCAAACCGCAATCAAAATTCGTCTATCCAGTCAGATGGTCATTGATCCTGCCGACAGGAAACTGTCACCTCCGTGACATCTTCCGACGCGCGGCAGCGCATATACATTTGTGACAGGGACGTTTCCGCGCGATGGCTTGGGATATTCTGGCGTCCGGCTCCGGAAAACATCGCGCGACAGCCGCCGATCGCGGCGTCAGACCGGCACGGGGCGCGTGGCTGGCGCTCGTCGTTGCCCTGCTCCCGTTGCGCGCGACGGCGTTCCCGCTCGGCGGCGACCAGACCGTGCTGCCGGCCGGCACTGAATTTTCCGAGGAGGCGCTGGCGCGGCCGCGCGAACTCTTTCATTCCGAAGCCGTCGGTGGGCGAAAGTCCTATTTGGTCAATCTCGGCGATCTCGCGTTCAACTCGCCTTCCATCCTCGGCGGCAAGGCGCGTCAGGCCGAGATGAGCTGCGGCACCTGTCACGTCAACGGCGCATCGAACCCGAAACTGTTCGTTCCGGGCGCATCCTCCCGGCCGGGCACCTTCGATACGACCAGCCTTGTCTTCAACGCGAAGACGTTCAACAGCATCCTCGATCCGGTGAGGATTCCGAGCCTGCGCGGCGCCCGCTTCCTCGCCCCCTACGGACATGACGGACGCATCACCTCGCTGCGCGACTTCGTCTACAATGTCATCGTCAATGAATTTTCCGGTCCGAAGCCGCGTGACGAGGTTCTCGACGGCCTGGTCGCCTATATCAACGATATCGATTTCCTCCCCAATCCGAAGATTGCGCCCGGCGGCAGGCTTGCCGCGCAGGCGAGCCTGGCCGAGCGCCGCGGCGAAGAGCTGTTCTTCAAGCCGTTCCCGAAGCAGGCCGAGCTGAGCTGCGCCGGTTGTCATGTTCCGGGTGGAACCTTCAACGACCAGATGCGCCACGACGTCGGATCCGGTGGACTGGTCAAGACCCCGACTTTGCTGAACGCCAACTTCAACGCCCCGTATTTCCACGATGGCCGCTACGACAGCTATGAACAGGTGGTCGATCATTTCGATCGTGTGTTCGACCTCGAACTGTCAACCCAGGACACCCAGGACCTCGTGGCCTATCTGAATGCGGTCGGCGACGGCGAACGCCCGTTCGACAAGGACGGCGTCATGCTCCGGATGAAAGAGGTGCTCGAGCTCTCGAGCGTCCTCGAGGTCGCGATCCCGGCTGCCGACACCGCGGTGGTGTCACTGGCCGTGACCGGGGTCGGGGCCGAACTGCGCGAACTGACCGAGCGCATCCCGGACATCAGGAACACCGCGATCGGTGGCAAGGACGAGCGGCTGGCGGCGCGCGCGATCCTGAAGGACCTCGTTCTCACCCTGCGCCGCATCGATCTCGACGTCGGCGCCGGCCGTATCGACGATGCGATGGCCGAATATGGCAACTTTGCGCAGCTGGTGCACTTCGACGTACCCGTCGCTCTGAAAAAGGCCGAACCCTGGTCGCTGTTCAACAGCAACGTGCATCAGTCGCACTACACCGCGCTCGGCCGGATCCTGCCGGTGACAAGCCAGCAGTCGCAATAACGGACAGCGTGCTCACTCCGAAGCCGGCGGCTCAACCCATACGTCACTCTGCTGGATCCGACGGATCAGCGCTTGCGGGTCGAACTTGCGCAAGCCTGCGGGGATTTCAAACGTCTGCGCCGGCTGCGGCTCGTCGCGGATGTGATCGGCAGCGATCACCGTCCCATCCGCGGTCTTGATCCGTACCGGAAATCTGCGCGCGCGGTCGATCCAGCCGACAAAGCTCAAACCGGACGGCGCGGCGATTCGAAAGACGTCGGTGTCGTGCCCCCCGATCCTTTCCGCTCCATGGCGCTGGCAGTGCCACGTCGCGAGGTCGATCGGCGCGGACAGCTGCGCCATCGCCAGCCATTGCCGGCAGGGATCATCCGGATCGACCGGAATGAACATCCGGGTGAGCGGACTCGATTGCCGCGCGTCCATGTAAACCCGTGCCGCCGGACGGACGAAATAGGCTGCGGGCTTACCCGTATCGATCAGGAAGAAGCCGTCGGACAGCGTGCTTGTCTCGATCCGTGCTCTTCCGCCCGAGACCCGCAAGGCTCCCATGGCGGTTGCCGTGTCGTCCTTGTTCGCGACGAGGTCGGCGGAAAACTGCTGCGCCATGGCAGGGATCGCCGCGCCGGCCAGGATGGCGACGGCAAGCAGGCTGGCCACGACGCTGCTGCTGATCGCGCACGTCTTATTGCGTTTCATCGCATGTCTCCGGTCGATCAGGTGGCAGGGACAGAACATGACGGCGCCGACCGAACCATTGGTTCGATCGGCGCCGCCCTTGGACGCAGTCAAGACCTCGCCGTGGGCGAGAGCTTGATCACTCGGTGTAGGACAACGTGACCGGCTTGCTGAAGTCGAACGCGTCGAACATATCAGACAATGCCGGGCTGTTGGTCGGAACATACTCGTTGTTCTTCGAGTAGGTCGGGTTCGGCAGGTTGTCGCGGCTGCGGTTCGTGAGCGGCTGGAGAGCCCAGTTGCGCTCGATGAACTTCAGCAGCGAAACGTGGTCGGCGTAGTTGTGGTTGACCTTGCCGCCCGTCGAATAGGGCGAAAGGATCAGGGTCGGAATGCGCGGTCCGTCGCCGAAGAAGTCGATGGACTGCTGGTAGCCGGAGTCCCAATAGCCGCCGGCCTCGTCCCAGGTGATGAAGACAGCGGTTTCAGCCTTCAGCTCCGGGTTGTTGTCCAGCGAGTTGAGCACGTTCAGGACATAGGCCTCGAACAGGTCAACCTTCGAGCTCTGCGGATGACCGTCGAGCAGGCCGTCCGGCTTGCCGAACGACACCGCAGGCAGCGTGTTGTTCTGGATCGCCGTGATCAGATCGGCAGTGTCCTTCATGTGAGCCTGACGCACGGCCGGGTTAGCCATGATCGAGGTCGCATACTGGAACGGATTGCAGATCTGGCAGTAGGCAACGCCGAGCGCGTGCGCCGGATCGGCGACCGCAGCGGCGCTGAGGTTGGGGTTCGACGGATTGGCGGCAACCGCGGCGTTGGAAAGCGCCACGGCGTCGTTGAACGCGCCACCGTAGAACGCCCAGGAGACGTTCTTCTCCATGAGCGCATCGCCGATCGTGCGAACCGACGACGGCGGCACGTTGTTGCCACCCGACAGCGCGCCGTTCGGCAGATAGCCCGGGTTGACGTTGTTGAGCATGTAGTAGTGGTTGGGCTTGCAGTTCGGCTCCGCCGCGTATGGCAGATTGTTGAGGTAGGTGACGATCGGCTTGACGCCGGGCTGGAAGACATCAGAGCAATTGCTCCAATTGCCATCGACGGTGTAGCGGTTGACCGAACCCGCGACCGGATTCGGATTGGCGATCAGGTTGGCCGGCGGCGTCACCGGATTGCCCTTTCCGTCGCTCCAGAAGGCCGCGTCACCGGTACCGAGCATGAAGTGGTTCGCGCCGGTGCCGCCATGGAACGACTGGTGGAAGTTGTCGCTCAGGGTGAAGCGGTCGGCCAGCATCTTCAGGACCGGAGCCTGACCCTGCTGGGCGTTGTAGTAGCCCATCGAGTTGGCCATGCTCTTGTTGGACGCCGAATAGGTCGCCATCACGAACGGGAACAGATCGTTCAGGCAGCCCGAATTGTTCTTCTTGGTGGCGTTGGCGGCGCTGCAGTCTTCCTGCTGCCAATCCTGGTAGAAGCGATGCGTCGAGTCGCCGGTGTAGTCGTCGTCGCTGATCTGCTCACCCTGCAACTGGAACGGTCCGTTCAGACCGCCGGCGCCGGGAATGCGGGTATCCAGCACACCGGTCGGCAGGCCGCTGAAGCCGGTGGTGAGGATATCGAGATCGGCCGGGTCCATGTCCTTCTCGACGCTGGCTTCGGCGATCGTCTTGAACGGGGGCGCGGTGTCGCTCTGCGCGGTCGGCGTGCCGGCCGTGTTCGGCTGCGGCATCGGGTTGGTCGCGTTGTAGGGCGACTTCGCGATGGTCGGTGCGCCGATATAGTACAAGGGCTGGCCCGCGACCGAGGACTGCTGCGCCTGCGCAAAGTTCGGTCCCGGCGTTCCATCCTCGTTGACGATGCCCTTCGACAACAGGTTGGAGATGGTCTGTCCCTTGCCCTTCGGCTTGTAGATACCGAAGGTGTGATCGAGGCCGCGGTTCTCACCGATCAGGATGATGACGTGCTTGATCGGCGACGCGGTCTTCACGCCGTGATCGCCGTCACCATGATGGCCATGGTTCTCATGATTCGCACGATCGCCCTCTTCGTGCGCCTGGTGATTGTGATGCGGACGCTTGTCCCAATCACTGCGACCGCCCGGATAGTGAGCGGCATATGCGGCCGTTGCGACGAGCACCGTTGACGCGATGCAGAGCGCGGTGCTGGTTCGCCAGTGCTTTTTGTAATTCAAACTCATTGTCGACCTCAGGGTGTTTGCGGTTAGCAACACACACTGCTTAGTGCGACAATATGACGCATGGTTTTCGCTTACATGAAAGCGCGCAAGAAATTTCGAAACGTTCAAATATTTTCTGAGGAGACATCTGCCGCCGCGCGGTGCATCTCCACGATTCAATCATGCAACCAATGATCGAAAATTGATCGAGCATCCGCGCCGCAGCGCAGATCGCAAAATCACTTCAATACAACGCAATCAGTGCGAAAGGTGCTTGGAGCGCATCACCTGGCGAAGCGCAGCATAATGCTGGTCATGCACGCCTTGATTGAATAGCGACCATGGCTCGGCGCTGGCCAACAGCGCAGGCACTGCAGCAGCCATCAGATTGCGATAATTCCTGAACTCGGTTGCGGCATCCGCGTTGCGCCCTGCCGCAGCCGCCATCTCGATTCGCCGCAGCGTGAGCACGAGCTCCTTGAGGCCGTTGCGCGCAAGTACGCGCTGCTGCTCGCCGCCCGAGACGCTGGTGTTCTTGCGGTCGGGATATTGCTCGGTCAACTCGCGCAACTCGCGGCCGATCGTATCGACCGCCAGCGCGACGATGTCCTTGTCACCGGACGGAATCGCGGTCGCGAGCACCGTCGAGAAATCGTTGATCTCCTTCAGCGTTGCCCCGGCGCCGGCGCGCTCATAGGGCTGAACGCCATCGCCGACTGCCGTGAGATAGGCGACGAGGTCGCCCTTGTCCTGCGCCGAGAGCTCGAGCTGAAAGGTCCGGTCGAAATAATCGACGACCTGGTCGTAATTGTCGAAGCGGCCGTCGTGAAAGTACGGCGCGTTGAAATCGGCATTGCGCAGCGTCGGCGTCTTGAACAGTCCGCCCGAACCGACATCGTGCTGCTGGTGATCGACAAAGCCGGACGACGGAACGTGGCATCCCGCGCAGCTCAATGATGGATCGTGCGGGAACGGCTTCGCGAACAGCGCTTCGCCGCGGCGCTCCGCGTCGCTGATCTTGCCGGCCAGCCGTCCGGCGGGACCAAGGCTCGGATTGGGCAGGAAGTCGATGTCGTGAATATACGCCACGATCGCATCGAGCGTTGCCGGCGACGGCTCGGGACCTGCGAACTCGTTGGTGATGACGTTGTGGACGAAGTCGCGCAGCGAGGCGAAGCGGCCGTCGGCGCCGTAGGGCGCAAGATAGCGGGCGCCGCGCAGGCTCGGGATCCGCACGGGATCGAACGCCAGATTGTTGGCCTTCGGATTGAACAGCGGACCGGTGGTGTCGAACGTGCCGGGCCGGCTCGACATCTTCGGCATGAAGAATTTGGCGTTATTCGCGCCATTGACGTGGCAGGTGCCGCAGCTCACGCCGGCCTGCCGCGCCACGTCACCGAGCAGCCCGGGCGAATTGAATGCGAGATCGCCGAGATTCACCAGATACGACTTGGCTCCGGTCCGCTCGGACTGGAACACCTCGCGCGGCTTGTCGAGCGCATCCTCGTTCAGTTCGGTCGCGACAGGCAGCACGGTCTTGTCACCGTCGACCGGAAACGCCACCGCACGCCCGAGCAGTGCCAGGGCGATGACACCGGAGAGCAGCGTGGCCAGACGCAGGTGAAGCGATGTCATCGCGCCTGGGCCTCCAGGGTCGGCCGCTGCAGCCCGAGCTTTGCCGAGGCGCTCTGCAGCGCAACCACCAGTTCCTCACTGGTCTGGCGCAGTTCGGCAATGTTGACATGCGGCAGGTCGGGCGTGGCGACAATCGCTTCGAGCTGTTCGATCCGGTTGGTTACCATCTCGTCGAGCTTGCCGTCGACCGTGTTGAGCGCGGCCGAAAAGATCGTGTGGTAGGCGAAGTCGATGCCGGCGATGTTGTTGCGCATGTCGTCCAGCGAGGTGCCGCTGATGCGCGACTCGCCGCCATCCGCCTTGCTCTCTCCGACTTCGTAGGCAAGCCGCACCGTGCCATCCAGAAGGCCCTGCGGCGTCAGCTTGATATCCTTGAGCTTGCCGTGGAGATCGTTCAGATGCTCGACAAGGCCGGTCGCATCGGTGGCAACGTCGGTGCTGGCAGCCCCGAACAGTTTCGCCTCGATGGCGTGGAACCCGCTGTCCGCGTTGGGCCAGGCGTCGATCTGCGCGTCAAGCTCAGGCACGAAGCCCGCGGTGAACACCTCCGAGCGCTCCCAGCCGGCGCGCGCCGACAGCCAGGCCTTCTTCGCTCCGGGCAAATCCGCCGCCGCGGCGCGCTCGCGCAGCGCACGCGCGCCTGTCAGCGCACTGGCGACGCCCTCGATCAAATATGGCCGGTAGCGCTCGGCGCCCTCCTCGAGAGCGCCGGCATTCGCGGCGCGCACGCCGGCGAACGCTGCCAGCAAAGCAAGGCACGCCGCCACTTGCATCTTGTGCATAGTCAACCCACTCGTCTGCCACGAAGGGCTCGCGGCATGTAGCGGGGCGAACTATTGTCGGTATCCTATGCGGATTTGTGACAGCGCAGACTTTTTGTCGCATCTTTTCTGCTTTGCGATCGTCGATGACGATCACAATTTTGCAAACTCGTTCGCACTGCTGCAGACGGATTGAAATTGGACTGTTCAACGCGCGTGAGTTGTTGCAACACAACGTTCGCACCCGTCACACTTGTCCGTCGCCATGCAGATTGATCGCGAAGCTCTCTATTTTATCGGATCTTACGGCGCGCTTTGCATGCTTTGCTGCGCGGTCGCGCTGATCGATCTTCGCCACGGCATCATCCCGAATTGGCTGAACCTTGCGATCGCGGCGCTCGGTCTCGCCAACGTCGTCGTCACCGAAGGCACGATGGCCGCCTTCACCGCCATGGCGATCGCGGTCCTGGTCGGCATCGTGTTCCTTCTATTGCAGCGTGTTTACTTCGCCTTGCGGCAAGTCGACGGATTGGGACTTGGCGACGTCAAGTTTCTTGCCGCCGCGGCGATCTGGGTCGGCGCGACAGGCGTTCCGACCTTGCTGCTGATCGCGGCACTCGCGGCGCTCGGTGTTGCCGGCGGCCTGCAACTCGCAGGTCACGAGATGAAGCGCCAGACCTCGATCCCGTTCGGCCCGTTTCTGGCGCTCGGGCTTCTCGTGACGCCGGCCCTTCAGAGCTGGCTCGCGTTGAACTAGCATCTCGGTCCGACGCGCGGTCACATCTGGCGCCGCGCGGCCAAGGGCTTCCTTTCGGTGCTGACCGGAACCAGGCGGACATCGCCGCTCTCGTCGCCGCCGGGCTGGGGCAATGTGAGCACTGCCCCCTGATCGTCCTTCTGCATCGTGACTTCGCGGCCGTTGATGGACCGCAGCTTCCATCCCTGGAAGTCATCGCCGATCTTCAGCCGCAGCGCCGTCTTGTTCGACTGATCGAGAAAGATCCCGAAGCTTTCGTCATCTCCCGCAATCGTGCCGACCAGCGACAGCGGCGGTGGCTCGATCGCGACCTTGCGCGGCGGCGGCGCTGGCTTGCTGACCTCCGGTTCCGCAACGACGGCAGGTGGCGGTCGCCGCGACGGCGAGAACACCGGCCGGTCGCGCGTGTTGGACAGTGTCTTGAGCGGGATGCCCCACAACGGATTGGCGCTGAGCGGCCGGGGTGTCGGTGCCGGCGACGGGGCCACCCGGACCGACGTCACCGGTTCGGACGGCGGCGGTGAACTCAGCACCGGTCCACCGAGGCGTGTATCGTCGAGCATCCCGGCGTCCAATGCATCGCCGGACGAGGCAGGCACCGCAGCCGGCGCCGAATAGGCCGACACCGCCAACAGCACGATGGTCGCAGCGAAGCGTCGCATCATTTGGCTCCTCGCCATTGTCCGGAGACGCCGAGCAGCACGCGCAGCTTGCCGGGATCGGCGCCCTTGGCGGCCTCGTCGGCGACGGGTTGCACGACCAGTTGGTCGATGAACAAAAACGGCATGCCGGCTTCCAGATCGTAGAGCACCTGCTGCAATTGCGCTTGCTCGATCTCGCTGCTCGCGACCATGCTGATGAAGCCGGCCTTGGCCGGCGCGTTCGGAACGTCGAGCTGCGTCGACAGCACGTTGCCGCCGGCCTTGATCACCGCACCCGACACCCGTTGCAGCAAGGTGGCGCCGGCCACCGTGACGGTCGCCCCCTCGAGATAGGCCGAGCCGGTCGGCATCGGCGGCTGACCGGGCGCGGTATTCGCCCTGGATCTCCCCTCCAGTTGCTCGAGCATTCCGGCCGCTGCCGCGACATCGCTGCGCAGGCCGATGATGTCGGAGATTGACGAGATGACGACAAAGAGCAGCAGCACGAACAGGCCGAGATAGCTCGCGGTCGCGACCATTGGCGAGGTGCTGACAGCGGTCAGCGATCGGGATGCTGCGCTCATGAGCCGGACCCAAAATAAGCAGTGATGTTGGCCTCAACGTGGAACCGCTCGGCCGATTCATTCGCCGCGCGCGTCGTCGGCGCGAAGAACGTCGCGCGGGTGAATTGCGGCGACTGTTCCAGCAGCCGGATCAGGGACGGCGCATCCTGGGTCAGCCCCACCACCTGCACCTTGTTGCCCTCGATGCGAAGTTCCGTCACATAGGTCGTGTCGGGCAGCACGCGCGAGACCGCTTCCAGGACCATGACGCTCGACGGCGTCGTCTGCTTGCGCTTGGCCAGCAGGCCGAGCCCGGACGAGTCGCCATTGGCATCGAGACGCAGCGCGGCGCGGCGCTGCGCGATCCGGTGTTGCAGATCGTCCTGCTCGGATTGCAGCCGCCCGCCGAGATAGATGTTCAGCAGCAGCGAGCCCGCGGCCGCGGCCGCTGTCGAGACCAGGCCGACGCGCAACAGGCGCGGAACCGAAGGCCCGGCAAGGCCGCGCAGCGACTTGTCGAGCAGCGTCACCTGCTGCGCGGCGCCGTCGCCGCCAACCGCCGGCGCGAAGACCGCGACGGAGGCGGCGCCGAGCATCCTCGCCATCCGGATCAACGGATCGACCTTCGCCGCCGCGGTCGCGCCGAACGCGACTTCGATGCGGTCATTGGCGATCGGTTGCGGCGAACTCCAGCCAAACACGGCATCGGCAGCGCTCCATGGAGTCAGCCGGTCGACCTGTGCGCGGATCATGCCGTCGAGGAAGTCGCTTGCCTGGCTCGGGAAATCGAGCACGCGGCTGACGATTTGATCCGATCGCAAACGCACCTCGATGCGGCTGCCGTCGAACGCGGTCTTCCACTCCGCCGGCAGCGGAGGCTGCGGCGCATCGTGATCGAGCCGGAACGAAACCGGCATCGAAGGCGAGCCATCCTTCGAGACCGCGAGGCGGGCGGTGAACGTACCATCGCCATTCTCGTCGAGCTCGATGCTGCGCCGGCGCATGAACATGCCGGCGACGCCGTCGACGGCCGTCGCGACCGCGGCGATCCATTGCTCGAACCATTGCCGTGCCTCGGCAAGCATTGCCATCAACCTCTCCTGCGCGGCAGAGCCGTAATTCGCGCCTCGACGTCGTTTTGCCAGGACAACACCCGATAGGGCTCGACCTTGTCACCGAGTGCGATCACCGCCTCGGATGTGGTCCGGTGACCGTTGCGGAAGCGGATCGAGATTGCGATCCGGTAGCACGGGCTCTGCGCCGTCGATGCCGCGCTTTGCTGGCTTGGGGCCTGCGTTCCGGCAGCGATTCCGTTCGGCGAAGCCGGGCGCGCCCCGAAGCCGTCCTGGTCCTTCCCCGGTGCCTTATCGACGGCGAGAGCGACTTCCGGCGCGGCAATGGTCGGATCAACGTCCGGACCGCCGTTGAACACCGTCACGAATGGCAACACGCGATCGACAAACGCTTCGGGGATGCCGGCGACCAGCGCCAGCTCGTTGACATGGGTGAACAGCCCCTGCCGCGGCGAATAGCCAAGCGCGTTGTAGCGCGCCGCCTCCACGTTCTCGCTGCCCGGCGCGGGCCGGGTTCGCCAGCCGACGATCCGGTCGGCATATTCGGCGGCGGCGTCCTTGCGGGCACCGAGCACGACGAACAGGCCGATCAGCATCTCCTTCGATGCATAATTCAGATCAAGGCGGCCGGCCTCCGACGTGAAGGTGACATCGACGCTGGCATCGTCGAGACCGAAATGAAACGTCCCCTGCTGCGGCCTCGTCTTCTCGTCCGTCAGCGTCAGCTGATAGGCGGTGAGCTCAACCCCGGCCGACACCAGCGCCTCGGTCTGCAACGACAGATCGCTGGCCGCCAGCGCGCGCGCCGACGCGGCCAGATAGGCCGAGAAGATGATCGCCAGCGACGACAGCGCCAGCAGGATCCAGAGCACCGCAACGATGACGAAACCGCGATTGGCCGGCGATCGGCCGATCTTGCCGGACGCGCCCATCACGTCTTCCCCTGATCGGTGGCACTGCCGGAACTCTGCTTGTCGCCGCAATTGCCGTCCGGCTTGGTGCAGTCGCTCGGAATCTGGACATGGACCGGCGCGATGGTCGAAACCGACAGGACGCGCTGGCTCGCCGCGTCGCGCACGGTCAGCCGGATCATCGCCGGCAGTCTGTCCGCGTCCTTCCACGCGCTCTTCCAGGCCCGGTCAGCACCGGCATAGGCGAACGACAGCCGATAGGGCGCGCGCAGCAGCACCACCGGGCTGGCGAGATGGACCTGTTCCGACCGCGACACCCCGTCAGCCAGCGGCGTGAACCGCGTCTGCGTGCGAACCGTGACGAACTCGCCGCGATCGCGCGTCTCGCCAAGGCGCACCACGTCGAGCCCCGGCCCGGCATTCGGCCCCACCGACGTGCGCACAAACATCACGGACAACTCCGATCCGTCGAACAGCGGCTTGTGGCTGTCGCGGTTGGCGGCAACGAACTCCGCGGCCGCAAGATCGGCGCCGATCCGCTCCAGCGCGATCCCGATCAATTCGCTGCGCTGGATCCGGTCGAGGCCCCTGTTCCAGCTCGGCAGCCACTGCGCCGTGATGCTGGCGAGCGCCGACAGCAACAGCCCCATCAGCGCCAGCGCGACGATGGTCTCGATCAGCGTGAAGCCGCGCTCGCCCGTTCGCTGGTCTGCCCATGCCCGGGTCATTCCGACGACCTCGGCATCAGGCGCACGGTGCGAATGTCGGACAGCGCACCGCCCGGAGATTTGACGCGAATCCGTACCAGCTCCGGAGCCCAGGGCACATTGCCCTCGGGCACTTTCCAGTTGCCACCGAGCGGACTGACATCAATCGTCCAGCGGTAGCCCTCCGCCTGCCCCGTCGAGGTGCCCGACTGCAATTCCGCGCGGGGCGGGATGCCGACCGTCATCAAGGTGCGCACCGCCTGCATCAGCGCCACGTGCTGCTCCAGCGCCCGCACGCCGCGCGTCTTGACGCCCATGACGGCGCCGATCGCAACGATCGAGACGGCCACCAGCGCCAGCGCCACCAGCACCTCGATGATGGTGAACCCCGCATCAGTGCGGTTAGTTGGCGGCGACGTCGCGAGCAACGATTTCAACCCTTCCGGTAAGCCAGTTGACGCGGACCTCATATCCCGCATCGAGCCGCGTCAGCGCGATGGAGCCGCCGCAGGAACCGCCATTGGCGAAGAAGTGGATCGTCGACAGTGCGGCGCGGCGCTGACAGCTCTGCGGCAGCACGGCATCGAACCGCACGTCTTCGGGGATCCGCACCGTCATGCGCGACGCGCCGGAGTGGATCACCCGGCTCGGCGCATCGACCAGCGTCGCAACACTGGTGCTGCGCTCGATGGCGGCATTCCGATCCGCCTTCAGCAGCGTCGCGGTCTGCAACGCATAGGCCTGCAGGCGCGATCGCGAGGTCTGGTGCGGAATGAACGGAAGCAGCACGGCCGCCAGCAGCGCGATGATGGCGAGCACGCACACCATCTCGAGCAGGGTGAAACCGCGGTGCGTCGCGTCACTCATGCTTGCGATGCATCCTTACTGGTCGTTGTTGTTGGCGGCGGTGGTCTTCTCGAGCGAGATATCGGCCGAGGTGCCGCTGCCGCCTTCCTGACCATCGGAGCCGTAGGAGACGATGTCATAGGGTCCGTGCTCGCCGGGCGAGCGATAGAGATAGGGGTGGTTCCAGGGATCGTTCGGCACGTTGCCGCCCTTCAGATACGGGCCGTTCCAGGCCGCGACCCCCGGCGCGCGCCGCACCAGCGCGGCAAGCCCCTCAGCCGTGGACGGGAAGCGCCCGGCGTCGAGATAGAACAGGTCGAGCGCGCTGGAGAAGCTCTGCAACT
This sequence comes from Bradyrhizobium sp. KZN70725, assembly GCF_055264925.1. Lineage (NCBI taxonomy): Bacteria > Pseudomonadati > Pseudomonadota > Alphaproteobacteria > Hyphomicrobiales > Nitrobacteraceae > Bradyrhizobium > Bradyrhizobium sp. KZN70725. The sequence goes on from NZ_JBUYWT010000039.1 coordinate 28,692, forward strand.
GAATGCGCGCGGTCTTGACCTTGGATTCGCTGAGATAGTTGAGCACGCGCGGGCCGATCAGCCCCATGATCAGGCCGATGATCGCGATCACCACCAGCATCTCGACCAGCGTGAAGCCCTCCTGCCCCGAACGCCTCTGGCTTTGCGACGGCGCGCGAGCGCGTTCCACTCGCGTGGCGAATGCCTTTATGATGGTGTTGCGCGATATCATGGCCGATGACCCCTGCTCTAACCGACTAGCTGCGTGACCGAGAGCAGCGCCGTCATGACCGACACGATCAGTCCGCCGACGACGGTGCTGATCGTGATGATCGCCAGCGGACCGACGATGCCGACGACCCGGTCCAGGCTGCGCTGCAATTTTGCTTCGTAGAATTCCGCGACCCGCCCGGCCAGCACCGGCAGCTGCCCGGTCTCTTCACCGAGCCGCAGCATGCGGACCGCCATCGGCGGCAGACTGTCCGCCACGGCGAGTGCTTCCGACAATTTGCCGCCATGGCGGACGCGGTCGGCGGCGGCGGTCCAGTTCGCCTCGCTTCCGGTCACTGACATGATGTCGACCAGGATGCGCAACGCGGCGGTGAGGTTGACGCCGCTGCCGAGCAGGACGCCGAGATTGCGGCAGAACAGGCTGGCGCGATAGAACTGGAAGGCGCTGCTGATGCCCGGCACCCGCGAGATGGCGTTGACCAGCGCGGCGCGGACGCCCGACTGCCGCAACAGCCACCATGCGAGCGCAATCGTCGCCGCGCTGATCAGGCTTGCCGCGGTGGCATTGGCGCGCAGGAAATCCGACACCGCGATGAAGCTGGCGAGCGCCGTGTCCGACTTGCCGCCGAAATCGCCGAGCACGGTCGAGAATTGCGGCAGCACGAACAGCAGGAAGAACAGCATCACGCCGGACGCCGCGACCAGCACGAAGGCCGGATATTGCATGGCGTCGGTCAGCTTGCGCCGCATCTGCTCGGAACGCGCGCGCTCGGTGCCCAGCATCTCCAGCACAGAATCGAGCGTGCCGGAGATTTCTCCCACCCGGACCAGGGCGATGTACATCGGCTGGAACAGGGTTGGATGATCGGCGACCGCGTCGGCGAAGCTCTCGCCGGTGAGCAGGGCGGCGCGAATTTTCGCCACCACCGGACGCATCCGGCCCACGTCCACGTCGCCCGACAGCAGCTCCAAGGCATCGTCGAGACGCGCACCGGCCTTGAGCAGCAGTGCGAGATCACGCGTGAACGTAGTGACCTCGGCCGCGCTCGGCCCGCCGAACAGGCTGCGGGCGCCGACGGCGCCGGATGCGCGCTTGTCCTCGGTGGTTTCGATCGGCAGCAGCTTGAGATATTCGATCCGCCGCGCCACCTCGGCCGCCGTCGGGGCGGAGATCGTGCCGTTCACGATCTCGCCGGCCTGGGTCAGAGCGCGATAGCGATAATTCGGCACGGCGTCACCGCACCGTTGCGACGCGGAGGATCTCGGCGGGCGAGGTCAATCCGGCGCGGCATTTGGCGACCCCGTCGTCGAGCATCGTGGTCATGCCCGAGCGGATCGCCATCGTATCGATCTTCAGCCCGTCGGTTCGCTCCCCGATCAGTTCGCGCAGTTCATTGGACAGTTCGAGCAGTTCGAACACGCCGAGGCGGCCGCGATAGCCGGTCCCGCCGCAGCGCTCGCAGCCGCATGGCTCGTGAATGATCTCGTCGGCCTTGAAGCCGAGCGCGGCGAGCCGGGGGTCCTCGGCGAAATCGGCTGTTGCAAGCGGCCGCGCCGTCTTGCAGCGCTCGCAGAGTTGCCGGACCAGACGCTGCGCGATCACGCCGCGCAGCACCGAACGCAACAGATAGCCTTCGACCCCGAGGTCGAGCAGACGCGGCACCGCGGCAGCCGCGGTCTCGGTGTGCAGCGTCGTCAGCACCAGATGCCCGGTCAGCGCCGCATGCACCGCGACATGCGCGGTCTCGGAATCTCTGACTTCACCGACCATGATCACGTCAGGGTCCTGGCGAACGAAGGACCGCAGGGCGGTGGCGAAGGTCAGGCCGATCGCGGGCTTGATCTGGGACTGGTTGACGCCGGGAAGCTCGTATTCGACCGGATCCTCGATGGTCAGGATCTTGCGGCTCGGCTCATTGAGGATCGACAGGATCGTCGCCAGCGTCGTGGTCTTGCCGCTGCCGGTCGGTCCCGTGATCACGACCATGCCGTGCGGCAGCTTCAGGAGCCGCCGCAGCTTGGCTTCGTCAGGCTCGGAGAACCCGAGCTTTTCGACTACCAGCAAGCCGCGATCCTTGGGCAGGATGCGGATGACACAGGATTCGCCGTGCTGCGTCGGCATGATCGCGACGCGGATATCGATGTCGGTGCGACCGGCCCGCAGCCGCGCCGCGCCGTCCTGCGGCAGGCGGCGCTCGGCGATATTGAGGTTGGCGATGATCTTGATGCGGGAGACCACCGCCTGGGGCAGCACGCCCGACAGCGCGGCGACCGGCCGGAGCAGACCATCGATCCGTAAGCGCACCATCAGCCCGCCGGAGAACGGCTCGATATGGATGTCGCTGGCGCGAAGCTCGACCGCCTTTTCGATCAGATCGTTGACCGCGCGCACCACCGGCGCGCCGCTGGCGAGATCGCGCAGGCTCTCGATGTCGTCTTCGCGGGGCAGCGCCACCGCGCTATCGGCGGCCTCGGCCTCTTCAGTGCTGGAAGAGTTGTTCAGCGCGATGGCGACGTCTTCCGACGATGCCACTTTCACATTGATATCAGCGCCAAGCACGATCTGTGCCGCGCGCAGCGTCGCCTGATCGGTCGGGTCGACGACCGCGAGCACCGTGGTCCCGTCGGCCGCCCGGCACGGATAGACCATGGTCTCGCGCAGGAAGCGCGGCGAGAACGCCCCGGCCAGCGGTTCGGCCGAGGTCATCTCCTGGAGCGTCAGGCGGCCGAGCGCAAAGAAGCGCGCGGCTTCGTCGGCGAATTCGGTCGGGGAGAGGCTGGTGACCTCCCACAGCTTCAATTGCCTGACATCGGCGCCCTGCCCGGTCCGCTCAGCCGGTCCATCGCTCGGCGCCAGGTGATTGTTCTGACGCAGATAATCCACGAACCGAACGGACAGGTCGTTGGCCATTCTCGATATCCCGCCACACTATCCCGGATCAGTTCGTGCCAAGCGCCGCTGCGTGCCGTCGCGTTCGGCTCCCGGCAATTGTGCGGTTATCGATCCGAAGTGTGACAGCTGTGCGAAGTCACATCATTCGTCGCGCTCAAGAAACTTTGAGGGTGGCATCGCGGACACAAGCAGCGCGCCGGCAGCACGATTTCGGTGCGATGCGATGGGCAGGTCGCGAACGACAATCATGTAACCAATTTATTTCTGTCATGTTCGATCGCTAAGAGTCCCTCCGGGGCAGGACCGATCGTCGCAAGCAATCGAAATTTCAGTTAGTCAAAGCGAAGGGCCTTCATGCAACGCGTAGGCACAGTGGGCCGCTGCCCGACGATCCGTGGCGGCCTCGCAGCCATTTTTGCCTTGACGTCACTGGGGCTGTTGGCGTCCTGCAATTCCGCGACGGTCGGCGAGAGCGTGGACGCATCCCAACTCGACGTCACCGACAAGGTGCGCTCGCTGGATCTGGCGCAGCGCCAGCCGCAACCGGTGAACGCACTGGCGGCGACGGGCGGCAGCCAGAGCGGCAGCGTCCGCGCGGCGATGTATGACGGAAGCGAAGTGACGGCGGTCGCGGACGCGCGGCCGCAACCGGCGTCGAACGGCAACGGCTTCGATCTGAATTTCGAGAGCACGCCGGTGGCGACCGTCGCCAAGGTGGTGCTCGGCGACATCCTGCATGTCGGCTACACCATCGACCCGCGGGTGCAGGGAACGGTCAGCCTGGTGTCGGTCCGCCCGGTGCCGAAGTCCGACATGGTGTTCGTGCTTGAAAACGCACTCCGCCTGAGCGGCGTTGTGCTGCTCAAGGATACGGCAGGCTATCGCCTGACGCCGCTCGGCGACGCCGTCGGCGGCGGCCGCGTCGATACCGCGGCGGCCAATCCGGAACCCGGATTCGGCATCTCGGTGGTCCCCCTGCAATATGTGTCGGCGCAGACCCTCATGAAGCTGACCGACAGCTTCGCCACCAGGGCCGGCGCGATCCGCGCCGACACGACGCGCAACCTGCTGCTGATCCAGGGCACCGGCGCCGAGCGCCGCACCGCGGTCGATACCGTGCTCAGCTTCGACGTCGACTGGATGCGCGGCCAATCCGTCGGCATCTTCCCGATCTCGAGCGGCTCGCCCGCGCCTGTCATTGCCGAGCTGGAGAAGATCGTCGATTCCGGCGAGAACGGCCTCAGCCAGAATGTCATCAAGCTCATGCCGATCGCGCGCCTGAACGCGATCCTGGTCGTGACCAAGAAGCCCGACATGCTGCACACGGCCGCGACCTGGATCAAGCGCCTCGACCGCAACGACACGGCGCGGACCTCGGTCCATGTCTACCGCGTCAAATACGGCGATGCGCGCCAAATCGCGCGGGTCCTGACCGACATGTTCCTTGGCGGATCGTCCGGCAACCAGCTCGACAGTGCCGACAGCCAGCTCGCGCCCGGCTCCGGCACCTCGTCGACCTCGAGCGTCGCCGACCGTCTGTCGCTCAACAACAACAACGGCGCGAATTCAGGCATGAGCGGCTTCGCATCCCGCGGCACGTCGGGGACAGGCGCAACAGGCCAGGGCCTTGGCCAGGGATTCGGCGCCGGCGGGCAGGCGAACAATCCCAACAATCCGGGCCAGGGCAACAATGCCGCGCTGGATGCCGGACGCGGTGCCGGCGGCGGCAACGGGCAGCCCGTCATGCAGGACGTCCGGATCACGCCCGATGTCGTGAACAACAATCTCCTGATCTATGCCGACCAGGCCAACTACCGCATTATCGAGTCGACCCTGCTGCAGATCGACGAGCCGCAGCTCCAGGTCGCGATCGACGCGACGATCGCCGAGGTCACGCTCAACAACACCTTGTCCTATGGCGTGCAGACCTATCTCACCAGCCAGAACCTCGGCCTGAAGCCGAACACCGGCTCGATCCTCGGCACCCAGGCCACTTCCGCTCCCGCGACCACCACCGACGCGACCACCGGCGCGGTCTCGGTCGCGGGGTCGCTCACCAATGCCTTCATCAACCAGAGCTTCCCGGGCTTCAACTTCCTGATCGGAAATACAACGCAGCCGAGCCTGATCCTGGATGCGCTGCACGCCGTCACCAGCGTCAAGGTGCTGTCCAATCCCTCGCTGGTCGTGATCAACAACCAGGTCGCGACCCTGCAGGTCGGCGACGTCGTCCCGGTCTCGACCGGCAGCGCGACGGTGCTGACCACGAGCAACACGGTGGTCAACACCATCGACTATCGCAACACCGGCATCATCCTGAAGGTCTCGCCACGCGTCAGCGTGAACGGCACCGTGCGGCTCGATGTCGAGCAGGAGATCAGCAACGTTCCCCAAAGCAGCGGCAGCACGGTCAACCTGACGCCGACCGTTTCGGAGCGACGGGTCAAGAGCCAGATCTCGGTGGCCAACGGTCAGACCGTGCTGCTGGCCGGCCTGATCAGCGAACAGCAGAGCGGCGCCCGCAACGCGCTTCCGGTGCTCGACCAGATTCCGGGCCTCGGTGACGCCTTCGGACATCAGAGCAACGGCACCCAGCGTACCGAGCTGATCATCTTCATCCGCCCGCAGATCATCCGCAACGGCTCCGACGCCCAGACCGTGGCCGAGGAGCTTCGATCGAAATTGCGCGGCAGCATCGCCACGACATCGACCAATGCGCCGATCACCACCAGCTATCACTGAGCCGGGCAGCAGGATGCGCCGCGTTCTCGCACAACGGACGGGCCTCTCGGCTTCGCTTGCGATCGCACTTTGGGCGATGACCGCCTCTGTCGCGAGCGCCGACAGCGTCGCGCGCGGATCGACCGCCTTCCATCGCGGCGACTATGTCCGGGCGGCCCGGGAGCTCGCGCCGGCCGCCGAGCGCGGCAATCCGCGCGCCCTCGGCATGCTCGGCTTCTTGTACGAGCACGGCTTCGGCGTGCCGCAGGCCTACGCAGCCGCCGCCGACTGCTACTATCGCGGCGCCGTGCAGGGCGACCCGTTCGCGCAGGCCCAACTCGGCCTGATGTACGACAAGGGTCACGGCGTTCCGACGGATTTCGTGCTGGCCTACAAATGGCTCAATCTGGCTGCGGCCCGCTCGAACGGGCGGCAGCGCGATGTCTATCTCCGGTTCCGCGATGCGGTCGCATCCAAGCTTTCGACCTATGAGATCATTGCCGGACAGCGGTTCGCACTGGAATGGGCACCCGATCGGCCGGCGCCGGACGTGCACCTGACCGTCAAGTAATCGCGCCTTACGGAGGTGTGCGCACGAGGCTCGCCGACACGCGCCTGCCTCGTACCTTCCGCCGCCGCAACCGGCGCCACCCGATCACGATCCCGCTGATCGAGATAATCGTACCAGCCGCCGATAGCAGCCACACCACGACGTCGCGCGCCGGCCAGATGCGCAGCAGCAGCGGGACATCGAGGCTGTGCAGCGCGTTGAACAGCCAGCGGTAGGACCGGCGGCTGTCGTCGCTGCGCTCGAGGATCTCGCCGGTGACGGGGGAGATGTGCAGCCAGGTGCGGGCGGGATCGTCGAACCCGATCCGCAATACCGGAAGCTCGCGCGCCTGGTGCAGCGTGTACCAATAGGCGTCGGGTTCATCGAGCTGCCGCGCTGATGTCATCGCAGCGCCGGGCATTGCGTGTCGGGCGGCAGCGATGACCTCGTCGCGCGAGAGGGTCATCCGCGCACCGGTCACAGGATCGGCGATGCTGCGGCCGCCGTTGCCGTCGTCGAGCAACATTAACCGGTGTCCGCCGATCCAGACGAAGCGGGCCTCCACCGCAGGCATCGATGGCGACGACTGGAAGCCAGCGACGATGTCGGCCGTGTCATGGCCGCTGTAGCCGATCGCGATCTCGCGGGTGACGCCGCGGCCGGAGAACGCGCCGCCGGGATTGAGCGACAGCCAGCCGCTAAACATCCAGGTCAAGACGCAGATGCCGCCGATCAGGCCGGCGATGTGATGCCAGGCCATCCAGCCGCGATAGGGCGAGATGGCGCCATCAGCGTAGCGGCGCATCAGCCGCAGGCGGAGGACGCCGATCCAGAAGCCGGTGACCGCGACGACGAGGCAGATGCCGGAGATCCACAACACCACGTCGCGCCACAGCGAACCGTCCTTGCGCAACACGGTCGGATAGATCCAGTGCGGGATCGAGCCGAGCCAATTCCAGATCCGCTCGCAACGTGTGGTGTCGAGCGCGATCTCGCCGGTGCGCGAGGAAACATAGAGCTCGGTGCCATCGGCGTCACCGAGGCCGATCAGATAGAGCGGCCGCAACGGATCGAAGCGCGACGTGACTGACCATTGGTCGCGCGTGATCGTTTCGATCAAGCGAGGCTGCAAGGCATGCGGATGATGAGCGGCAATGGCCAGCGCCTGGTCCGGCGTGATCCGGTCAATCACGCTGCCGTCGGTCGCCGAAATGGTGATCGTCCCTCCCTTCCAGCCGGTCACCCGATAGACGGGCGTGTCGTCCATCATCGAAAGCCGCAGGTCACGCGGATAACGCTCGACACCTGCGATCGCCATCGCGCGATCAGGCGTGACCCGCACCTTGCTCCAGGGAATGACAGGAAGCGCGGCGAGGCGCTCGCTGTCGGTAAGGCGCGGAAAGGCCACGTACATCATGACGAGGCCGGAGATGAACCACATCGCGAACAGGAGACACGTCGCAATGCCGATCCAGCGATGGACGATATAGAGCCACCGCCGCCCGCGCCGGATCAGAGCGTTGCGCATGGTCAGAACTTCACGTTGACGGACAATTCGGCGGTACGCGGCACACCGAGCAGCCACTGCCCGGTGCCGTTCGAGGTCACCGCGTAAGGCTTGTCGAACAGATTGTAGAGGCGGAACGCGACCGTGGTGCGGTCGTCCGGCTTCCACCTGACGCCGCCATTGACCACGTTGTAGCCCGGCCGCAGCTGGGTGTTGGCAAGATCGGAGTACATCGCACCGACGATCTGCACGCCGCCATAGACCGACCAGTTGGGCGCGAAATCCCAGGTCAGCCAGACATTCGAGACCTGCTGCGGCACGTTGACCGGGACATTGCCGTTGAAGCTGACGATCTTGCCGCCGACCACCTGGCTGTTGTTGTCGTATCTGGCGCGCAACAGCGCAAGATTGGCGTCGACGCGCCAGCCGTCGTTCAGCGCGAGCCCGATCGATCCTTCGACCCCGCGGGATGATTGCTGGCCGATCTGCAATGCCACGCCGCCGGTAGGGTTGCCGGGATCGGGAATCGTGAGCCCGGTCTTGACGATCTCGTAGGCGGCCAGCGTCCACTCGCCGCGGCCGCCCCAGAACGACTGCTTGACCCCGATCTCGGTCTGCTTGCCGGTCGCAAGCTGGAATGTCTTCTGCGTGGTCGACAGTGAGATCAGATTGCTGACCGGATCGACGCCGACCGCGTACTGGCCATAGAACGCGAGGTTCTTGATCGGCTCGTAGACGAGGCCCGCGCGCCAGCTAGTGCCCGATAGCGTCGTCTCAAAACTGTTTGCCGGCGTCTTGTAGTCGGTGCGGTCCACTTCGGGGCGATCATACCTGACCCCGGTCACCAGCGACAACTGATCGGTCAGCGAGAGCCGATCCTCGGCGAACAGCGCGTATTGATTGACGATCGCGTTGAAGCCCGGCGTGGTCGCCGTCGTCGTGGCGAAGAACGATCCGGGATCGAACACATAAGGATTGACCGAGGACGCGCCGCCATAGGGCGAGTTGTTGGTATGGGTGAAGTCGATCCGGTTGACGTCGAACCCGGCGACGACCTGGTTCGCAAGGCCGAACACGTGGCCGCTGAAGGTCGTATCCATCCGGTTGCCGAGCTGCTTCTGGTCGTGGAATATCTCGATATAGCTCGTGCGATCGATCAGCTGGGTCTTCGGATTCCAGGTGTAGTTCTCGATGTCGCGCCAGTGCCGCTCGCTGGTCAGATAATACAGCGTGTTGTTGACCTTGATGCCGTCGGCGACGTCCCACTCGGTCTTGAACTGGGTCCAGCTGTCCTGATAGCGGATCGCGCTGTCCAATGCGTTGTAGTTCTTGAAGCGCAGCGCATCCTGGATCGAGCCGTTGATCAGCGGCGTGCCGAAATAGCGCGACGGGCTGCGGTCGCCGTAGTCCTCCGACAGCGTGAAGGCCAGATTGTCCGACGCCTGCACCCGCACGGCAGCGGAGACCACCGCGTTCGAGGTCTTGTCGCGATCGAGCCAGCTGTCCGACATGTTGCCGGTGGCGTTGATGCGGTACGACACATTGGGATTGATCGGACCGGTGCTGTCCACCGAGAGCCGCCGCGTCATGTTGCTGTCGAGCGAAACCTCGGCCTCGTTATAGGGCGTGCTCTGCGGCTTCTTCGGAATCACGTTGATGACGCCGCCGATCGCGCCTTCGCCGTACAGCACCGAGGCCGGGCCGCGCAGCACTTCGATGCGCTGCGTCGACCAGGTGTCGTAGGGGAACGTCAGCGTGCCGGAGCCGATATAGAAGCGCGTGCCGTCATACAGCGTCATCACCGAGTTGCTGCCGGCAAAGCCGCGGGTGCTGAACGACAGGCCGCCGTTGCCTGGCGCCGGCGTTGCGACGAACCCGGCCGCGTCCTGGGTGACGGCATCGAGCACATTATGCTGGCCGCGTTCAGCGATGGTCTGCGCCGTGATGATCTCGACGCTGGCCGGCGTCTGCAGCGGCGTCAGGTTGAGACGACTGCCGGTGCCGCCCTGCGTGGTGGCATTGAGCGTCGGCGATGCCGTCCCTGGTGTGCCCGACGAAGCCGCGCGCGACGTGCTGCCGGCTGCGGCGGCCGTCGCGGGCCTCGGCCGTGGCCGCGCCGCGGCGGCCGTGTCACGACTGCGCGCCGCAGGCTTCGGCTTTGCCGCAGCCGAGGGCGCGACCTCGATCGGATCGAGCCTGGTTGGTGGCGGCGTTTGTGCCGAGCCTTCGGCCGGCAACAGCAGCGATGACAGGGAGCAGAGAAGACCGAGGCGCCATTTGCGCGCAACGGGAGAGGACGGAGACATGAAAGGACTCGCGGTAACGTGGCACGTCACCGCGAACGCGGATGGCGCATTGCCGAAAAGGCAGTGCTCCGATCCCACCAGGACGCCCCCGCCCGATGTGCTCGCGTGTGACCACGACTGACGGCAGGTCTCCTGGCTCACGGGTCATCGCCTGTCGACGCCTTCCCGGGCCGATGGCCCAGTGGCAAATTGACGAAAGGCTCGCCGTTTACAGTTGCGGGGACAGCTGCGGCATTGGGGTTACCCTCGCACCGCATTCCCTTTTGATCCCCGAAGGGAACCGTCGGCAAAAACGATAGGTGGTGCCGGCAGGGCTGTCAATTCGATGATCGTCGCACACATGCTTTGCGAGATGCTGCTGCGGCGATGACACAGCGACGTCGAGGGCTGACGCCGAAAGGCAACCCGTCATCCTGAGGAGCGCGGCACGCGCGTCTCGAAGGATGCACGGCCCGGCTGGTGGCCGATTCATCCTTCGAGACGCCGCTTCCCTCGCACCTCAGTATGACGGGAAACGTAGGTTCGCGTCACTGAGCCTCGACGCATCCCTGCATCACCTCATCAATCTCCGCGCGCGACAGCGCACCCATCTCGGCGATGAACACGATGCGCGTGCGCGGCACGCCGGGCGACGGCACGCCGCTCGCAGCCAGGGTCGCGCGGCCGCCGGCGAGTTGAAGCACGGTCAGCCGCCCGGGCTGCTCCACCGTCTCGAACAATCCCTTCGCCCGCGCCAGCTTCGGCGCCAGTCTGCCGATCGCCTGCTGCAAGCGCGGCAGCACGACGGGCCGCTCCGAGGTCCAGCTCAGCGTCTCGAAGCGATCGGACGCCGGCCGTCGCGGCGCGGTCTCGCGCGGAGCCGGCACATGATCGAGGTCCGCCGGGAACAGCAGCGCGGCCGGCACCTCGCCATGCAAGGCATCGACCACCACGGCCGCCGGACGCACCGCGCGCACGGCGTCGCGGATCGCGGCGCACGCAGCGGCGTCAGTCAGATCGACCTTGCTCAGCGCCACCACGTCCGCCGCCCGGAGCTGCGAGCGCAGCAGCGCATCGTTCAGCATCGCCGCAGGCTGCGTCGCGTCGACCACGCACAGCACGGTCTCCAGCGGCGCCTCCTTCCAGATCACGGGATCCATCAGGTTGCGCACGATATCGGCGGGATCGGCGATCCCGCTTGTCTCGATCACGATGAATTCGGGACGCGGATCACGCCGCAGCAACGTGGCGAGCGTGCGCAGCAGGTCGCCCTCCAGCGTGCAGCAGATGCAGCCATTGCTCAGGCTGACCACGCCGTCGCTGGCGCCGGCGATCAGCTCGGCGTCGATATTGATCGCACCGAAATCGTTGACCACGGCGGCGATGCGCCGCCCTTGCGCATGCGCCAGCAGATGGTTGACGACCGTGGTCTTGCCCGCCCCGAGGAAGCCCGCGACCAGCAGGATCGGGACCGGCACCTCAGCCCCCCGTGATAGGCCGGCGCACCGGCCGGCCGGGACGCGCCGCGACATCGAGCACACCATCGCTGATCAGCGGCTGGCCGCTGACCACGAGATGCCGCACGCCCTCCGCCGGACGATTCATCGCCGAGAAGGTCGCGCGATCGCTCAGCGTCTCGTAGTCGAACACCACAACATCGGCGTCGGCGCCGACCTGCAGCCGGCCCTTGGCCCGCATCGCCGGCGTGCTCGCCGACAGGATCTCGGCCGGGATCAGCGCGCATTTGCGGATGCCCTCGAGCAGCGACACTTTCTTGCGCTCGCGCACCCATTCACGGATGAAGCGGGTGAAGCAGCCGGCCGAGCGCGGATGCGAGGTGGCATCGTCGGGCAGCGGCCAGGCGTCGCCGCTGTAGGGGCGGCCGTCCGACAGCGTCCACGGCATCGCGTCGGAGGCGATCGCGCCGCCCGGATACAGCACCGCCATATCGAGCAGATCGCGATGATGCGCGTTGTTCTCGATGTCGAGCACATGCCACAGCACCAAGGTCGAGGGCTCTTCGGCCTGTGCCGCCAGCAATTCCTCGCGGCTGCCGAAGCGGTGACCGTCGGTCACGCGCTGCACCGAATCGTAGCCGAGGCCGTTGCGCTCCTCGAATTTCGGATCGCTGAAGAAGGTCGCCGCCAGCACGGTCGAGCCGGTGCCGTAGGGATAGGCCTCCACCGTGATCGGCAGGCCCTGCGCCTGCGCTTTCGCGATCAGCGCGACACAGCGCTCGATATCCGTCTTGCTCGACGAGTTGAAGTGGCAGATGTGCATATGCGCGCCGGTGGCGCCGGCATAGCCGATCAGGCGGATATAGGCTTCCGCCGCGCTCTCGGGATCGATCCGCGACATGTAGGCGACGTGGGTAAAGGTCGGCACCGCATGATCCGCCGCGAGCTGGCACACCGCGGTCAATTCCTGCACGCCGGCGCCCGGCGCATAGGCGTTGAGAATGCCGATGCCGATGCCGCCCTCGTTCAGTCCGTTGGCGAGGCGCTCCAGGATGCCGCCGACCTCGCCTTCGGTCGCGACGTTTTCGATCCAGCGGCGATCGCGCATCGCGGCACCAAACGATTCCAGCGAGCTCTCCGAATTCGAGCCGGTCATCGCACCGATGCGCGCGAAGGCCCAGTTGGCGGCGGCGCCGTAGTTCAGCACCCTGCCCTTCTCGGCCTGGCGCTTGTACCAGGACGCGACCGGCAACACGCCGGCCTCGAGGTCGAGCGAGGTCGTCACCCCGTCGAACGCCTGCATGCGGTCGGCTGGAATGGTCTGGCCATGCGCGTGCAGGTCGATGAAGCCCGGCGCCACCACGAGCCCGGTCGCGTCGATCTGCCGTTCGGAACCGCCGAGGCCGGTGCCGACCGCGGCGATCTTGCCGTCGACGACGGCGACATCGCCGATCGCGTCCATCCCGCTGGCCGGATCCACCACCCGGCCGCCGCTGATCACCAAGCCACCCATCTCGCCACTCCCCGCATTCCGAAACCGACCGGTCTCCTGTCGAGCACAGAGAAGCGCATCGCACTGATCGCAGCAAGCCGGCCAGGGTTGTGGCGACATGCTGTGACGGAATATCCGCCGCGCCGTGATGGCGATTGCAGAGTGAGGCCCCTCCTACGTTCCGGTTGCACGCCGCGACGGCAGCCCGCGCCAGAGATCGGCGCCGGGCTTCACGCGGCTCGCCACGAGTTTCGGCGGCGTGCGGTCCCTGGCTATCGCCGCTTCGACCGCACGCTTGAGCCTGACATTGTCGATCTGCGCCAGGAACCGCCGGATGACGGCATCCTGATCCGCGCCCTGACCGGAGATCGCCGCGCACAGCTCCGCGGTCGTCCTGCGGAAGAAGTGGAAGGCGTCATCGGCCGCGCCGCCTAGCCGGTCGACCTCGCCGGCCACACCGAGCGCGTGCATCCGATCGTCGTCGTCGAGCGTCACTGCGAAGCGCAGCACGGCAAGCTGCCAGGCACGGAGCAGCTTGCTCTCCGGTTCGGTCGCATTCTCGCGCATCAGTCGAACACCCCGCGCGCCGGACGTCCTTCGGCTGTCGATGGAGGTCGGGCGCGGCGCGACTATCCTTGCGCAGGAATAGGTTTTCGAGGGGAGCGCGCGCCCGATTGCATAGGAATCGCATAGGCGGAGCGCGCCGAGCCCCAATTCTTTCAGATCCCCTCGAATTGCAGCCGGGCCAGCCGGGCGTAGAGTCCGCCCGCGGCGACCAGTTCGGCGTGGGTGCCCTGCTCGACGATCCTGCCCTGGTCCATCACCAGGATGCGGTCGCAGGACAAGACGGTCGCCAGCCGATGCGCGATCACTAGCGTGGTGCGGTGGCGCATCAACTCCTCCAGCGCGGTCTGCACCAGCGTCTCGCTCTCGGCGTCGAGCGCCGAGGTCGCCTCGTCGAGCAGCAGCAGCGGCGCGTCGCGCAGGATCGCGCGCGCGATCGCGATGCGCTGGCGCTGGCCGCCGGACAGCGTCACGCCGCGCTCGCCGAGCTGGGCGTCGAAGCCTTCGGGCAGGCGGCGCAGGAACTCGGTGGCATGGGCGAGATCGGCGGCACGCTCCACCTCGGCGTCGCTGGCATCGGGCCGGCCGAACCGGATGTTCTCGCGGGCGCTTGCGGCGAACACCACGGAATCCTGCGGCACCAGCGCGATGCGCGCGCGCACCTCGGCCGGATCGGCCTGCCGGATCGGCACGCCGTCGAGCGAGATAGTGCCCGATTTCGGATCGTAGAAGCGCAGCAGCAGATGGAACAGCGTGCTCTTGCCGGCGCCGGACGGGCCGACGATCGCGACCTTCTCACCTGACCGGACCGAGAGCGACACTTCATCGACCGCAAGCGCGTTGAGCCGGGTCGGATAGGCGAAGCTGACATTGTCGAAACCGACATCGCCGCGCGCCGGCTGCGGCAGCGCGCGCGGCGACGCGGGCGCCGCGATCTGCGGCCTGACGCGCAAGATCTCGAACAGCCGCTCGGCGGCGCCCGATGCGGCCGAGACCTCGCCCCAGACCTCGCTGAGCTGGCCGAGGCCGCTCGCGGCGAACGCCGTATAGAGAATGAACTGGCCGAGCCGGCCCGGACTGATGGTTCCGACCAGCACATCGTGCGAGCCGACCCAGAGGATCACGACGACGCTGGCGAACACGATGAAGATGACGATCAGCGTCAGCACCGCGCGTGCTTTGGTCGAGCTGCGCGCGGCTTGATAGGCCTGCTCGACCTCGCCGGCAAAGCGCGTCCTGGCGAGCCGTTCGCCGGTATAGGCCTGCACGGTGCGGATCGCGTTGACCAGCTCGGAGGCATAGGCGCTGGCATCGGCCAGCGTATCTTGGGCGGTGCGCGACAGCCGCCGCACCCAGCGGCCGAACGCCACCAGCGGAATCACGATGATAGGGATCGCGAGCAGCACGAAGCCGGACAGCCGCGGGCTGGTGATCACCATCATCGCGGCGGCGCCGAAGAACAGCATCAGATTGCGCAGCGCAATCGACACCGACGCGCCGACCGCGGACTTGATCTGCGTGGTGTCGGCGGTAAGCCGCGACACCAATTCGCCTGATCGCGCGGAATCGAAGAACGAGGGCGACAGCGAGATCAGATGCGCGAACACGTCGCGCCGGAGATCGGCGACGATGCGTTCGCCGATCGTCATCACGAGGTAATAGCGCGAGGCGCTGGCACAGGCGAGCACCGCGACGACCGCGATCATCACGCTGAAATAGCTGTTGATCATCGCGATGCCTTCGGGCGTGAAGCCCATGTCGATCATCCGCCGCACCGCGACCGGCACGATCAGCGTGGTGATCGCGGCGATCGTCAGCGAGATCAGCGCGAGGATCGCCCGGCCCTTGTAGCGCGCCACATAGGGCGCGAGCGCAAGCAACGGCCGCAACCGGGCACGGCTCTTCGCCGGCTCCGTGATCTGGCTCTCGATGAAGGCTTCCTCATCGAGCAATGCGTCGCGCGGAGGCTGCGGGGCGCCGCGCGGGGTCTCAAGCTGTTCGGCTACGCTCATCAATCTAGACCGGTTCTATCGCCCCCCACATAGGCCCGCCGACCCCCGGCTGGCAAATCCGGTAAAGTCCCAATCCGGTGATGGGCTTAGGCCCTTTCTTGGCTTGTTTTGGCGGGCTCCATGGGTTATAGACCCGCGCAAATCCCGTATTCCAGACATCTTGAGACGGGCGCCGGCGCGCCGAAGGAACTGTCATGAAAGCCGATATTCATCCGAATTATCATACGATTAAGGTCGTCATGACCGACGGCACCGAGTACCTGACCCGCTCGACCTGGGGCAAGGAAGGCGACACGCTGAACCTTGACATCGACCCCAAATCGCACCCGGCCTGGACCGGCGGCACCCAGCAGCTGATGGATCGCGGCGGCCGCGTCTCGCGCTTCCAGAAGAAATTTTCGGGCTTCCTCAAGAAGGACTAAAGTCCGCTTCGGGATCGCCCCGGCGATCACACGCAAAACGCCCCCGTCTCGGGGGCGTTTTTGTTTTTGGGGGCCGCTCCGGACCGGCGGGCTGAACGGGCCCGCGATCCTCCCGATGCGTCGTCCTGGCAAAGGCCAGCACGACAGCGAATGTGTGGCACGGCCTCCATCCACAATCGTCGCCCCTGCCTAGTGCGCAATTGCGCACGGGAGCAGGGACCCATAACCACAGGGCTGTGTTGTTGAAGAGGGCTGCGGCCCCAGCGTCGCGCAACTACTGTCATTTGTGGTTATGGGTCCCGGGTCAAGCCCGGGACGACACTGAATGTGTGGCTCGACTTTTGGGTCATACATCTGCAAGCAAGCATGGATGGGCTACTTCTTTAAGCGCGCTGCAGTCAGCCGGCGGCCTCGCGCAGACTTGCTTCGTAACGCGCGCTCGCCCGTTCGAAGTTGCGGCGCGCTTCTTCGCGGTCGGAGCGGCCCTCTTCAAGCGTCAACGAATCCCATTTGCTCCGTTCCGTGGCGAAAAAATCGCCGCCATAGACGTGGATTGCGCCGCTCAGCCGGTCGATTGGATTGATCACCGAATGGATGATGTCGGTGCCGAGCGGCACGGTATCGCGCACGCACAAGGCCCTGGCGCCGGCAGCCTCGATCCTGTTCGGCTCGCTCGGAATGCGCCGCCAGAAGACGTTGTCCTCACGGCCCCCATAAACGCCGATCACGGCCCACATGTGATGGTCGTGAGGTGGCACGATATAGCCGGGGGGCCACACCACGTTGAGGATGGTCAGCGTCTCGGAATGGAAGAGCGCGCGGCTTTCGGGACGCTGCGGCTCGCCGAGTCCCTTGAATACCGCAGCCGGTTCAGACATCGCGCGGGCAACGACCTCATGAATGGCTCGGTGAGACGGGTCCGCAGCGAACGCTGCGCGGCAGTCGGCAACGAAACGCTCGGTGTCAAACATCGCGATTCCCCTTTTGGACAAATCTCGGCTGGGCGGCGTAAGGATGTCGCGGCTTGCTCAATGTGTCCAATGCATTTATTATCCATCTATTCATGCATTTGGTGCATTGAAAATGGACCTTCGCCAGCTGCGCACCTTCGTCGTCGTTGCCGAGGCAGGCGGCTTTGCCGCCGCTCAGCAACAGCTGCGTCTGAGCCAGCCGGCGGCCTCTCGCCAGATCCAGGCGCTCGAGGACGAACTCGGAATTCCGTTGTTCGATCGCGTCGGCCGCGGGATCAAACTGACTTCAGAAGGCGAGGATCTGCTACGGCGCGGCCGACGTCTCCTGCAGGATGCCGAATCGTTCGGCGAGCGTGCCCGCGCGCTGAGAACCGGCAAGGCCGGCGCGCTGCGCGTCGGCTGCAGCACCCAACATATGGAAACGGTGCTCGCCAATTTCCTCCCCCTGTTCCGGCGCAAGCACCCCTCCGTGGCCATCGATTTGATCGAGGATGGTGGTGCCCGCGTTCCGGATCGTCTGCAGCGGGGCGACGTTCATCTCGCGATCATTCCGGCCGCCGACGACGGCTATCACCGCCGGTTGCTGGCTCCCGTCCATATGCTTGCTGCGGTTTCGCCGCGGCATGGCTTCGCAAGCAGGCGGAAGCTGGAGATTGCCGAACTCGCCGAAGAGTCATTGCTGCTCCTGCGGCGGGACTTCGCATCTCGCGGCTGGTTCGATGCCGCCTGCAACGTCGCACACATCAGGCCACGCGTGATCCTCGAAAGCGCAGCGCCTCACACCTTGCTCGCGCTGGCAAAAGGCGGCAACGATGTCGCCATCGTGCCGTCGAATGTCCAGATCCCGTCCGCAGGCGTCCGCGCCTTTCCGCTGATTCACAGGGGCGCCTCGATCGGGCGATGGACTGCGGTGGCTTGGGATCCGCAGCGCTTTCTGGCTCCTTATGCCAAATCCTTTATCGACGAACTCGTCGCCTATTGCGGCCAGCACTATCCGGGACGCGAGTTTGCCAAGCGCGTCTCCCCTCTACCGAGGCCGGAAGAAACAAAGGCGTAGTCGCCTTGCGGGAATTGCCGCGGATGGCCTGCTTCCGGGACCCGCAACAACGACTCAATCACGAACATGAAATGGTAGCTCGCGCCGTCGCGCGGATTCCGACGGCGAACCTAGCGCGGACGTTTCGGTCGCTTGAGTTCGGCGACCTTAAACTTCCCCGCGGCCTGCAGGCTGCTGCAAAGCCACCAGGCCCTGTTTCGGTACTCGCCCAGGAACCATTTGGTCTCGACGCAATCGACGTAGGACTTGTAGGTGAGGTTGTCCCGGCACGTCGACGAGAACGGTCCGTGGGTTTGTCCGCCCGTCGACTCGCTGCACCCGACCCAAGGGTCCTTGCCATGCGGGAGGCTCGATTCGCAGCCACCGTTGCAATTGCTGGCGACTTTCTCCAGCGCGGCAATCCTGCCCAGCACTGAATCCGGCGCCGGCGACGGCGCTCGAGCGGTTGACGACGACGTCTGGGTGGTTCTCGATCTCCGGTGAGATACCCCCGTGGTCACCACCTGTGTCGGACGATTTGGCCTTGCCACCGGCTTCGGCGCCTCGACCGTGATGGAGGGAAGCGGCTTGGCTGGGTCTGTTTGCGACGCTGCCGGGCCGCACAGCCAGACAGTTGACAACACGGCGACGGCTGAAGGCGCGACAAGGCTCGACGGCAATCTCATGACATAGCCCTCCCAAATCCGGGACGGAAATGCCGTCCCGACGAGGGCACGGTACCATACCGCCCGAGCTTGGCTACCTAGGGTTGAGGATAAATCTCCCGGTGTCTCACGATCGACGTCGACATGGCGGCGAGAGAACGCCCACCGCTCGCACCGTTCCGGCGTCTAGCCCAAAGCTGAGCTCGAACGGCTCTTGCCGATATTCGCCTTTGACCCGGAGCGGTTACTTGAACGACGCCGACACGCGGCGGGATCGGGTCGATTTTGCAGGCCCACGCCGTTAGGTCAGCGGTTCTGCCCCATGGTCTCTTGTTCAGAAGTTGCTGGCGCCCCCTACTCTCGATCCAGCGGCCATGCTTTGGTCAAAACTGCGTTGAGTGTTTGGCAGGGGTCATCGACTTGGCGAAAATACGATCGCCCTCCTTCGGGTGACATGGAACCGGGTGCCAGGTCGTTCCCTACCGCATTCTTGAGGTGCCCACCGCAAAGGCTTGTGATGGAACGGGCAAGGTTCGATAAGGCCGGGATTTTCGCTTTTGGCGATGCTCGGAGCGCTGTGACCTACTCGATCGAACTTTTTATCGTCACCGCGATCTACGGGAGCCTTGCGGCCTCCGCACATTTCCTTCCCGCTATCAATCCGACCGCGACACCGCTGTGGCCGCCAACCGGGGTTGCGCTCGCGCTTATGCTGCTGCGTGGCTACCGGATCTGGCCCGCGATCCTAGTGGGCGCCGTCGCGCCTTACCTGATAACCGACCGATCGCTCCTGGAATTTGTCGCCGCCGGGATCGGCACCCTCCTTGCTGCACTGGCCGGGACATGGCTGATCGGACGCTGGTCGAACGGTTGCCAGACGTTTGCCACGCCATCCGGTGTCGCAAAGTTTGCAGGCGTCTCCTTTGCGCCGACCGCGATGATCAGTTCATTCTCCGCCTTGGCCGGATCCATCTTCGTCAACGAACCGAGCTTTCCCGATTCCGTCGCCGCCGGGCTGACCTGGTGGCTTGCCGACGCAGCCGCGATCCTGGTGATTGCTCCGGTCATCGTGCTCTGGGCGATGATGCCCTTACGGATTTCCTCCAGATGGGATCTGTTGGAATCGATCGCAGTTATCGCCCTCGCTGGTCTCATTGGGATCGTAGCCTACAGCCCGCTCATCGGCAGTGACCTCGTCAGCGACGATCTCAACGTGGCGTTGCCGCATCGCAGCCTGCTGGGTTTTCTGGCTTTGCTCCCGTTGATCTGGACCGGTCTGCGCGGCAATCGATGCACCGCGGCTACGGCTGCGCTCATTTTCACCGGAATCGCAGTCTGGGGTTTCGCGTTCGGTAATGATCCGTTTCCGAAAACGGATCCGAACGGAGCATTGTTGTCACTGCTCGTGCTTTCGATCACCGTATCGGCCCCCTCTCTTGCCCTGGCAGCGGCAATCGCCACGCGTCACACCGCGGAAGCCCATCTGCTTTCCGTGCAGGACCAGTTGAACGGTCAACTTGAACGGAACGCTTCGGCGCTCGACAGCATCAGACGGCACTTCCAAACCCTTATCGAAGGCGTCGTCGATTATGCGATTTTTGCGCTTGATAGAGAAGGACACGTTACGAGTTGGAATAGCACCGCTCAAAAGATCATCGGCTACACCTCGGAAGAAATCATCGGCAAGCATTTTGGAATATTCTATCGGCCGGATGAACGCCGCGCGGGTTCGCCGACACACGCGCTGGAGACGGCAATCGAAAGAGGCAAGTACGACGTAGAGGGTTGGCGCATCAGAAAGAATGGTACGCCGTTCTTCATCACGGGCTCGGTCTCGTCGAGCCATGATGACTCAGGAAATCTGATCGGCTTTATCAGTATTCTGCGGGACGCAACCGAGCGACGCGACGCGGAGGAGAAGCTGGTTCAGGCACGCGAACAGCTCGCGATGTCGCAGAAAATGGAGGCAATCGGCAAGCTGACCGGCGGGATTGCACACGA
The DNA here is from genome assembly GCF_055264925.1 of Bradyrhizobium sp. KZN70725. Lineage (NCBI taxonomy): Bacteria > Pseudomonadati > Pseudomonadota > Alphaproteobacteria > Hyphomicrobiales > Nitrobacteraceae > Bradyrhizobium > Bradyrhizobium sp. KZN70725. The sequence goes on from NZ_JBUYWT010000039.1 coordinate 49,478, forward strand.
CTTCAACAATCTATTGATGATCATCGGAGGCAGTGCCCAGATCTTCACACGCCTGCTTGATCCAAAACTGCCCAAGGCAATTGAAGCCATACAGACCGCGGCCAAGCGCGGCGAAAGCCTCACCCGCCAATTGTTGACATTCTCTCGTCATCAGCATCTCAGCCCGACGGTCGTCGATCTGAATGCGTCCATCAAGAACATGCGGACCATGATCGAGAGCTCGCTGCGCGGGAACATCGTGTACAATGAGAACGTCGGCGAGGGTGTCGCGTCGGTCAAGGTGGACCTCGCCGAGCTGGAACTTGCGATCGTCAACATCGCCGTCAATGCGCGCGATGCAATGCCAAGCGGCGGCACGTTCACCTTATCCGTGCATGCGGTGACCGCGAACCAGGAAACCGGCGGCGATCGCCGCGCAAAGGCTTTCTTTGCGATCGCGCTTGGCGATACCGGCACCGGCATTCCGCCAAACCTGCTGTCCAAGATGTTCGATCCGTTTTTCACGACCAAAGAGGTCGGCAAGGGTACCGGGCTCGGCTTGTCCCAAGTCTATGGTTTCGCGCACCAGGCCGGCGGAACGGTGACGGCGGACAGCAAGGTTGGACAGGGAACAACGATTACAATCTACTTGCCGTCCTGCGCGGACGAGCAGGTCACCAGTAAAGAGCTGGCCGCTGCCAGAACAAGAGCAAGGCAGCCGCAGCGGCAGACGGTTCTCGTTGTCGACGACAGCCCCGAAGTGGCGGATGTGACTTCCTCGCTGTTCGAGCATCTGGGTTATGACACGATCTATCGAGATTCGGCCGAAGCGGCGCTGAAATTGCTCGACGCCGGTACAAAGATCGATCTCGTCTTCAGCGATATCGTCATGCCCGGGACCATCGATGGCGTCGGGCTCGCGAGAGAAGTCCGGTCGCGATACCCCGGTTTGCCGATCGCCCTTACAACCGGCTACAGCGATGCCGCAAAAGCAGCTCCGCCAAGTCTAAAAATACTCCGCAAGCCGTTCGATACCGACGCACTGAGAGATTTTATCCACGATCTTGCGCCGCCGCGACCACCGCGATCATCCGCCGCGCCCATGACGTCGAACACGACTGAAGCCTCGGGCAGAAATTGACCGGTCGCGCCATTGCAGAAGCAGCTCGTCGCGCAGCTTGGCGAAGCGTTGATCCGCACCATCGCCGCTGGTGGACATGACGGCTTCTAGCGATCCTGGAAGGCCAGCCGCGCGCCAAGCGCGACCAGGATGCTGCCGCCGATCCGCTGCATGATGCGCTGCGACCGCTTCGAGCGCTGCAGCTTCGACATCACGGCGCTGGCGAAAAACACGCAGACGATGTCGACCGCCGAGAAGGTCAGATTTACCGTTGTGCCAAGCAGAAACAGCTGGGCCCAGACCGGCAGGCTGGCCGACGCATCGACGAATTGCGGCAGGAACGCCAGGAAGAAGATCGCCGTCTTCGGATTGAGCACCTCGACGACGATGCTTTGCGCGAAGGCGCGCTCCGCGGAGAGCGGCGCAAGTGTGGGGCGCTTTGCATTGTCGCGGTCGCGGAACAGCGACAGCCCGAGCCAGACCAGATAGGCCGCACCGGCAAGCTTCATCGCCATGAACAACGGCGGCACCGCATGAAACAGCAGCGCGAGGCCGGCCGCCGCGGCGACGACATGGACATAGCCGCCGAGATGCAGCCCGAGCGAGGCCATCAGCCCCGCGCGCCGGCCGCCTGCCAGCGTGCGGGCCGCGGCATACAGCATGGCGGGACCCGGGATCAGCGCGAAGGTCGCGGTCGTGATCGCGAAGGCGAGGTACAATTCCATGTGTGGGCGTCAATCTCTGCGGGCGCAACTTCCTCCGCCGTCATTGCGAGCGAAGCGAAGCAATCCATCTGCCCGCAAATGCCGATAGATGGATTGGTTCGTCGCTATCGCTCCTCGCAATGACGGTCTGGAATTTGTTCAAGGCGTCTCAGCTCGCCGGAATCATTGCCGCGACCTCGCGATCAGTCGGATTGTCGCTGGCCTCAAGCCCCGCGATCACGCCGGCGCGATCCTCGAGCTTGCGGTTCTGGCTCATCTTCTTCTTGGCATCGATCCGCGTGATTGGCATCCGGAAGCCGACGATCCCGCGCAGCTGCGCCTTGATGAAATCACCAGGCGCGTCACTGACCTGCCAGGCTTCCGGGCGCGAAGTCTCGTGCAGCTCGGTCAACCGGGTCACGACGTCCAGCAGACGATCGGCATTCTCGAAGAACTCGGCCGCGCCATAGGCGTGGACGGCGACGTAATTCCAGGTCGGCACCACCTTGCCGTGCTCGGCCTTGGTCGCATACCAGGACGGCGTCACATAGCCGTCGGGCCCCATGAAGATCGCCATCGCCTCGCCGACCGCGGCCAGCTTCCACTGCGGATTGGGCCGCGCGACGTGACCGTACAGCGTGCCGTAGTAGCCCTCGTTCTCATTGAGGATCAGCGGCAGCGGCGTGCCGATCAGGCCGTCGGCGGTTGCGGTGACCAGCGTCGCAAGCTTTGAGGCCCGCATCGCGGCGTGGATCGGACCGAGCTCATCCATCTTGAAATGCGGCGGCAGGTACATTGCGAACCTCTTGGCAGACACTCTGGCAGGCCTGATCAATTGCTGCTCGCACCATAGCGTTGAATTGGCCTATGATAAGAGCCACTTTCGATCATCTTGATTGGTCCACTATGCCCCGCCTGCGCGCCACGATCAGCATCCCTTCGCTCCGGGCCGTCGACCGCGCCGCCGGACAGGTCGGGCGCCAGATCGCGCAGGCCCTGCGCGCCGCGATTGCGAGCGGCGAGCTGAAGGCCGGGGATTTTCTGCCGTCGACGCGCGCGCTGTCGGCCTCGCTCGGCGTCGCGCGCGGCACGGTGACGGAGGCCTTCGAGCAGTTGCTGGCCGAGGGCTATCTGGAATCGCAGGTCGGTGCCGGCACCCGCGTCGCGCCGACGCTTGCCGAGCAGGCACGGCCCGTCGTGGTCAATCGCAAGCCTAACAAATCAGTGCCGATCCGGTTGCCGCCGCGCGCGGCGCGGCTTGCCAAAGTGGCGGCGGCCTTCAGGCCGATGCCGGAGGTCCCGTTTGCGATCGCGGTCCCCGGCGGCGCGGTCGCGCCCGACGACCATTGGCGCCGCCTCGGCAACCGCGTGCGCGCATCGCGCGCCGCGGCGCCTGCGAGCTATGGCGATCCGCGCGGCCTGATCGAGCTGCGGCAGGCGATCGCCGACTATGTGCGCAAATCCCGCGCGGTGCATTGCGAGCCCGAGCAGGTCGTGATCACGGCCGGCACCCAGCAAGGCCTCTATCTCGCCGGCCGCGTGCTGCTGTCGTCAGGCGATCCTGTCTGGGCCGAGGATCCCGCCTATCCCGGCATGACCGCCGTGCTCGACGATCTCGATCTCGTCACCACGCGCGTTGGCGTCGATGCGCAGGGCATCGACGTCGATGCCGCCACCGCCGCGTGCCCGCACGCACGCGCGGCGTTCGTGACGCCGTCGCATCAATATCCGCTGGGCATGCCGATGAGCATGGCCCGCCGCAATGCGCTGGTGGCGTGGGCGCAACGAAGCAATGCGTGGATCGTCGAGGACGATTACGACAGCGAGCTGCGCTACGCCGGGCATCCCTTCCCGTCGATGCAAGGCCTCGCCCCATCGCGGGTGATCTATTTGGGCACGCTGAGCAAGGTGCTGTTTCCCTCGCTGCGGCTCGGCTATGTCGTGGCGCCTTCGCCGCTGATCGACGCTTTCGCCGGCGCGCGGGCGCTGCTCGACCGGCATTCGCCGACCGCCGACCAGCATGTGCTGGCAGCCTACATGCGCGAGGGGCTGTTCGAGGCGCATATCAGGCGCATTCGCGGCGTCTACGCCGCACGGCGTGCGACGCTGATCGCGGCGCTGACGCGTCACATGCCTGGTGACGTCACGCTGCAGCCGAGCGACCAGGGCATGCATCTGCTGTTGTGGCTGCCAGAGCGCTTCGACGATGTGCAATTGGCAAAATCAGCGCTTGCCGCCGGCATCGTCGTGCGGCCGATTTCGCCGATGTACCAAGCCGCACCACGCCCCGGCCTGATGCTCGGCTTCGGCGGGTTCGAACCGGAGGAGCTGGAAGCGGCGACGCTACGGCTGCGGCGCGCAATCGATCAGCACACGTCGCCGCGGCGGACCAAGCCACGCCGCGCGGACGCGTCACACTGATTTGCTGCCCGGATTACTGCTCGAACGCCGCCTTGAGGCGGTTGAGCTGCGGCACCAGCGGGTTGCCGATCGACGAGCGATCCGGCGCCGGCGCGTGGATCGTGGTGTCGAGGCGGCGGACGCGCGCCTGCAGATCCATCGAGCGGGCGATCAGCTGCTGCAATTGCTCCGGCAGCTTGGTCACCATGTCGGCCGGGCCGGGATCGGCGGCCGACAGCTTCACCTTGGTCTTTTCGCGATTGGCCTGGGTCAGCGTCATCTCGCCTTCCTTGACCGCGCGATGCAGCAGCAGCCAGGAGGCGAGCTGCATCAGCCGTGTGGTCAGGCGCATGCTTTCGGTGGCATAGGTCAGGCTCACGGACCGTTCGAGCGCCTTGGCCTCGGCACGTCCGTCGCCGTCGAGATAGGCGGCGGTCTGCTCGACCAGATCCATGCCTTCCCGGAACAGCACGCCGAATGCCGCAGAATTAGTCAGCCGCTCACTGAACAGCACAAGCCCGGCTTCGCTCTGGGAACGATCGGCCATGGTTAACGCCCTCACACCACCGTAACGCCCGCTGGCATCTGACGCGCCAGCTTATGATGAACAAATCATTGCGCGGGCGCGCCGAAGAGTCCAGCCGCAACCGGATTTATGGTTTCCAGCCGCTAGGACGCACAAAAAAGAGCCGCCGTTTCCGGCGGCTTTGAAGTTGATAACAGGGAGGCGTCAAACAGAGTGGACAGGAGCCACTCGGTGTCCAAACGAGGACAATGCAGTCATAATCGAGAAAGCTTAACCGATCGTAAATGAACGGATTTCTTGACACTTTGTTTGCCATGTCGGCCATTGACCTAGTTTGGGACAGGCCTCTTCTCCTTCCCCTTGAGAGGGGAAGGTCGGGATGGGGGTCAACCGCAGGCGACGGCGTATGTGAAGAGAGCTGATCCCCACACGCTTTGCTCTGGCGAGCAAAGCGACCTCCCCTTTTCAAGGGGAGGTGGAGCCGCGTAGCCCGGATGGAGCGCAGCGAAATCCGGGAACGGTCCATCCGCGGATAGCGCGGCTCCCGGATTGCGCTTCGCTTCATCCGGGCTACGACAGAAATGATGGCGCAGCGCTACGACTTGAAGAACGCGTTGGCGGCGTCCTTCGACGCGCGCTTCTTCGTCATCGCCTCTTTCAGGCGATCGACTTCGGCGTTGAGCAGCGCGATGCGCTCCGTCAACTCCTCGACCGACAGCAGCGAGAGATCCTGGCCGATCTCATGGCTGATTTTCTTCCGCGGCCGGTCCTCATCCTCAATCGGCATGTGTCTTCCCCGCGATGCTGATCTGGCGTCCTGCGTCCAGCGATGATAGATATCCGTCCAGAGGAGAATTTTGCAGTGACTTTCGTGTGCGCGCAACATCTGACGCGAATGCCCCGGCCCGACCGCAAGGAGTCTGACCGGACGGGATAGTTGCGCGCCTGCGCGCGAGGCATGAGCCGACCCCAAGCCCTTCCGGTCACGCGGGAGGGCTTTTTGATTTTCCGCTTTGATTCTTGCGGGGTCGGCATCACCGAACGCGAAAGACCTTAATCCATGACCAAGATTCTCATCACCAGCGCGCTGCCCTACGTCAACGGCGTCAAGCATCTCGGCAATCTCGTCGGCTCGCTGCTGCCCGCCGACGTCCACGCCCGCTTCCGCCGGCAGACCGGCTGCGACGTGCTCTTCATCTGCGCGACCGACGAGCACGGCACACCGGCCGAGCTCGGCGCCATCGAGGCCGGACAGGATGTCCGGGCGTTCTGCGACGCACAGCACGCCGTCCAGGCCGACATCTATCGGCGCTTCGGCCTGTCCTTCGATCATTTCGGCCGCACCAGCTCGCCGCACAACCATGCGCTGACTCAGCACTTCTATCGCCGGCTCGATGACGCCGGGCTGATCGAAGCACGCACCTCCCGACAGGTGTTCTCGCCGGCCGACCGGCGCTTCCTGCCAGACCGCTACGTGCTCGGCACCTGTCCGCATTGCGGCGACGCCGGCGCGCGCGGCGATCAATGCGACCATTGCGGCACGCTGCTCGACCCGCCGGACCTCATCGATCCCCGCTCGGCGCTATCCGGCAACCGCGCGCTCGAGATCCGCGACAGCCGTCATCTGTATCTGCGCCAGTCGCAGCTGGTCGACAGCATCGGCGCATGGATCGACAGCCGCACCGGATGGCCGCCCTTCGTGGTGTCGACCGCGAAGGGCTGGCTCAATGCCGAGCTGCGCGACCGCTGCATCACGCGCGATCTCGCCTGGGGCATCGCGGTGCCGCGCGACGGCTTCGACGGCAAGGTGTTCTATGTCTGGTTCGACGCGCCGATCGGCTACATCGCGGCGACGCAGGAATGGGCCGACGCCGCGCCAGGCCGCGACTGGCGGCAATGGTGGTGGCAGGCCGATGACGTCAGCTACATCCAATTTCTCGGCAAGGACAACATCCCGTTCCACACCGTGAGCTTTCCGGCGACGCTGATCGGCTCCGGCGAACCGTGGAAGACCGCCGATGTGATCAAGGGATTCCACTGGCTGAATTACGAGGGCGGCAAGTTCTCGACCAGCAGGAAGCGCGGCATCTTCACCGATGCGGCGCTGGCGGAATTGCCCGCCGATCTCTGGCGCTGGTGGCTGATCGCCAACGCGCCGGAGAGCGCCGACACCGATTTTGGCGTCGCCAGATTCGTCGCCGACGTGAACAAGGATCTCGCCGATATCTTCGGCAATCTCGCCAACCGCATCATCAGCTTCGCGCATCGCGCCTTCGACGGCCGCATCCCGGATGGTGGCGCTCCCGGCGATGCCGAGCGCCAACTCGCGCTTGAACTGGAGCAGCGCATCGCAGCGCTGCACCGCCATCACACGGCGCTGGAATTTCGCGCAGCGGCAGCCACGACCCGCGCGATCTGGGACACCGCGAACGCTTATCTGCAGCACGCAGCACCCTGGACGGCGATCAAGTCCGATCCGGCACGCGCGGCAGTCATCACCCGCACCGGGCTCAATCTTGTCGCGCTCAGCGCCACGCTGGCGTGGAGCATCGTGCCTGATCTCGCGGCGCGCGTACTTGGCGCGCTCAGTTGCGACGATGTGATCCCGCGCTGGCCCACTGGCCCACTCCTCCCGCTGCTGGATCGCGGCGCGGGCACGCCGGTCGCTAGGCTCGGGCCGCTGGTCGAGAAAATCACGCCTGAGAGAGCCGACCAGCTCACGACGCAGTTCGGGCTTTAATGGCGTTTCGCTTCGGTGGAAAAGGCGGTATGCCATCCGCCGATCCTCTCCACTGACCAGGGACCAGCCATGCCAAATCTGCCCGCGCAAATGACCGTCGTTGCCATCAGCAAGCCGGGTGGCCCTGAGGTGCTGGTGCCGGAGACCCGCGCGGTGCCGGTGCCGAAGGCCGGCGAGATTTTGGTCAAGGTCGCGGCCGCCGGCGTCAATCGTCCCGACGTCGCGCAGCGCTCCGGCTCCTATCCGCCGCCGCCCGGCGCCAGCGACCTGCCCGGCCTCGAAATCGCGGGCGAAGTGGTCGCGCTCGGCGAAGGCGCAAAGCACAAGATCGGCGACAAGGTGATGTCGCTGGTCGCCGGCGGCGGCTACGCGCAATATTGCATCGCGCAGGACGCGCAGGCGATGACCGTGCCGCCCTCGCTGTCGATGCAGGAAGCCGGCGCGATTCCGGAAACGCTGATGACGGTGTGGCACAATGTGTTCGAGCGCGGCGCGCTGCAGGCCGGGGAGACGCTGCTGATCCACGGCGGCTCGTCCGGTATCGGCACGATGGCGATCCAGCTTGCCAAGGCGTTCGGCGCCAAGGTGATCGTCACCGTCGGCTCGCAGAACAAGGCCGATGCCTGCCTCAAGCTCGGCGCCGATCACGCGGTCAATTACAAGACCGAGGATTTCGTCGAGGCGGTGAAGAAGGCCACCGGCGGCAACGGCGCCAATGTCATCCTCGACATGGTGGGCGGCGATTATATCGACCGGAACTATGACGCCGCCGCGGTCGAGGGCCGCATCGTCCAGATCGCGTTCCTGTCGGGAACACCGAAGGCCACGGCCAATTTCGCCAAGCTGATGGTCAAGCGGCTCCACCACACCGGGTCGACCCTGCGCCCCCGTAGTAATGCGGACAAGGCGGCGATGGTCGCGGCGATCGAGGCGAAGGTGCTGCCCTTGCTGCGCGAAGGCCGCGTCAAACCGCTGATGGACAGCACATTCCCGCTGGAAAAGGCCGCCGACGCGCACCGGCGCATGGAGACCAGCGAACATATTGGCAAAATTGTGTTGGTGGTTTAACCCTCGCGACGGAAGCAGGGGCGGAAACCCTTTGATTCCCTTCGCTTTCGTGTCATTTATCGCGCCACCGCCGGGCCGGTCGCCGGGTCCGGTCAGTTTGTCGATCGCGGAGTACTGACATTGCGTCTGATCAGGTGCCTTGCGCTGCTCGCGCTGGGCCTCATGATGTTTGCCGCCGCGCCTGCCGCGTATGCGATCGACGCGGTCAGCGTGCGCAGCGATGCGCCGGCGATCGATTTGACGGCGGTTCTCGACCATCAGCGCAGTGAAGCCGACCGCATCCAGGTCTCCACCGCCCCCGGAACCGACGGCATCGTGCGCCGCATCGAGGTTCGCGCCCGCGAAGGCGGCCAGAACTGGGTGGTGTTCGCGCTCGCCAACAACACCGACGACCAGCTCGACCGCCTGATCGTTGCGCCGCACTACCGCATCGTGTCGTCCGGCCTGCTGTGGCCCGACCTCGGCCTGTCGCGCATCGCCACCATCACTCCGTCGGTCGGCGATCGTCCCGAGCGGCAGGAGAGCCCGACCGCCGACGTGTTCCGCATCACGCTCGATCCCGGCGCCGTCGTCACCTATGTCGCGGAACTGCGCACCGACAAGCTGCCGCAGCTCTATCTGTGGGAACCCGACGCCTACAAGGACAAGGTCAATTCGTTCACGCTGTACCAGGGCATCGTGATCGGCATCTCGGGCCTGCTCGCGCTCGTGCTCACGATCTTGTTTGTGGTCAAGGGCAGCATCATGTTCCCGGCCGCCGCGGCGCTGGCCTGGGCGGTGCTGGTCTATATCGGCGTCGACTTCGGCTTCTGGGGCAAGGTGCTCGACATGTCGAACAACGCCGAGCGCGTCTGGCGCGCGGCGGGCGAGGCGATCCTCGCTGCGACACTGCTGGTGTTCCTGTTCGCCTATCTGAATTTGAGCAGATGGCACGTCCGCTACTCGCACATCACGATCGGCTGGCTGGTCTTCCTCGGCTCGCTGGTCGCGCTGGCGCTGTTCGATCCCGCGGTCGCCTCCGGCATCGCGCGCATGTCGCTGGTGATGATCGCCTTCGCCGGCTTCGCGCTGATCGTCTATCTCTCGACCCACGGCTTCGACCGCGCGGTGCTGCTGATCCCGACCTGGTTCCTGCTGGTGGTCTGGGTGGTCGCGGCCGGCATGACGGTCGCCGGCTCCGTCACCAACGACATCGTCGGCCCGGCGCTGCTCGGCGGCCTGGTGCTGATCGTGATGCTGATCGGATTCACGGTGATGCAGCACGCCTTCGCCGGCGGCGGCGCCACCACCGGCGTCGTCTCCGATGTCGAGCGCCGCGCGCTGGCGCTGACCGGCTCCGGCGACTTGATCTGGGATTGGGACGTGTCAGCCGACAAGGTGTTCACCAGTCCCGAGACCGAGGCCCTGCTCGGCCTCAAGCGCGGCACGCTGGAAGGCCCGGCGGCGAAATGGCTCGAGGTGCTGCACCCGCTCGACCAGGACCGCTTCCGCGCCGCGCTCGACAGCGTGCTCGACCAGCGCCGCGGCCGCCTGGTGCAGGATTTCCGGCTGCGCACGCCCGACGGCCACTTCATGTGGTTCGCGCTCAAGGCGCGGCCGGTGGTCGGCTCCGACGGCGAGGTCTCGCGCGTGGTCGGCACGCTCACCGACGTCACCGAGTTCAAGAACTCCGAAGAGCGGATGCTTCATGACTCCGTCCATGACAACCTGACCGGCCTGCCGAACCGCCGGCTGTTCATGGACCGCCTCGGCGCAGTGGCGAATCTCGCCAAGACCATGCCGAACCTGCGGCCGACCTTGATGGTGATCGACCTCGACCGCTTCAAGCAGGTCAACGATTCCGTCGGGATCGCGGTCGGCGATTCCATTTTGCTGACGCTGGCGCGGCGGCTGACCCGCATCCTCAAGCCGCAGGACACGCTGGCCCGCATGGCCGGCGACCAGTTCGGCCTGATCCTGCTGTCGGAGCAGGACCCGGCACGGATCACCAATTTCGCCGAGACCATCCGCAAGACCATCCGCGCCCCGATCGCGTTCAACGACCGCGAGATCTTCCTGACCGCCTCGATCGGGCTTGCGCTGTCCGACCCGGCGGCACCGCTGACCGACGAGATCATCAAGGACGCCGAGCTTGCGATGTATCATTCCAAGCGGATCGGCGGCGACCGCATCGACGTCTACAAGCCGGCGATGCGGGCGCGCAAGACCGACCGCCTGACGCTGGAGAGCGACCTGCGCCGCGCCATCGAGCGGCAGGAGATCACGATCCTGTACCAGCCGATCGTGCGGCTGGAGGATCGCGCGATCGCCGGCTTCGAGGCGCTGGCGCGCTGGGACCATCCCAAGCTCGGCCGGATGTCACCGTCGGAGTTCATCAACGTCGCCGAGGAGACCGGCCTGATCGTCGATCTCGGCATGTTCGTGATGGACCAGACCGCGCGGCAGCTCGCGGTGTGGCAGCGCGCGATGCGCGCCCGCGAGCCGATCTTCGCGTCGGTCAACGTGTCGTCGCGGCAGCTGCTGCGCCACGATCTGATCCACGATATCCGCACCGTGCTGTCGCGCTCCTCGGTGGCGCGCGGCACGCTGAAGCTGGAGCTGACGGAATCGCTGGTCATGGAGAATCCGGAGCACGCCGCCCAGATGCTGGCGCGGATCCGCGAGCTCGGCACCGGGCTGTCACTCGACGATTTCGGCACCGGCCACTCCTCGCTGTCCTATCTGCAGCGCTTCCCGTTCGACACCATCAAGATCGACCAGTCCTTCGTCCGCACCACCAGCCGCGGAACCCGCCCGGTGATCCTGAAATCGATCATCGCGCTGGCGCACGATCTCGGGATGGAGGTGGTGGCGGAAGGCGCCGAGACGGATTCGGATGCCGTCGAGCTCTACCAGCTCGGCTGCGAATACGCCCAGGGCTTTGCCTTCGGAGAGCCGATGGACGCCGATGCGGCGACCCGGCTGCTCACCGAGGAACGGCTGGAAGCCGCGAGCTAACTCTTGTCGTCCCGGCCTCGTGCGCAATTGCGCACGGGAGCCGGGACCCATACGCCGCGGCCCATCCATGACGCGCTGGGGCCGGTTGCCTTCGTAACAACAACGCCCTGTGGTTATGGGTCCCGGCGTTCGCCGGGACGACGGTTAGGCATGCGCTTGAACCTGACGCTCTTGCCGTCGGCCTGGCGGGTGGCGATGTAGCCGGCCTCGAGGCAGGCCTCGCGCTGCGGCATCTTCTCCTGCGGGCTGCGCAACGTCTCCCACCACGAGGCCCGGTGCGCGGCGCGCGGCAGCGCCGCATCGATGATCGCCTCGATCTCCTCGAAGGTCAGCACGAATTCGGGCAGATGCTGCTTCTTCAGATAATCCCGCAATGCGTCGTAGTCGTTCACAACGTCCTCGATGACAAAAGTCCGGCAACCACCCGTTAACCCATTCGGCCGCTGCTGTCGCCATTTAAGGCGACAACAAGATTTCCCGTTGCATGACGGCGCATTGGAGCGGGACATGTCATTTCGACGGGGAAACGACGCAAGGCGGCGCTGGCGACTATCGGCAAAGCTGCTGATCGCGGCGTCGATTGCGACTGTCCTCGGCTTCTCCGCGGTCTGCGCCGGCGTGATGTTCGACATGCGCCGCGGCGAGGAGGAACTGGCCCGCCGCACCCTGGAGAATCTGGCGTCGGGGATCGAGGCCGACATCAGCCGCAACATCGAGCTCTACGACCTGTCGCTGCGCGCGGTCGCCAGCAATCTCGAGATGCCGGAGATCCGCAATATCAGCAAGGAACTGCGCCAGCTGATCCTGTTCGATCACGCCGCGACCGCAAAACATTTCGGCGCGATCCAGGTGTTCGACACCAAGGGCAATTTGACCATCGACGCGGCGAGCCTCGATCCACGGCCGGAGAACCGCAGCGACGAGGAGTATTTCACGGTCCAGCGCGACAATCCCGATGCCGGGCTTTACATCAGCCGGCCGATGCTGCATCGCGGCGCCTACGCCATCGTGCTGAGCCGGCGCATCGTCGACGACGAGGGCCGCTTCCTCGGCGTCGTGGTCGGCTCGATCCGCTTCAGCTATTTCCACGATCTGTTCGGGCGGCTGAACCTCATGCCGGGCGACACCATCACCGTGCTGCGCAACGACCGCACCATCATCATGCGGACGCCGTTCGATCTCGACGTGATCGGCAAGAACCTCGCGGAGCAGCTCGACTGGAAGGCCGAGAACCTGAAGGTGGGCGGCGCCTTCTCCGGCAAGGGCCCGGTCGACGACATACCGCGGCTCTATGTCAGGCGCAGCAGCTCGGGCCGCTTTACGTGGTGGTCGGCAAGCCGCTCGAAGCCGTCTTCAACCTCTGGCGCACCGAGGCCATTCGCATCGGCGCGATCATGGCGTTTCTGATCCTGTTCGTGCTCAGCGCAACGCTGGTGCTCGCCCGCGAGATCGTCCGCCGCGCCGACGCCGAGGACAAGCTCGAGGAGATGGCGACCACCGACGCCCTCACCGGCCTGAAGAACCGGCGCAAGTTCGACGGCGAGATCGAGCGCGAATGGCGCCGTGCCGGCCGCTACGGCCAGCCGGTCGCGCTCTTGATGATCGATGCCGATCATTTCAAGGCCTACAACGACACCTATGGGCATCAGGCCGGCGACCAGGTGCTGGTCGGGATCGCGATCTGCATTTCGGACGCGGTGCGCCGCGCCGGCGATTGCCCGGCGCGCTTCGGCGGCGAGGAGTTCGCCGTGCTGCTGCCCAACATGACCGCGCTCGAGGCCTTCAACCTGGCCGAGACCATCCGCCGCAAGGTCCAGCAATGGTGCGCGGGCGAACTGATCACGACAGTCAGCATCGGCGTCGCCAGCATGCGGCCGACCGCGGGCCAGCAATGGTCCGATCTGATCGAGGCCGCCGACAAGGCGCTCTACGCCGCCAAGGCCAACGGCCGCAACCAGTCGGTGCTCGCAACCGTGCCGAAGATCGCGCTGGTGGCGTGAGGGGCCAAGCGGGCGTCACAAGCAATCAGTTAGACGCGAAGCCCTCTCCGCATCGTCGTCCCGGCGAAGGCCGGGACCCATAACCACAGGCGTTCGTTGTCGAAGCGAGCTGCGGCTCCAGCGTTAGGCAACAATGAGCATTCGGGGTAATGGGTCCCGGCCTTCGCCGGGACGACGGTGAGGATGTGGCACGGCTTGTGACTCACACATCCGCACGCCAACTCAGCCCCGCCGCTTCTTCTTCGGCTTCTTGCCGAACTTCGGTTTCGCCGACACATCCGGCCACTGCGTGGGTCCGGCGTGGCTGGACTTGCCCGGATGCTTCTTTTTCTTTCCGAGCCGCGGCTCCTCGCCGGATTTCGGCCTGAAGCCTTTTCCGTCCCAATCGGATCGGAACGAGTCCCTGGATTCCTTCTTTGACGCGTATTCCTGACGCGAACCGCTCGCGCCTTCGCTCGAAAACGCTCTGGCCTCGCGGTCCGGCGTGCCGCGCCGCTTTCCTGCACCCTCGGCGCGCGGCGCGCCGTATCCGCCGTCGTCATCACCGCGCCAGGGCTTGCGCGCCGGCTTCTCGCGCACCTCTCCCTGCGGCGCGCCCGCCAGCGGCTCGATGCGGATGCTGTCTTCCTTGTCCGGACGCTTGATCTTGACCGCGAAGGAATCCGCGACCCGCGCGGCGATCTCGAATTCGGTGCTCGTATCCATGATCTTGATCGCGCCGATGTCGCGCTTGTCGATGCCGCCACGGCGGCAGATCATCGGCAGCAGCCAGCGGGCTTCGGCGCTCTTCCGGCGTCCGATCGCGGCGCGGAACCAGACGGTCGCCTCCTCCATGCCGTGACGCGCGGAGGACTTGCCGGTCTTCGATCGCGGCCCGGCGGCACGATCATCGCGGCGCGAGGCGCGCTCGCCGCGACGATCGTCGCGGTCCCGACCGCGTCCCTCGCCGGGATCGAGAATGTCTTCGGGCGCAGGCAGCCGCGCACGGTAAAGCCGGGCGAGCGCTGCGGCAATCGCCTCGGGCGCGCGTTCGGCGAGCAAGGCCTGCGCCAGCGCCAGATCATCTGACGTCGCCTCTTCGGAGAACACTGCATCCTGCAGCAGGCGATCATGGTCGAGCTTGCGGATCTCCTCCGCCTGCGGCGCGGAGCCCCAGACCACATCGATGCCGGCGAGGTCGAGCAGCAATTCGGCGCGCCGCCGCCGTGCCGGCGGCACCAGCAGGATGCTGACACCCTTGCGGCCGGCGCGGCCGGTGCGGCCCGAGCGATGCTGCATGACCTCCGGATCTTTCGGCAGATCCGCGTGAATGACGAGATCGAGGCTCGGCAGGTCGATGCCGCGCGCCGCGACGTCGGTCGCGACGCAAACCCGCGACCGTCCGTCGCGCAACGCCTGCAGCGCCTGGGTCCGCTCGTTCTGGGTCATTTCGCCCGACAGCGCGGCGACGGAGAACCCGCGCTCGAGCAGCGCCGCCTGCAAATGCCTGACGGCCTCACGCGTGTTGCAAAACACCAGCGCGCTCGGCGCCTCATGGAAACGCAGCACGTTGACGACGGCGTGCTCGACATCGTCGGCGGCCACCCGGATGGCGCGGTACTCGATATCGGCATGGCCGCCTTCGTCACCCGCGACCTCGATCCGGAACGCCTGCTCCTGATACTGCTTGGCAAGCGCGACGATGCCGCGCGGAAACGTCGCCGAGAACAGCAAGGTGCGGCGGGTGTCCGGCGTGGTCTCGAGGATGAATTCCATATCCTCGCGGAAACCGAGATTGAGCATTTCATCGGCCTCGTCGAGCACGACGACCTTGAGTTCCGAAATGTCGAGACGGCTGCGCCGCAAATGGTCGCACAACCGGCCGGGCGTCCCGACCACGATGTGGGCGCCCTCGGCAAGCTCGCGCTGCTCGCGGCGCGGGTCCATGCCGCCGACACAGGAGACGACGCGGCCGTCGGCGTGTTCATAAAGCCAAGCAAGCTCGCGCTGGACCTGCAAGGCGAGCTCGCGGGTCGGCGCGACGATCAGGGCCAGCGGGGCGGCAGCCGGCTCGAACCGCTCGGCGCCGTCGAGCAGGTCCTTTGCCATGGCTAGGCCATAGGCAACGGTCTTGCCCGAGCCGGTCTGGGCCGAAACCAGGAGATCGCGGTCCACAGCGTCGTCCGCGAGCACGGCGAGCTGGACCGGGGTCGGTTGATCGTAGTTGCGCTCAGCCAAGGCGCGGGCGAGCGGCGAACTTGTGGTCGGAAAGGGCACGAGATGGGAAACCTTGATTGGTCCGGGCGCAGAACGTCGAGCGCGACGACCTGGAGCTGCGTACCCGGCAGGCGGCACAGCCGCATGACGATTTGGGGTGCTTTACGCCAAGAAGCGCCAAATCGCCATGCCCCCGTCGCAGAAAAGCTGGCGCCCGGATCAGGCGGCCTGCCCGATCCGGGCCGTAGGGCTGGTCAGCGCGATGGCGGGTGACGGCTTCGCCTAACCTGCAAGACCGTCCGGTCGGCGACAGCCGCCGCTACTTTGCCGCCTTGGCGCATTTGAGAGGTCAAGAGGAACGAGAACGGGGCAAGCACCGTTGCGGGACTCTCTGGACGCCGCATCACTTCGCCTTGAGCGCCTTCTCGTGGCTCTCGAGCGCCGCTGTCATCAGCTTCGGCAATTGCGCGGCATAGACCTCGATGAAGGTGGCATCGCCGCAGGCCTCCGGATCGCGCGCGGCCTGCTCGGCGATGCGCGCGGCCCTGGCCTCGCATTTCGCGAACAGGTGCCAGAACCAGTCCGCGTTCTTGCCGAGTGCCGGCTTGTTCTTCTTGATGACGGCGGCGCCGACCGCGCTCATCGCGCTGACGACGCCGGCGCCCAGCGTGCTGATGGCGCGCGCGTTGAGGATGTCCTCGCGCCCTTGCGCGGTGGCGTTGGTGGCGGTCGCTCGTCCCTTGGCCGGCATGCTGTGAGCTCCTTCGATCCCTGCGGCGGATGCAGCATCGGCCGCGGAAGTTGAGGAAAGCTCAAGGGGCATGGTTGAGAACCGCTATGGATTTCATTCCGGTTTTATGCGCTTCCGAGCGATCGGGCCTGGAGGGGCGTTTTGCCCTCTTCTCTGCGCGGGAATCCGTCAGGCGTCGTTACCCTTTGGCGCCGTAGCGGCGGATCAGCTGACCGGCGACATCGTCGAGATCATTGCCGACGACCTGCGGCTGCGGGCCGACGCCGAGGACATCGTTGCCGGGACGCTTGATCAGCGCGGCCTCCCAGCCGGCCGCGACCGCGCCCAGCGTGTCCCAGGTGTGGCAGGCGATCAGGCAGAACTCCGAGGGCTTTGCCCCGAGCTCCTTCTCGACATAGCCATAGGCCTGCCGCGACGGCTTGTGATGCTTGACGCCGTCGGCGGAGAAGCGCCGCTCGAACAGATCGACGATGCCGCCATGGGTCAGCTGCCGGGTCTGCACCTCGAGCAGATTGTCGGTCAGCGTGAACAGGCGGAAACCCGCCGCGCGCAGCCTGCGCAGCGCGCCGGGCACTTCGCCGTGCGGCGGCATGGTGGAGAATTTCTCGGTCAGCTCCTGCTTGTCGGCATCGTCGATCCTGATGCCGCGGGTGTCGGCCAGCATCTTCATGACCGCGGCGCCGATATCGGTGAACGGCACGTAGCACCCCGCGACAGTGAGCGAGGCCGAGTACATGATGAAGTTCGCGAACCACAGCCGCATCGCGCTCCTGTCGTTGAAGATGCGCGCGAACACCGGCTCCATGGTCTCGAGGTCGAGCAGGGTTTCGTTGACGTCGAACACGATCAGGGGAAGTGCCGCCATTTTGTTGGGCTCCTGTTGGTCTTTGTTTTGAGCATGATCTTTTCGGAAAACCGCTACGCACTTTTCCGGATCATGCTTTGGTGGTCTCAGCCCCTGTCCTTCATCCGGCTGCGGTGCGCGGCCTGCTTGGCGCGGTTGCCGCAGATCGCCATGCTGCACCATCGGCGCGCCCGCGCCCGCGTGTGGTCGGCAAACATCAGCGTGCAGGCCGGGCCCTCGCACGCCTTGATGTCGGAGAAGCTTTCCTCGCAGACGACCCTGGCCATCGCTTCCCCGATCGGCAGCAGCAATGTTTCGGCCGAACGCCAGCGCCGCGTCCGCTCCAGCGCGAAACCGTCATGGCCGCCATCGCCGTCCTTGTGGCGATGCGCCACGATCCGGCTGAACGCCTGATCGCTTTCCAGCAGCCGGTTCAGCGGCTCGATCTCCTTGAGCGCACGCGGCGCCAGCGGCCGGCCCATATGCTTGCGCACGAAGCCGCGGAACCACTCGCGCAAATCGCGGGCCTGACCGGCGACGTCGTCGAGCTCGCCCGGCGTCGCGCACGCCTTGAGCTCGTCGAGCACATCGGGCGGCACCAGCTGCGCCTGCGCGAGCCAGCGCAGCAGGCCGTCGCCATCGCCGATCCAGTCGACCGGCGTATCGACCGGGGTCGCAATCGAATTGATGAAATCGATGCCCAGGCTGTCTGCGATGAACATCGCGGGCGGATGGGATTGCACGGTGGCGACCTCCTGGCGGCTTTCTGACGGCTTCCTCAGTCACGGAAATAGTAACCTGATAAAATTCATTTGACAAGTTACGTGTCCTGGACCATAAGCGCGATAACCTGGCAAACAGTATTTTAGAGGTTACCGCCAAAACAGACCTGAAACGAGGGAGCGGACAATGTCGAACAAGGATGTCAGCGTGGTGCTTGCGCATGGCGCGTGGGCCGACGGCTCGAGCTGGGCGCGGGTGATCACGGCGCTCGACGCCGAGGGCATTACAGCGGTGGCGGCGCCGCTGCCCCTCACCTCGCTCGCCGACGACGTCGCCGCGCTGAACCGCACTCTGGACCGCGTCGCGGGCCCGGTGGTGCTGGTTGGCCATGCCTATGCCGGCGCCGTGATTGCCGAGACCCGCTCGCCGCGCGCCAAGGCGCTGGTCTATGTCGCGGCGCTGGCGCCGGATGAAAGCGAGACGGTCGCCGACGTATTCTACCGGCTGCCGCCGCATCCGTTCGCGCCGAAGCTCGCGCCCGACGCCAATGGCCTGATCTGGCTCCCAGAGTCCGCTTTCGCAGCGGCCTTTGCGCAAGGCGCGCGGTCCGAGGACCTCGCGGTGCTCGCCGCGGTGCAGCGGCCGATCTCGCCGGCCTGCATCACCGTCCCGGTCGGCCGCCCCCTGTGGAAGGACGTCCCGAGCTGGTTCCTGGTTGCCGAGGACGACCGGATGATCGCGCCCGAGACCCAGCGCAGCATGGCGGCGCGGATGCAGGCGACCGTGCGCTCACACCCCGTCGACCATACCCCGATCGTCACCGCGCCGAAGCTCGTCACCGACATCATCCGGGAAGCAGTCGAGAACGTTACAGAGCACTGACCTCTTCCCACGATTTCGGACAGGAGAGCTGCCATGCAGGAGAAACGTCTCTCGGCCGACCGGCTCGGCGCGTTTTCCGATGCGGTGATCGCCGTCATCATCACGGTGATGGTGCTCGAGTTGAAGGCGCCGGAGGGCTCGCGGTTCGCCGACCTGCTGCCGCTATGGCCGACCGCGATCAGCTACGCCGCGAGCTATCTGTTCATCGCGGTGATCTGGGTCAATCATCACCATCTGCTGCATCTGGTGCGGCAGCCGACGCCGCGGTTGATCTGGCTGAACTTCGTGCATCTGTTCGCGGTTTCACTGCTGCCGTTTGCCACCGCATGGGTCGCGCGATCGCACATGGCCGCCGCGCCGGTGGTGGTCTATGCAGTCATCTTCCTGCTGATCGATCTCGCCTATCTCGCCTTCGAGCGCACGGTGCTGACGCAGGCAGACCAGAGCCTGATCTCCGAGCGCGTGCGGACATGGACGCAGCGCCGCACCTTGCTCGCCGTGCTGGTGTTCGCGGCCGGCGCCGCCATCGCCCCGTTCATGCAGCTGCTGGGCTTTGCCACCGTGTGCTGCGCCCTGCTGCTCTATCTGCGTCCCGAAGCGATCAGCGGGCTCGCGAAGCAAATCAAATCCTAAGTCCCGGAACTCACCAACGCACGATCACAAGGAGTGACAGATGTCCCAGGTCAAATACCGCATTGCCGATGTCGACGGCTTTAACATCTTCTATCGCGAAGCCGGTTCGCCCGGCGCGCCAAAGCTGCTGCTGCTGCACGGCTTCCCGAGCGCCGGCCACATGTTCCGCGATCTGATCCCGCAGCTCGCGGACAAATTCCACATCGTGGCGCCGGATTTGCCCGGCTTCGGCCAGTCGGACATGCCGCCGCGCGACAAGTTCAACTACACTTTCGACAGCATCGCCGGCGTCATCGATCGCTTTACCGAGGTGATCGGCTTCGATCGCTTCGCGGTCTATGTGTTCGATTATGGCGCGCCGACCGGCTTCCGCCTGGCGGTCAAGCATCCGGAGCGGATCACGGCGATCATCTCCCAGAACGGCAACGCCTATCAGGAAGGCCTCAGCGACGGCTGGACGCCGATCAAGGCCTATTGGCAGGATCCCTCGCCGGCGAACCGCGACGCCTTGCGTGCGTTCCTGACGCCGGAGACCACGCGCTGGCAGTACACCCACGGCACATCAGATCCGCAAACGGTGTCGCCGGACGGCCAGAACCTCGACAACTACTACATGGCGCGGCCCGGCGCGCACGACGTGCAGCTCGATCTGTTCGGCGACTACAAGAGCAACGTCGCGCTCTACCCCACCTTCCAGACTTACTTCCGCACCCACAAGCCGCCGTTCCTCGCGGTGTGGGGCAAGAACGATCCGTTCTTCCTGCCGCCGGGCGCCGAGGCGTTCAAGCGCGACAATCCGAAGGCGGTCGTCAAATTTTTCGACACCGGCCACTTTGCGCTGGAAACGCACGCCGCCGAGATCGCGCAGGCTATCCGCGAGTTCCTGAACCGCTGACTCAAGGATGTCGGCACCCACAACTCTATCCGCGTCTTTGCGAGCGAAGCGAAGCAATCCATAGCTCCGCACAACGGAAGGATGGATTGCTTCGTCGCTGTCGCTCCTCGCAATGACGGGCTCACATCCACTCAGTCGCGCCGACCACTGCAAGGAAGTACACATGACTACATCCGTCGCCATCGTGACCGGCGCCAGCTCCGGCATCGGACGCGCCGCCGCGCTGCGGCTCGCGCGGGATTTTTCCGCCATCGTCCTCGTCGCGCGCAGCGGCGAGAGGCTGCGCGAGGCCGCTCAGGAGATCGAAAGACGCGGCAGCACGCCGCTGGCGCTCGAGCTCGATCTCGCCGCGCCTGATGCCGCTGATGAAATCGTCAAGGCCACGCTGGATCGCTTCGGCCGCATCGACGCGCTGGTCAATGTCGCAGGCTCAGTGCCCGGGCTCGATCTGTTCGAGCTGACCGACCAGCAATGGGACGCCGGCCTCGCGCTCAAGTTTCACGGCGCGAGGCGGCTGACGATCCGCGCCTGGGACGCGCTGAAAGCGTCGCAAGGCGCTGTCATCTTCACGTCAGGCAATGCCGCCGTGCTACCCCGCGCCGGCGCCGCCGCGGTGGGCACGATCAACGCCGCGATCGAGGCACTTGCAAAAGCCTTCGCCGAGCGCGGCATCGACGACGGCGTGCAGGTGAACTGCGTGTCCCCGGGCGCCGTGATGACCGGCCGACGCCTCGCGATGCTGGAGAAGATCGCAGCGGGCAAGGCAGCTCGATGTCGACGCGGCCAAGGCCGGCCTCCTCAGAGCCTGACTGAAAAATGGGTGAGTGATCTCAGTGGGGTGTGATTCCATCGGATTTGCAAAGATTCGAGGGAGAGCACGATGCCCTGGACCAAGATCACTCGGGAGCAATATCGGCGGGACG